>CAYUYL010000022.1:0-19061 GCA_964449195.1 uncultured Filomicrobium sp.
GATTTGCAGTGGTGCGCGATCGCTATGGCCAAACAATCAAGTTCAAAAGCAGTGTATTTCAGGATATGCCATTGGAAATCGAATTCAGCGATGGTCGGCTTGATGTGCGTACCGTAAACAATACGAGCGGCAGCGAGCCTCAGACTGCCCCCAATCCTAACACTCCGCAAAAAGGAAATACGCGCCGCAGAAGCAATCCGGAGAGTGACCAAGGCTCGCTCTTTTAATAAGCGATTAAAATATGCATTGCGGAAGCCTGACCATATCCTAAAATAAGCAGACGCACATTTTGAGATTAAAAATGATATATCTATCTCCAACACATATTTCACAATTCAACAGGACAAGACATGAATCGCGCAAATTCCATGTTTGAATTTAAAAACGAGGCGCGCATCAAATATCTTGACGGAGAATTCCAGGTTCTGGCGCCCGGTGATTTCGTCAAATGCGCGGTCAGTGGCAAACCAATTCCTTTGTCGGAACTGCGCTACTGGAGTGTTTCGCGGCAGGAGGGATATTATTCCGCCAAGGAATCCTTGCAACGCCATCTTGAGTGCAAAAAAGCTGAAACCTGAAAGCTGGCCCCAACAAGCTATGGACCACAGACGAACGAAGCTCTGAACAATCACGTTTAGGCGCACAAGCGTCGAGCATAAAGCGGCACCTGTTACGGAACCTGGAGAAGTACTTTCATGCTCTATAATCCAGAACGCCCTGTTGATGCTGAAGCCTGGTCAAAACTCAACGAGACTGAAAAGATCAGCCTGGTCCTGGACTATCACCGTGTTTCAAACATCTCTCTGCAAAACCCGGATTTGCACGCGGCAACGCATGTTGCCGTCGAGAATCAAATTTTACTTGGTGATGAAGCCCCCGTTGCTGCCGCCCTTGATCGTCTAATGAGCGGGGGCTTAAGCCGGCATAATGCGATCCACGCAATCGCCGCAACGCTCACGCGCACAATGCAGGGCGCGATGAACCAGACAGGCGTGGGCGATGTCAAAAGCGCCTATTACAAAGAAGTCAGCCGCCTCACCACCAAAAGCTGAGAGCTGCTTGCCCAAAACCAAGATCGAAATCTGGTTTCAGGATGAGATGCGGCTTGGCCAGAAAAACGGCCAAGTGAGCCAGGCGAGGCACAAGCCCCTGGCAGCCGGCCGAGCAACTTTATGAAAACACCCATATTTTTGGCGCGATCTCTACGGCGCGCGCTTCCGTGGGTGGAGAGCGGGCGGGCAGTACAATGCAACCTTATGAGCCTTGGCCACCTTCATGCCATCGTCCTAGCTGTGTAAATACGACATATTTAGGTCGTTTTTGAAACTTGACCTGAGCTTTTGGTTTCGTTGCGATATAACAAAAACTCACAATACGCACGGCGCCATCACATAGCCTTGAACTTGTGTGATGTGATAATCACATGCAAGAGAATATAGTCACACCAAGAGGCGGGTATGATGAAACAGGGTAGCGCGCATAAGTTTTACCTCAGTCTGGCGTTTGTCATAACGGCTCTGCTTCCCTCGAAAGTTCTTGCCAACCTTGGAGATGATTTCAGACTTGCTATCCATTCTTATGCAGGCGATGCAAACGGCGAACAGCTTGTGCAACCTGATTGCGCCCGCAGCAAATTAAAAATCAAGCCATGTTCGCGGGTTGCACGCAGCTTTCTCAAGCACATGAACACCCGCGCCCACGCCTTTGCACTTGGCTACAGGGCTGCCGGTTATGAAGATGCTGTCGTCTCTGCCGTTTTGGATTGCGGCAAAGGCATTTATAATCCGCGCAAAACGCGCGATGGAATCCGTAACAGCCGCCATGCCTATGCCGAAGCGTGTGATGGCAGTGTGGTGCGCGTCAATGGCCGCACCTTCAGTTACCGTCGCGCTGTGCACAAGCCTGAAAGCCCGGACCGCCGCTTCTTTGTTGCCTTTCTGGACGCCTGGAGCACCACCGGCCCTGGCTGCGTTCCGCAACGCGGCTATCAGATTGCCGGCGTGAAGATCGATTGTCGGCCGGTGATGATTGACAACTGCGGCGTCATCGACTGGCGTGAACGCGGACGACGCAGCCAGTATGCAAGCACCTACCATTTATCATTCTGCCGCTACATCGACCCTGCACGGGCTTATGAATAATACGGTACAACATCCGTAACACATGCGGCCACCATCAACCAGCTAACGGCCGACATGATTACCCAGACGCGTCCGCCGGAGTTTAAAACGTTCTCCGGCCGCAAACATAAATTCTGTTATGCCGGTGCTTGTCACCGGCAACCATCCATCGAAACGGGAAAACGCTTTTTGGCGGCAATAGCTTAAGTCTTTCTGCGTGCACTATTCCCAGATACCATGCTTGTTGAGCAATGGTTCCCGGCAATAAATGCCGGGATAACAAAGGTTTTGGTAAGATCAGAGAAAATCTTGAGTTGCAGCGGAGGTATCCGGGCAATCAGGACGGCCGGTCAACTTTGAATGCTTCGCGTCTGAGACTATGCGAATAAAGTGTAAAACTGTTGAGAGAGACGGGAAAAGGCCGTTCTAAGGCGGCCCTTTTTAGCGTCCCGGCGCTGATGAACGCAAAGATGCCAAGTATCTTGCTCAGGCGTAGCGCAAATTCGAGCTCTCGACAGTAATGTCTGGACTATCCAGAAGGCAGCAGCTCGACCTTTCTTCCCTGCTTCAATCACCAACGGCCCTACCAAACAGGTCCTAGCATATTTTCTCCTCACCCTCAAAAAGGGAGAAAAATGTTTTTTTTCATAATCTTATAAATCGGCGTTAAGAGTCCATTTACTGCGAATCGGCAATTCAGACATGAGTGGTCCGAGATATGTACCTGCGTCGGGGCCAAGGGAGCGCGTGCCGGTAGGCGGAATTTGACCCGTATACACGTCGGCGCGTTACGTCCCTGTCCGAGCTTCAAATCTAATCGTGCGCCGGAGGACGGCATGTCGGAAACACAGAGTGATAAAACAACCGAATTCATAACAGCTGATAGGCTGGCGGCCACCTCATCAAAAGCCCTGACACCACGGGACCTTGCCAGACTTGCCGATGAAATCCGTGGCATTGCAGCTAAAGCCAAAGACCGTCAGGCCGCGCTCATACCCGGCATGCAGGGGCGGATTAATCAGCTGAGCGCAAGGCCCGAAACATCAAGCACCGGAATTCCTGACACATACCATGATGCGCTCGTGCACATCGAACAGGCCATGGCGCAATTGACCAACCGCATTGCCAATCCAACAGACGTGCCGCAGCTTGCCAGTCAACAACCTAAGGAGGTTCTCATGCAAAGTGATGACCAAAAACCTCAGCAACGATACACCGCTCTTACAACCGGATACGAAAACGCTTTGAAAGCGCTGGCGGAGGGAGTGGAGGCCAATCCCGATAAAACAGCCAACGACCAACCTGCACCTGCCGCAGAATATAACAATAAAGATATAAGCGGAGACCTGACCGGTCAGAATCCAGAGCCGCCTTCCAACGCCGACGAACCATGGAATGAAGCCGCTGCAGAACAGCTGACATTACTTTATGAAAATGGTGAAGCAGGTCTGCCTACATCAGCCCCGAATCACACTGCGGCAGCTGACGCCGCAGGCGAATACATCAGCCGTCATGATGCAGATAGTGGTAATAAAACAGCTGCATCTGCGCCGCAAGTTTTTGAGCCATCAAATACGAAAAGCGACCGGCTTGACCAGCAATTCGCCAATATTCAGGCTGCACTTGCGCAATTGCCCAAAGAGGTCTCCGAGACGAGCCGCAACTGGCTCAATGGTGAACTCTCGGAAATGACATCAAAAGTGGAAGCGAGCCTGCATGCCCTTAGACGAACGGCACCCGCTACAGAAGAAGTAGAAGAACGCTTTGGTCAATTGGAAAGTAATATCTGCAAGGCCATTGATAAACTTGACACAAAGGATGTGGCGGCCGGCCTCAAGGAAATCGAGACCAACATCGCTGCCTTTTCGAAGTACATCGAGGCAACACAGGCAGAAATCTCTCGTATTGGAGAGCTTGAACAGAATATTCAGGCGTTGGCAGAGCAATTACAGGATGAGAACATCATGCGCCTTGCCAGCAAATTGCAGCCACAATCACAGCCAGATCTTAATCCTGAAAATATCGCAGAGATGGTTGCAGATCGTGTTCGTGAGCGCTCAAAGCAAGATAGCAGCAACGTCCAACCAGACCAAAGTGATAACGGCACACAAAAAACACAAGAGACCCTGAGTGACCTTCAAGACTTGCTGAATAATCTGCTTCTTGAGCAACGCAGCGGAGATCAACAGACCACAGACCGTCTTGAGGCAATGCAGCAGAACCTGCAGCGTGTGCTGGAACGTGTTGAAAAACTTGAAGCGCCGCAAGAGGATCAGCCAACGCCTGTTGCCAATAGCAAGGCAGCAACAGAGCAGGCACCTGAGCAGACAGAGCAGCCCCAACCGCAATATGAGTTGCCGCAACATGCACCATATGCAGCCCCCCCCACGCAGCCTGTATTTTCAGAAACCAACTCTACAGCCGGCACGCCCGTAAAACCGGAGGATAGAAATCCGGTGCATATAGATTCAGCGCACGTTGCAGACGCAAACGAAGACCAGTATGCGCTGGATCGCGCCAATGAACGCCTGCAGGTTCTACTTAAGGCCAATCATGGTGAACGCGAAGATGCCGATGCACTGCAGGGTGAAGTTCCGAACGGTTACGTGCAAAAGCCTAGCTCTGGCCTGTTGGGTTCCTTTGGTGCCCGCCTGGCAATCACAGTCATCACCGTCCTGGCAATTGGCCTCAGCGCAGGTATCATTCTGCACGACTGGCACAACAGTAATGCAGGTAAGGCAGATGTTCATCAAGGCTCACAAGCAACATCAAATGAAAAGCCGCAAATATCTCAAAACAAGGCAGAGCAACCCATCTTCATGGAAACGGCACGCAATGCCCAATTTCAGCATGCCATTGCAACCAATCAATCTGACGCAGGCTTACCTGCCGGCATTATTCTGACGATACCGGAGCACATGAATTCGCCAACTCCTTCACCAAAAGAGACACGCGCTCAGGAAAAAATCAAAATCAACCCACCCCAGCCTGCTGCAAAAGCAATTCCAACATCGTTATCGCCAATGGAACGGCAAGGACAGCATGTGTCAGGCCATCGTATATCGAAAAGGAACCTGCCTCCAGCTCTGATCGGGCCACTATCGCTTCGGATTAAGGCCGCGGACGGTGATCCATCAGCCAGCTTCCAGGTGGGTGCGCGTTTTGCTGAAGGTAAGGGCATCCGTCAGGATTTTAGCCAGGCGCTGACATGGTATACCAGATCAGCAACGAAAGGCTTTCCATTGGCACAATATCGGCTTGCGGCACTTTATGAGCGTGGCATGGGCACCAAAGCTGATCTGGCCCGTGCCAAAGTTTGGTATGAGCGTGCAGCACGCCAGGGCAATGTGAAAGCGATGCATAACCTGGCTGTCCTTCTGGCTAGCGGTACAGCAGGAGAAACCGATTATAGCACAGCAGTGGAGTGGTTTAAGCAAGCTGCAGAACGCGGCCTGACAGACAGCAAATTTAACCTCGGCATACTTTATGAAGCCGGCCTGGGCGTATCAAAGGATGTCACTGAAGCGTACAAGTGGTTCGCTCTTGCCGCCCGCAGCGGCGATAAGGATGCGGATAAACGCCGCCGGGCGTTGATTTCAAAGATCGACAAGCGGGTTCTCACCAAGACCGATGTTGCCGTGACATCATGGCGCGACCGCTCGACAAGCCGCCTTGCAAACGACCCGTTTTTCGCAGGAAATCAGTGGAGGATGCAGTCCACAAACTAAGGATGTATAACGCAGACGCCCCGCCGGGACTTAGCATCTTTTCACATCAATTTGCATTGCATCACCTGCCCGCTCTCCGCCAATAAGATTATGCCACTGCATAGCCCGCACGGGGGAGGGAATGGTCAAGATGAAATCAAAACACCCTGAGCGAGGCGTGCCAGGGGTTGTTATGCGCCGTAGAGACATAGCTACGAAGCGTGCCCCTTCTTGCCGGACGCACGATCATCATCAGTGGCCTTAACAAGTTTGCGGCCAGTAACCATTGCAATGATAAGGTTTTCACGTTTCCAGGCAAGGTAAAACAGGACTGCCAAGACATGCAGAGCAACAAGCAGTAGCAAGATCTTGGCATTGATTTCGTGGATTGCATTCATTTCCAGAATGACGGCTTCAGATACATAGTCAGATAGCGGGCCGCCTGAAAACAAACCATCATCATAGGCGAAAAGTCCCGTGACAACCTGGACGCTCAGCGATAAAAGGACAGCAATCACAGACAAACTGCCCAGAGGGTTATGCCCCGGCGTACCGCTGGGCGATCTTTTGAAAACCGTTTTCGCGTAGGTGAAAATGCTAGCGGGGCCATGAAATAAAGCCCCCAGCCGCACAGGAGTTGGGCCGATTATTCCCCATAGAACGCGAAAAACCACCAATCCGCCAACAGCATAGCCGAAATATAAATGCCAGCCGATTGTCTCAAAGCCGCGGTTATCACCGAGATACCATGCCGCGCATACGCAAATAACGAGCAGCCAGTGAAAAAGACGGGTTGGCACATCCCAAACCCGCTTCCATGCAAAGCGGTTATTATCGCTTTGCATGGGGGTATTGTGAGTTTCAGAGCTCATGCTGTTTCAAGCTCCATCTGAAACTTAAAATCTGCTGGCACGGTATGGCTTATGGCACCCGCCACAGGTCTGCCCGAGAGCTGCAACCGCGGGTCTCAATTCATTCAATCCATTGCCGGCTACTTTGGCCAAAGTAGCCGTGGCATCATTGAAAGCTTTGACTGCTTCGCCAATTTTCGAATCAGCCGCCCAGATCGCCTTAAGCGCACGCGTCTTACCTTTCATGGCTTCATTGTCGGTGCCCGGTATCCACATGGCACCATTTTTCATGGATGCCAAAGCTTTCAGGTTATCGGCATGCATCTGTGCTTTTTGGGCATCATAAGCCACTTTACCCTGAGCCATGCCAAACAGCGGGCCAGCATAAAAGCTCACGACCTGATAATAAGCGCGGCGCGCTTTGACCGCATCTTCTTTCGCATCGGCGAATACGGGCTGAACAGATGCTGCAGCTGTAGCGAACAGAACAGAGGTAAGAAGTACTTTTTTCATCAGACGGGCTCCTGGCATATAGCATAGATTGTATATCTAAGCATATTATGTGACAACAATACAATCTCTGCCCGAATTACCTTTGTTAACGCCTTCGTGTTCTGGTACTTGGCCGGTTCAGCACTGCAACGCATTCCACATGCGGAGAGTATAGAAACTGATCGATGGGCTGCACGGCCTGCAATTGGTAGCCGCCATCGATCAGAACGGAAAGATCACGCGCCAAGGTCGCGGGGTTGCAGGATACCGCCACCACAGTCGGAACACGTGATTTCGCAAGCATGCGGGCCTGCTGCTCAGCGCCTGCCCTGGGCGGATCAAAAACAACAGCATCGAAAACCTCAAGTTCTTTGCGTGATAGAGGCTCTTTGAATAAGTCGCGGGCAAGCGTCTCAATGGGCTTAAGCCCCTGTGCATCATCACGCCCGGCCTCAAGAGCGGCAATGGCCACCCGTTCACTATCGACAGCAAACACACGCGCACGCACAGCCAAATCAAACGTAAAACTGCCAATACCGCAGAAAAGATCCGCAATCCGGCCAGCCTTGCTGACAGCGTTGATAACATTTGTACAAATTTCGCGTTCCGCCTCTAAAACCGCCTGCAGGAAAATGGTTGCGTCAGGAAGCGGAACAGAGACCTTGCCCAGCCGCACGGTGGGCTGGCTCTGCATAATGATCGTATCGCCGTTGTTGGTCAAACGCACGAGCCCCAACTTCCGGACCAACGCAGCAATGGTGGCACGATGTTGTGGGTCATTGCTCACGCTAACCTTACTGAGGTCGACATCCAGTCCCTGCTCACACCAAAGTGCCGTCACTCTGGCAGATGCATTAGGCTGAAGAACAAACTCAAGCAAATCATACAGACCCGGAAGCGCCTGGACGATTTGCGGCACGAGCACAGGACACTCTTCAATCGCAATCAAATCATGGCTGCGCGCACGATGATATCCAAGTTCCACCTTGCCGTTTTGACCCTTGCATGCAGAAAAGACGCAACGCCGACGCCTGCCGAGAGCAGCTGCGATAAGCTCACCAGGCTCAAGGGATATTCCCTGCTGGCGCAAAGCCTGCCGCACCTGGCCAACCTTCCAATCCTGATACATCTCTTCTGGCATGTGTTGTGCTGTACAACCGCCACATAATGAAAAGTGACGGCACAACGGCACGGCACGGCCGGGCAATGGGCTGGCGCACGTCCATGCAGCACTTGCATCACGGCGCCACGTTTCTCCTGGCAGGGCCAAAGGCACAAAAAATCGTTCGCCTGCATTTTGGCCAACGCCATCGCCGTGTGCTCCAAGATATTCGATTTCGATTTTTTCTTCAGACACGCTGCTGCACTCCGACGAGATATTCCCGGTTTCCGGAACCGCCTGGGATCGGGCTTGGTAACGTGCCACAGACCTTCAATGTTTGGTTTTCGGCCAAGCCATCCAGGACATGCCTTAAAGCCGCTTCACGCGCGGCCTCATTTGAGACAATTCCACCTTTGCCGACATAGGCCGGACCAACCTCGAACTGCGGCTTAACAAGTGCAATGCACCAGCAGGAGGGCGACATCAAAGGTAAAACAGATGGTAAAATTTTAAGAAGTGAGATAAAGCTGACATCAATCACTATGGCGTCGGAACGGCCGCCTATTTTCTCAACGCTTAAATGCCGCGCATCCACCCCTTCCAAATTAACCACTTCAGGTCTCTGCCTCAATGACGCATCAAGCTGTCCGTGACCGACATCGACAGCAACAACACGCCGTGCTCCACGCTCCAGCAAAACGTCTGTAAAACCGCCCGTTGAAGCCCCGACATCAAGGCAGTGGCGATCACTCACGGAAAACTTAAAATGATCTAAAGCTGCTGCCAGTTTTTCTGCCCCGCGCGAAACATAGCGAGGCGCATTTTCCTGAAGACGTATAACGCTATGGGCCGTAACAGACATGGCGGTCTTTAAGGCCGGCGCTCCATCGACATCAACATATCCGCGGTTAATAAAATCCCGGGCACGCGACCGGGACGGTACTAGCCCTCTTTGGACTAAAGCAATATCAAGCCGTGTTGTTTTTATGGGTTGCACAGCAAATTCTACTTTTAGCTGCTTAGAAATTAAAGTTATTTATCCGGACTGCTATCTTTTTTCATTTCATTAGGACGATAACGCCCGGCCAGATTGTGAAGAATACCGTTGACGACACGCGGCTCCTCAGCATCGAAAAAGGCATGGGCCACGTCTATGTATTCATTGATGACAACTTTTACAGGAACATCAGGCCGCTCCATCAACTCAAACAAAGCAGAACGAAGAATGGCACGCAGGATTGAATCTATCCGGACAAGACGCCATCCGGCTGCAAGCTGCTCATCAACCACCGGATCAATATCGCGTTGGCAGCGCATGACACCCTGCAGCAGTTCCTTGAAGAATGTTGCATCCGGCTGCGCGCTCCCCTTGTTGTATTCGCTCGAAGCGAAACGATACGAGGTAAACTCGTGAACAATATCCTGTATGTCCGTGCTGGCCATATCCATCTGATAGAGAGCCTGGACACTTGCGAGCCTGGCGGCACTGCGGCGAGCACCCGGCGGCAACTTTTGCGGGGCAGCTGTCATCAGACGATCTCGCCATCAAATCGAGCAGCAATCTCGATTAATTTAAGGCATGCGCGAACTGCTTCACCGCCCTTTCCATCACGGCCGCCAACAGCACGCTCTAAGGCCTGCTCATGCGTCTCAACCGTTAAAATAGCATTCCCTAACGGGATCGCATGTCCGGCGGTCAATTCCATCAGCATGTTGTTGGCCTCATTACAAACGACATCGAAATGGTATGTTTCACCACGGATAACGCACCCCAACGCAACAACACCAGTGAATTTCGGCTCATCAGCATCGATACCTATGAGATCCCGCTCGATGGCCTGAACCAGAACCTGCGGAATTTCTAACGCGCCGGGTACAACTACATGGGTATGATCGGCCCCCAAAGCCTCAAGCTCCGCGACCGCTCCTGACAGAAGCGCGTTGCCTATGTCGTCGTAATATCGCCCTTCAATTATTAAGATATGCTGTCGCTTGAAAAGGTTTGGAAAATTACCGAGTGCAGCCGATGTGTCTGATCCCGTCATGTCTTTAACTACTTTCGCATAAGATGTTTAACCGATAGACCGGTGTTCAATAATCTTCAATCCATAACCGTCTAATCCGACATAAACGGATTTCGGCGAATTTGTCAGTAAGATCATGTCTCTAACGCCAAGATCGCGCAAAATCTGCGAACCAATACCAATCTCAACAATGCGTTGTTCCCGTGTCTCGCGCTCACGCAGGCCATTGTGCTCATCATCACCAGCCTGTGCGGCCACCACTTTCGCACGTTGATCACGGATCAGAACAAGGATACCGCGCCCCTCTTCAGCGATAATGCGCATTGACTTTTCGACCAGTGTATAACCATCCTCTCCATTGCCGACACCGAGCAGGTCCCCCATAAGGTTTACTGCGTGCACGCGGACCATTACGGGATCTGAACCGCTGATATCGCCTTTGACCATTGCAATATGTTCAACCGATCCCGCCGTCGTTTCATACACATGCATCATGAAAGAGCCGCCAATAGCTGACGTAACAGGTGTCCGGTTTACCTCCCGAACAACGCGGTCATTACGCAGGCGGAAGGCGACCAGATCTTCAATCGTGCCAATCTTCAGGCTATGCTTTTGAGCAAACTGGACGAGATCCGGCAGACGGGCCATTGTGCCATCATCCTTCATGATCTCGCAGATAACAGCTGCCGGATAGAGACCGGCAAGACGCGCCAGATCAACCGATGCTTCGGTATGGCCAGCCCGAACCAGCACCCCTCCGTTGCGCGCAACAAGCGGGAAAACATGACCTGGAGATACGATATCCGTATGATCCTTGGTTGGATCAATGGCAGCCGCGATCGTGCGGGCGCGATCATGGGCGGAAATGCCCGTTGTAATCCCCTCACGTGCTTCAATTGAAACCGTGAATGCAGTCCCGGTCCGCGATGCATTTGTACGAACCATGGATTCCAGGCGTAATTGCATGGCGCGTTCCTCTATAAGACTGAGGCATATGAGGCCGCGGCCATGCGTTGCCATGAAATTAATCACATCGGGCGTTGCCATCTGCGCCGGGATAACGAGGTCACCCTCATTCTCCCGGTCCTCTGCGTCGACAAGAATAACCATGCGTCCATTACGCAGATCGTCGATCACATCTTCGGTTGGCGAGAGGAAACCCTTGCCCTCTTCGTAGACAGCTGCTTTTAATTTTTGATTCACTGTCTATACTCCAATAACCGCGCCACATATCGCGCAAATAAATCCACTTCAATATTCACAGCCGCACCAACTTTTTGCTCGCCCCACGCCGTTACGCTCAGGCTGTGAGGAATGAGGTTAACTCCGAAGGAGCGGCCTGCCACTTCATTAACCGTCAACGACGTCCCATCAATGGCAATCGAACCTTTGGGCGCAATATAAAGAGCCAGATGCTCCGGTGCTTCAAATACAAACCGCTGGCAGTCTCCGTCGGTGTAGATATCCGTGATCTGCGCCAGACCATCGACATGGCCGGTGACGACATGCCCGCCCATTTCATCCCCCAGCTTCAGGGAGCGCTCCAGATTAATCTGCGTACCAGGCTGCCACGATCCAAGTGTTGTTTTGGAGCGGGTCTCGTTCGATACGTCAACAGAAAACACGGCTCCTTTATCTGCTGTCTCAACATCAGTCACTGTGAGACAGCAGCCAGAACACGCAATTGACGCGCCAACCTCAATCGACATGGCGTCATAGCTGCTGGCAATGGAAAAAGCATTGCCATTTATCGCAGCCACCTCTCCCACATCAGTGACAATTCCAGTAAACATTCTATGTCTTCCTTGTGCCGGCAGGCGGCAAGGCAGCCGCTTTTCACGAGGTGCTTAAGGCACCAATTAAGCCCCTTGCCTTATACTTTACCATGAATTTGGTAATGCATTAGATCTGCGAAAAATGAACATATCATCGTATTCAAGTGATATTTGATGGACCAGCTCTAAAGAACTGCGCGGAGTATATAATTTGAGCACCTCGCTTGGTTGCTGTTGTCCTACTCCACCGCGGGCGCGGAACATAATGACTTCATCAACCAAGCGTCTGCAATCAAAAGCCCGCCAAATTGTTGGGCCGCCTTCGACGAGAAGACGCGTCACACCACGCGCTACAAAATCTTCCATAACAGCAGGCAACCATACCTGACCATTTACACTGGTGACACGCATTACGTCACAATCACTGTCTTGGACTTGCAGAGGTACATCGGCAGCTTGACGCGTAACCCAGCAGGTTGATGCCAGATTGTCTTTCAATATTGTAAGTTTGCCATCAATAGGTGTATGTCCGCTTAAAATAAAGCGTGATGGAGACTGATGGAGAAGTCCGGGAAGACGGCATGTCAACGATGGATTATCATCAATCATGGTGCGCTGGCCTATAACAATTGCATCTGTCATCGCACGCAGTAAATGGCCCCGACGGCGCGCATCTGCTCCTGTCACCCAAACCGGTGCGCCTGCTTGCCCACGCGGAGCCTGGCCATCAGCATCAAGCGCGAGCTTTAGCTGCGTGAATGGACGCCGCTCAGTGACCCTCAAAATATGGCCAAGAGTGACCCAACGGCATTCCGCAGCCAATACGCCGAGTTTCACTGCGATACCGGCATTTCGCAATTGAGCCAACCCGCGTCCAGCAACGCGCGGGTCTGGGTCCATAATACCGACGACAACACGCTGAATACCAGCTGAGATAATCGCCGTGACGCACGGTGGTGATGCCCCATGATGAGAACAAGGCTCTAATGTCACGTAGAGCGTTGCACCGCGCACCACCCCTGCCGCACGCTTTAGAGCCATCGGCTCGGCATGGGGCCGGCCACTTGGCTGCGTCCACCCGCGCCCAAGTATCTGCAGTGTTTTGGGACACACAACAACCGCACCAACGGACGGATTGGGGGCTGTGGTGCCCAACCCACGCTCCGCCATACGCACCGCCATTGCCATAAAGCGCGCATCGGCCCTGGATGCTGATGGGCTTGTTTTCATTTCGCGCAGCCGCTCATCTTCAATAGGAGAATTTACTATAGCGAATTTAAAATTCGCCTCACATTGGCCGCTGGATGCTGCACATATGCGGATTTAAATTATGGGCCCTTGTCATCAGGCAGCGCTGCATTATTGCTGCTTGGCTTCGCGATTTCAGCCAAAACATCTTCAAAGTCAGCCGCCTTGCGAAAGTCACGATACACGGATGCAAAGCGAACGTACCCAACGGCATCCATCCCGCGCAGCGCTTCCATGACAAGCTCGCCAATATGATGCGAATGTACTTCAGCTTCGCCAGAGCTTTCAAGCTGCCGCACAATACCTGAAACCATGCGTTCAATACGTTCCGCTGAAATTGGGCGTTTTCGCAACGCAACCTCGACCGAATGCTGCAGCTTGTCGCGATCGAATGGCATCTTGCGGCCAGAACGTTTGAGAACGGTAAGCTCCCTGAGCTGGACCCTCTCAAAAGTTGTAAAGCGGCCGCCGCAATCGGAACAAATGCGGCGACGCCGAATACTTGAGTTTTCCTCTGTCGGACGGCTGTCCTTGACCTGCGTATTGTCACTTGAGCAAAATGGACAATGCACGTCAAATCTCCCGTCCTGAAGTACTATTGGTAAATTGGAAATCGGCTGCACAAAGCTATGGCTTGCTCTTTTACGCGCAGCTCAGCGCCGGCATTACCTTTAGGCCCGGCCTCAACCAAACCATCGAGCACCTCTCCAATCATGCCGGCGATGCTCTCAAACTCGGAGACGCCAAACCCGCGTGTCGTACCCGCTGGCGTACCAAGACGAATGCCTGACGTTACCGCCGGTTTCTGCGGATCAAATGGAACACCGTTCTTGTTGCAAGTCACGTGAGCGCGCCCCAGCGCAGCTTCGGCATCCTTACCAGTCAACCCGCGCTTGCGGAGATCAACAAGCATGAGGTGGTTGTCTGTGCCGCCGGTAACGATGTCACAGTCGACCTTTTGAAGTCCTGTTGCCAGAGCCTTCGCGTTTTTTACAACCTGTTCAACATACGCCTTGAATTCAGGGCGAAGTGCTTCTCCGAAAGCAACCGCTTTTGCTGCAATAATATGCATCAGCGGACCACCCTGAATGCCGGGGAAGATTGCAGAATTAAACTTTTTCGCCAGATCTGCATCGTTGGTCAGAATAATCCCGCCACGCGGCCCACGCAGCGTTTTGTGGGTCGTGCTTGTAACAACATGCGCATGCGGCAGAGGGCTTGGATGTGCACCACCGGCCACAAGTCCGGCGAAATGAGCCATATCGACCATCAGATAGGCGTCAATAGCGTCGGCAATCGCACGGAACCGCTCGAAGTCCCAAACCAGGCTATATGCGGAACCGCCGGCAATGATAAGTTTCGGCTTCACCCGCCGTGCGATGTCTTCAACCTCATCCATATCGATGAGACCGTCAGCCTCTTTCACACCGTATGGTTCGACGTGAAACCATTTCCCTGAAACATTGACTTTGGAGCCATGTGTCAGGTGGCCGCCAGCATTAAGATCAAGCCCCATGAATGTATCACCAGGCTGCATCAACGCCAAAAATACAGCCTGGTTGGCTTGGCTGCCTGAATTGGGCTGCACATTAGCATATTCACAGCCGAACAATGATTTGGCACGCTCAATCGCAAGCTCTTCAGCGATATCAACAAACTGACAGCCGCCGTAATAGCGGCGGCCGGGATAGCCCTCGGCATACTTGTTCGTCAGGACGGTTCCTGCCGTTTCCAAAACGGCTTTGGATACGATATTTTCAGAGGCTATAAGCTCAATCTCATTCTGCTGCCGGTTGAGTTCAGCCGCAACCGCGGCATGGATTTCCGGATCAGACTGAGCCAAAGTTTGTGAAAAGAAGGCATCAGAGGCTAATGCGTCTTGGGGCATAATCACCACCGTTCAAATATTGAAATGCTATATTCTGATATCTTGTTGCTTTAATTATGCAACATATACAGATCGTTGTCACCGGTGACATGTTGTTAGGCCAAGTTGGCATTGGGACGCACAAAGGGAGCGTGCGCCCGGATTGCCGCCTGCACCTCCCCAGAGATCACACGGCAAGGTCAGCAGTGACCATCACACAGCAACAACCGCCGCCTTATGGCGAAGCATTTCAATAGTTGGCTGCAAGACGGCCCACACCATCACGCCGGTAAAGGTCGCGCCGGAATTGTACAACGCCATCTTTCGTAGCCCATGCCGTAATATAAACCATGTGTAAGGGAACGCCTTTGGTCAGACGAACTGTTTTTGTTTCACCACTTTTTTTGATCTGATCGACTACAGACCTATTCCAACCTTTATTGCTTTCCAAAAGCCACGCAAGCAATGTTTCAATGTTGCCAACACGCACACAACCTGAACTTGCTGCGCGCACATTGCGCCCAAACAAACGATCGGAAGGGGTATCATGTAAATAGACAGAGTAGGCATTATGAAAATTAATTTTCACAAACCCCAAAGGATTATCAGGCCCTGGTTTCTGGCGATAGCTCAGATTAAACGGCTGGCTTGAATTCCAGTTAATCTTGGCAGGATCTAATTTGCGACCGCCACTGTAAGCGTCAATACCGTATTTAACAAGCACACTCTGCTTTGCCCTCTGCATCTGCCGGCCTTTGGGGATCAGGTCTTTTTTGATAACGGTTGGCGGCAGGCGCCATACAGGATTGAAATTCAATTCATGAATGCGTGAATTGAGAACTGGTGTTTTACGATCAATCTTGCCGACAACACCGGTATGACGTGACACAACCACCCCTTTATTCACGGCTTCAATTTGTGCTGCAGGAATGTTCACAACAACATAGCGTGCCGAATCTGACTTCGCATGCTGACGCAAACGATTAAGATTGAGGCGCAATTGCCGGAGACGAACACGAGCTGGAACGTTGAGCGCACGACGTGTGCGGTCGTCAACAATACCAGTAGGCGTCAGACCATTCGATGCTTGAAACCGCTTGACAGCCTTATCGAGCGTCCAGTCGAAATAAGTCGGATAGCTTGATTCAGATTTCAAATCGCCAGACATCAGCAAACGCTTTTGCAGCACTGCAACATGATCATGTGTCGTGCCGAATTCCAACACAAACCTCTTGGGAAATGCGGGAATCGATTTCCATCCGCCAGATTTAACAATCTTTTTATATTTCTTAATGGCTTGAATTGT
This sequence comes from uncultured Filomicrobium sp., assembly GCA_964449195.1. Classification (GTDB taxonomy): domain Bacteria; phylum Pseudomonadota; class Alphaproteobacteria; order Rhizobiales; family Hyphomicrobiaceae; genus Tectiglobus. The sequence continues at coordinate 16,493 of CAYUYL010000022.1, forward strand.
TGGATTGATATTGTCGCGCGAAATAGTCGGGTAACCGCGGGGCGGGTTTGCCTCCCATTCCCGGATGAACTCTCGATCATATGTCTGATTAAAAGCTTCGTTGTAGGTTTTATTGCCAAACCGCATCCAGCTGTTCGCTTCATTATCGCGTGCGACGGCGTTCTGGCCGGCAGCCAAAACAAATATACTGGTTGCGACCACACCAGCCAAAACATTTCGAATAGAAGCAATCATCGTTCGCTTATTGCGCATCGCTAATCTCATCATATTAAAGTCTGGATTAAAGTTGGAAATCTGATTTGTTTACCTAAATACCAAATTAATTGGCCGTCCGCATCCATACAAGCGTTCACGGTTATTTGAGCAATCCCGCTGTGACATAAAAGAATACAAGAGTGCGACTTTAAGTCATGCCGGAAATAAGCGTACTGTGTACGTTTAGAAGCTGGTCTCAAGTCATAACGCTTTTCAAGGCTGCGCCGTACTGGGATAATTACTGTTGCTATGCCCACTCCAATGACGCCCCGCCCCATTGCATTGACGATTGCCGGTTCAGATAGTTCTGGCGGTGCAGGCATTCAGGCCGATCTCAAGACATTTGGCGCATTCGGCGTTTACGGCGCATCAGTGATCACAGCGTTGACAGCACAAAACACAACAGGCGTGCAGAATATCCATGTTGTGCCTGCGGATTTCGTTGGCGAGCAATTGCAAAGCGTGCAATCCGACTTGGATATAAAGGCAATTAAGACAGGCATACTCGCCAATGCCGACATTATCGCATGTGTTGCAGAAAGGCTTACCAATTTGCATCAGGTTCCGCTCGTCGTCGACCCGGTGATGGTCGCAACCAGCGGGGACCGCTTATTAGCCCCTCAGGCAGAAACTGCATTGAAGCGGCTATTGCTTCCGCTGGCCTCCCTTATGACGCCTAATCTTGACGAAGCTGCCGCACTTCTTGGCACCGGCCGTGCTGAGACCCAAGCTGAGATGGTTGCCCAGGCACAGGCGTTGCAACGTATGGGACCCGCTGCGGTACTGGTGAAAGGGGGCCATCTTACGGATCACGGCAACCGTCAAACAGCAGATGACGTTTTTATTTGCGGCAATCAAATCCTTTGGTTCAGCGCGCCGTTGATTACAACAAAAAACACACATGGCACGGGATGCACACTCGCTGCGGCAATCGCAGCAGGTCTGGCCGCCGGAGATGATTGTCCTGGCGCCATTAAGCGGGCGAAAGCCTATCTTACGTCTGCTTTAGAGGCTGGAAAGCAACTCTGCGTCGGTCAAGGTTATGGACCGGTTGATCATCTGGTTGACATCGCCAGCGATATTGATATTCGCGACAGGTGAGATCTTACAAGCTCAAGCTTGCCAAACTGAGAAGCACAAGCTTGAAGGTTTTATCAGTGGGCGTTGCAAAACGCTTGTGAATGGGGTGGGGAGAAGAATGATGCGCATTATTATTACAGTTATAACTTTTTTCATGATGGCATCTTGGGCAGCAAATGCCTACGCCGGGCCACTCGACTATCTGAACGGACGCTGGGCTGGTTGGGGCAAATTGTATACAGCTAACGGCGCATCGCAGCGTCTTAAATGCGTGACAACATATAAAACGGCTAATGGCGGCCAAAAAGCAAAACAGAATTTCAGATGCACGAGTTCAGGGTATCGCTTCAGCACCGTCTTAAATTATTCCGTACGTGAAAATACTCTGTCAGGGGGATGGAAAGAGCAGATTTATTCCGCCGGCGGCAAGGTTCAGGGACGCAACCGGCCGGGCAACCTAGCTATGACTTTGTTCGCCGACACATTTACAGCAAATGTTGCAATCAAATCTTCCAAATGCACGCAACTCATTAATGTCCGTTTGAAAGGCGATGTCGGCGTCAGTCGCTTTAACATTCAACTCAGACGCTGCTGAACGCGTAATGCCGTACATATAGGGTCATATGCATTACTCCTTTCCGACAATTGCAGATATTCATGAGGCGGCCCAAACCCTCAAAGGGGTGAGCGTTCGAACGCCATTGATTGAACATCCGGCATTGAATGATGCTGCCGGCGGCCGTGTACTTCTTAAGGCTGAAAATCTGCAGAGGGTTGGAGCATTTAAATTTCGTGGCGCCTATAACGCCATATCACGTATTGTGCCTGCGCATTACCCTGGCGGTATCGTGGCGTGCTCTTCGGGCAACCATGCCCAGGGTGTGGCCGCAGCCGCCAAACTCTGCGGATTAGAAGCGGTTGTCGTGATGCCCAGAGATGCTCCCGAGCTCAAGCGCGCGCACGCTTGCCTTAGGCGCAGACATTGTCCTTTATGATAGAGCGAGTGAAGACCGCACAGAAATTGCCAATACAATCGCGCAGGAGCGCGGAGCTGCATTCATCCATCCATTTGATAATCCTCACATCATTGCCGGTCAGGGAACGGCCGGTTTGGAACTGATGCAGCAGGCGGCAGAGATCGCCGCAATGCCGGATACCATAATGGTGTGCTGCGCAGGTGGCGGCCTGCTTGCAGGCGTGGCGCTGGCTGTAAAACATGCCGCCCCGTCGGCCG
>CAYUYL010000023.1:0-17688 GCA_964449195.1 uncultured Filomicrobium sp.
AGAAGCCCTTTTTGCCATCACTGCGTTTGACGATTTCGAGTGGAATGCCAGCGTCTTCCGGCGAATTTAAATTTTTTGGCGACAACAACAAAGTAAAAGGTTGGACCCGCACCGTTATTATGACGCTTTTGGAAGAAGGCGAGGGACCGGCAGAAGAGAGAAGAAGATTTTATCTTGAATATGTAAAAAACACTGTTTCCAAAACTATGGAAGAATTGCAAACCCTAGCGAAGGGGGCTTAATAGAAATGCAAATTTCCAAAGAACGCGCAGGCGAACTTCTGGCAAAATATGAAGCCCATTTCACACAGGGTTCCCGTTGGATGCTCGAAAGCGAGGCGTCCCAATCTAAGTACGGAACCGATACGGCAAAAGGTTTGAGCTTGGCAAAGTGGCAGAGTGGCCGCGCAATTGGCAAGACGCAAGCGCAAGTCATTCCTGCCCTTCTGACATATGAAGGCTCTGCGGTGGTCCTCGATGTCAAAGGCGAAATTTACGAGGCGACAGCCGCAAGGCGGCATCAAATGGGGCAAAAAATCATTCGATGGAATGCCCTTGATAGCTCAGGCACGCATCGGTTCAATCCCTTAAAAGCCATGAGCCGTGACCCTGACGATCTATGGGAAGATTGCCAAGAAATGGCAAGGCGTCTTTTGCCGGATGAAGACGGGGGCTCAGACCGTGACCCGTTTTGGAGAACGGAAGCACGAAACCTCGTGACAGTATTTTTAGCCAATATGATGCTGTCACGTTCAGAAGATGAACAAAACCTAGCGGTGCTGCTATCTGACCTTTCAATGCCTCCTCAAGAAATTGCGGCGACGTGTGAAGCACACTTAGTCAGACTTGCTGATGACCATGGCATTCCTGCATTACGAAACCGGGCAAATGGCATTCGCGGAATGATCCTTGATAGTCCGAAGCAATTTCAAAGCGTGGTCAGCACGGCAACAGCAGAATTGGCAGTTTTTGAAGGTGGACGCGTGAGCCGTGCGCTATCCGGCCACGATTGGGAGCCGGCTGCATTGTTCCGTGAACCCACAACAATCTATTTTTCAATTCCTGACCGCAACCTTTCCACATGGGGGCCATTGCTGCGATTGTTGCTTGCACAGCATTTCTCCGGTCTGCGGGAAAGTGTGCGCGAGAACACAGGCGAATTGCCGGTGACATTCTTCCTTGATGAAGCTGCCAGCCTCGGCAACTTCCCTGAACTTCTGGAAGCATTGGACCGGGGGCGCGGCTACGGTTTGCGACTATGGCTGTTCTTCCAGAACCTAGGCCAAATCCAAACCGTTTATGGCAATCCGCAATCCATTACCGATAACGTGGCCGTACGCTGCTACATGAATGCGCAAGGTGAAACGGCGCAAAAGCTGTCTGAGGAATTAGGCGTTATTGAAAATGTGATGTACGACAAAGCTGATGCACTAGCCCGTCCAGAAGTTCTTGCCGGGCCTCAATTTGCGGATAACATCGTGATTGTAGGTCAAAGCCAATTCCCTATTCGAGCGGAAAAGGTTTTGGCCTATCGTGATCTTCAAGAATTGATTGTACCACCACCTAAAAAATCAAAAGACGACTTTGATCCTGACGATCCGCTAGGATATTACGCCAATAAGCTTTAGTCAGTCACAGCATCATGCGGATTAAGGCGACGCTCAATGCGGGCCATGCGTTCATCTAGCCGGTCAAGCTCAATGCGAATACTGGCAAGAGATTTGGACAAATCGGCCATAGTATCTTCTTCCCGCGCAAACCGTTGGTCAAGCCGCTGCACTGCCTGGTGGTTTTCACCCATGCACGCATGCATTTGCTTTACAAGAGCATAAATTGCATCTGTGGTAACTTCGGCCATGACAATTACCTAATTTTGACCTTTGGCAAGTGCCTGGTGCCGTAAACAACACGCAAGATGATGACGCAATCTTTCTTCTCATCGTAGCGATAGAAAATCAGATAATTGCCATGCACCTGGCGGCGGATATTGGGGCCGTACTCTGGCACGGCTTCGCACTGCAAGGGAAAGTCGGTTAGCTTTTCGCAGGCGTCAATTAGTTCTTCTCTGTAGGTAATGGCACGGCTTGGATTGTCCTTTGAAATATCACGGGCAATTTTATTAAGGTTGCGAATGGCTAACGCACGATAAACGAGTTTTGTCATTTGGCCATTTGCTTAGCATGTTCTTCAGCTATAATCGCATCAGTTGAGCGCCTCACATCATCAGACGTAAATTCGCCGCCTTCCAGATCTGCCATTATGATACTGGCTCTAAGCAAAGCCTCGTCCAAGGCGTCACGATCGCCTGATAATACCTGAAACTCTGCTGCCAATTCTTCGGCTGTCACTTCAGGATTAACGGCAAGTGCGTTCTGAATGGCCGCAAACATATGTTTTGAAAGCTCGGTCATGGTGTCAGTATCCCATGTTTAGCGATCCATGTCATCATCCCGGCCACGGTCACGCTGCCGGGCTGCCGTTTGCTCCTGTCTCGCCATAGCTTCAGCAATGTCCGGGTTGAGGTCTGAAAGTCGGCGTGGCCCTTTGCTTGGCATAAATGCCGGTGGCCTGTCTGCCAGCCAGTCGGCGGGGTCGGCCCGTTGTTCAAGATGTTGGGAAAGCGGCCCTAGCCGTTCCTCTAGGGACTTGATGCGCACCTTCTTGCCCATGTCTGAAATCTTCGCCTGGTGGTGTCCATCGGACAAGCACCAGCCTTGGCCCTTCTGGAATATAGCAACGCCGTGCGCACGCAAGCGGGCTTCCAGATCGCGCCAGCTTTCCGCCTCTGCAAAGTGGGGGGCTAACCGCTCCCGCATCATTTTGAGGCTGTCGCTTTGCCATCGTGGCGGTGCCGGTGGCCGCTTTGGATCGTTCAGGGCTTCCAGCCTGCTATTGCGGTACGCTTCATCGCGCTTCATGCGTAACGGCTTCTCGTCCTCCCGGTCATGGGTGACAACGCGCAAGCCGTGCTTGTGTTCAAGGTCGGTGGCAGCCTCCCGCACGGTGCGCTTAAAATAGCTGTCTCCCCATGACTTGGACGTTTCCGGGTGAATGCGGTTCATGAAGATATGAATATGCGGATTGTTGGTGTCCCGGTGCACCATGTAAACCGCTTGCAGTTCGCTTGCTGAAAAGTGCAAGCTTTCGTCCTTGGCCCGTTTATGGGCCATAGCTTCGTGCGCTAAAAACTCGTCGGCAAGCTGAACTAAAAAGGCATCTTCCCGCGCCTGGCGCTGCTCTTTAGTCGGCTTTGGCTTGGCATGCGCTACGGCCGGGCTCTGCCGGTCTTTATTGTATTCGCCAAAGCGGTATTGCCCCCATGTTTGGCCGAACCGCTCCCGCATGTGCTTGTAGTTCCAGTTTTCATTGAGATCGCGCAACTTCACATGCTTGCCCTGACCGCGATGCACAAAGGCGCTGCCCGCCGTGAAGGTCATGCCGTAGGTGTTGGCAAGGCCAACCAGATCATGCCAGCTTGTCGCAAACTGGCACGGGTTCGTGAGCACACGCTTGTAATGCTCCATTTCCTCCCCGTCGAATTTCTCCGGCGGGATCATCATTTCAGGGGGTGGCCGCTCTGGATCGTCCGGGGGCAAGTAAGAGTGATCGACAACCGGCCCGCTGTCCTCATGTACCTTTCCCAAGTCCTCGGGCTCCAAGCTTAAGCTGACGTGAAACACGTACTTTTCAAGCCGGTTGCTCTTGAACTCCTGCGCATATTTGTGTTCTGCGTCCATGATCCGGCTTGCAAGCCGGGCATCTTCTGGCGTTGCAAAGCTCTCTTTAGTGCAAAGGTTCCGGGTTTCAATCCGGGTCACGTCCTTGGCCTGGCGCGGCGCGTCCGCATTGCCCTCAAGCCCATAAGAAATTGCCGTGGGCGCATAAGTGCCGGTCACGCCATGCAGGATCATGTCAACCGCTCCACGGCCTGGCGAACTTCGCCTAGCGTCTTGTCGATCCGCTCAAGCATGCCGGGGTCAATACCTTCGGCACCTTCCAGCATGATGCGGTTCAACACCTTGGCAATCTGATTGAGATTATTGCCCTGCCGGTTGAGCTCTCGCACCTGGGTGCGGTTGGCCTCCGCCTTGCTCAAGCGCCGTGAAGGCGCGGCGGCAACCTGAACGCCTTGCGGGCCTGCAAGGTCGTTTTCCATCAGGGCGCGCAAGCGGGCTGACTTTTTACCGCGTCCGCTGTGCTTGGCTTCAAACCTGGCCAGCAAATCAGCAGGCGCGCGGAATACAACGTTTGCTTGGGGCTCTTTCTTCGGCTTTGCCGCTCTCTGTGTATCGCCAGCCATAGCGCCGATCTCCTTATGCCCCACACAAGTTGTATATCCCGCCATTTATTGAATATACGGGATGGCCGCCCGCAGGGCCGAGGTGATGCAATCGAGCCCGTTAGGGCGAGGGCTGCATGGGCAATTTGCAATGCAAATGCCACACCTCGCTCTCCTTCTTATACTGAACGAACATAGCTCATACATGGTATGCCACGCAAGCCCGCTGCATACGCTGTGGTGGAAATGTTTGTTTTTGATTGTTAACTGCTAACAGTTAGACAAGCTTACGCTGCTCCAATTGCTCCACCAGAAAGTCTTCAAGGGCATCTGCTGGTGACATGCCTTTTCGGTCTGCATCCTTGGTAAGAGCAACCGCCAATGTCTCAAGGGCATGTACGACGGCTGGCGAGAGCGCACTATTATTTTTACGCTTGGGGGTTTTTGCTGGCGCATCTTTGGCAGGTGATCGTTCATAAGCTGCGGCCTGCAACTCAAGCAAACGGCCAGCCGTGACACCAACCTTTTTGGCCCGTTCTATTTGGTCTTCTTTAAAACCTGGACTGACACGTACTCCCCATAACTCCGTTCGCCCGGTTGCGCGGTTTGAGCGTCCATCACGCTTGCCTGTATCTTCCAGATTGTTCAGCGTTTCTGACGCCGTTGGTGGTGCTCCGACTTTTCCGCGTTTTGCCATATCCGTTATTGTCTCACCTCCGAAAGCTTACGAGGTTTACGGGCAGGCTTAGGGGATGCGTTGCTATTGTGAGCCTGCGAGGCTTCTACTGCATCTGTAATCCCTTTCAGAAACAAACGCGCCTCATCATCTATGTTGGGACGTCCAGTTTCAACGAGCGTTCGCCCGTCATTTTTTATGTCCGCCCAAATTGGGCGATACTGGAGAGAAATAGGCATTGCGGCGTAGCCTGCTTCTTGCAGGTATGTACGGGCAAATTTTTCTTGTGATGGCGTTGAAACACGTGTCAACGGCACGACAACTTTACGATCAGGCACACCGACGCGGCGCAGATCATGCAGAAGTATGATTGCAGGGTCTAACTCATCTACGCTTGTTTTGGTTGGAACCACAAGCAGGTCTGAGCGGTTGGCAATGTCTGTAGTTTGGGCGTCAGTATCGCCGCCGCAATCGAGGACAAGAACATCATGCGTATCCGCCAACTCAAAAACGCGAGCTTTGGAAATGCCGCCCTTCGCACCAGAAGCATGAACGCGAATAGCTGGATCAAAATTATTATCCGAACGGCGGTTTCCCCATCGGTGGCTATCGGGCTTTTTATGATCCATGTCTGCCATAACCACGCTACAACCAAGCATGGCCATATGCACAGCATAAGCTTGAGCAAGTATTGACTTGCTACTACCACCCTTTTGACCGACAAAAGATACTATGCTGCTCATTTTCAACCCCTAACTGTTAACAGTCAACTTAAATGTTAGCTGTTAACAATAAAGCATAATGTTAACAGCTAACACGCCACCTGCAAAGCGCCGTTTTCGGATATAACAAGTTTTCGGGGTCTGCGTTGTTCGCTCTGTGTTGTCAACACAACAGGCTCTAAAACCTCGGGGACAACTTCAACTTTCTTCACTGAAGACGCACGGGGCTGACGCTCAAAGCTATGCCCGGTTGCCAAGTACAGCCCAAAGGTTGCCAGTATTTCCACAACAATAGCGACAAACACAATAAGTCCCATTTGAACCTGGCCAACATCTGTTGCAGGCCAAACATGAGAAACAAGACGCTTCAAGACATTGGCTTGATGGTCTGCATTCTGCCCAGCACCTCGGGCGCGCAACGTTTTTATCTCTTCCGCAACATTGTTAACTGTTAACATATTTCTGCTACGTTCAATGTTAACAGCTAACTCGGCACGCAATTGTTCGTAGTTTGCGCAAAAAGTCCTTGAGCGTGAAGCTGTTGCGTCAGTGCACTGCTTGGTGCCTGTCCAACGTGAATTGTGCTTTAACGCACGAATATCCGCCTCAATGGCTGGCAGAGGGCGTGGATTTTTAAGCGCCTCAAGCTCTTTGTTAACAGTTAACAGTCGCGTTTCTGCAAGCCTCAACTGTGCATTGAGACTTTCTATTCCGCCCGCAACAGCGCCGCGATTGCTTGCAGAGAAGCCAACGGCTGAAAGCAATGAAAGAACAACTAAAATGGCACAAATCATCGAACCGCCTACTACATAAACAATTCGACGATGTACCCACGCCAAAACTATGAAGATTGGTAAAACGGCTTTGATAACATCCGCGGAGACGCTGACGGCCCCGAAGATATAGCCCTCAACCATAGATTTTCCCAAACTAGAAAGGAAAAACCAGTTCATCGTTGATGATGCAGCTATGCAAGTAACAGCCGCAAGCGCAATTAGTCCGCTCAACACGTATCGCATGGGGGGTCGCCCTCTTTTGATCTCGTGCAAAGATGCTTTACCATGATTTGCATGCAAACGCTACGCTTGATCGCATATGTTAACTGCTAACATACGCGCTAACAGTTAACACTTAATTCTCTGGTTAACTGTTAACATAAGTGCGTATGGTCGAGACCTTGCCGTAGTCAGGATGGGAAAATGCTCCGCAGAGGCCGAACAAAGAAACAAAGGTAATCCCAACGTTCATATCACCAAGGGCAATAAAAGGAGCTCGGAATACGTGTAAAAAGTTATCATAGGTTGTAAATTTTACAACTATTTGTCGTGATAATTGGATAATTAATTGTCGTCATAAGCGTGTGGTGGCCATGCCTTGAGGCAGGCATGACCGGCGGTTCCATAAGACCCGTTATGCGAGTCAGAGCCTGTCCGTAAAAATGTTGAGTCATCAGAATCACTTATGATTCAGATCCTTGAGTGAGCGAGGTCCGTAAATATGAAATTTACCCCCTTAGTTGTGCTTCTCTCTTTATGCCGACTATCCCACAATCAATAATGCAGAGCATTGAGAGGCGTTGATTTTACTGGCTAATTTTAAGGACGAACTCTCAGTGTTATAGAACGGCTTTAGAAAATAAATGTATTTTTCTCATACTGTTAAATATTCACCTGCACCATAGCAAAAACCGAGCCTTGATATTGTTAGATTTCGGCGGAACAACTGTTGTTCCGCCTTCTCTGTATCCTGCTTTTTTACAAGCATTTCTTATTGCAATTGAGTAGCGATAATTACTGTGACCCTCGGTAGGAGCGTTTATAACCAAACCTCCGGATGGCCGTTGTGCTTGTGCTGTGAGCGCATTTAGAGCGATAGCTCCAAAAATTGCTCCTATAATAGATGCACTTATGAAAATAGGATAGATTTTGTGCTTAACCATTTGTACCTCCTACAATGCAGATCATCTATACATAACATGAATACCATTATAAAATTTTAGTCAACAATTCCCCAAACGACCCTCTATCAAACACTCTGATAAACGTCGAATAATACACCAAAAATCAGGCTAAAGATGTTCGATTTCTCGGTGCCCATCAGAGATTATCGAACAGATTCGATCTCTGCTCGTAGCGGTTGCCTTTCGCTCCATGCAGACATTTAATTATCCAATTATCACGACAAATAATTGTAGAATTTACAATCATAGGTGCATGAGCGGAGTTGATACAACTCAAAAATCTTGCCGTTTTGTACAGCTTCGTGGGCACCGGAGAATACCCTTAGAAGGCGTTTTAACGGCCTCTGGCGGCGTTATAGGCTCTGGTTGATAGTTTCCCTACCCTTCGACTTACTTTCTCGCTCAAAGAGGCTCTGAGGGACGATTTCAAGGTCATCCATACGGGCGCGGTGCGCCTCTGCCAGTGCGTGGGTGGCTTCAATCAGGTCTTGCCACGTGCCGGCCGTCCAGGGAACGCCAAGCTGTGCGTTCAGATCATCTTCAATTTGCGCCCGCAATTGGGCGTCCTCGGCGGTGTAATCTTCCCACTCAAATGCACATCGGCGAATGATTTTGATTTCCGGCCTGGCACCACCGGGGGCAACATGAAAATATGCGCATACGCTGCCAAGGCCGGTTACATCAATGCGGTTACGCTCAGGATCATAAACGTAGCGCATAAGCCATTACCACAACGGAAGACTGCCAGTGCGGTATTCTCCGGCGTAATTGTCATTATCAAATTCGGGCCGGTCAGCCTTATGGCAATCAAGATGTTCTTCGTCACCGCCTGGCTGCTCACAGTCCGCAGTCCAATAGGTGGCGATCTCCCCAGGCTCCGTCTCATAGGCAATTTGTGAGATGATGCCGCCAAGGGCTTGCAGGTCTGCATCGTCTTCGGGGTAAACGGCGGCAATTTGCTGGTAAACATCAGCAATCAAGTCAGGGGTGCAATAGTTCCAGCCTTCAAGGCAATCCGCCTCGGCGGTGTAGGCCGCCACTGCGGCCACTGTTCCGGCCTCTCTAACATCAGCTTTATGTGCGCCCATGCCATGCTCTGCAATCCTGGTCAGGATTTCCTGAATTTGCGCTTTATGCACGTGGTCAAAGTAATGGTCTGGCTTCTGGTTCATAGGTCTCCTTTTCTGGCTGGTGGGTTTATTCTTTGAATTTGTCTGGTTCTTCAGCAATAACAGTTTCGGCGTGATCCAGGACGCAACCAAGCTCAACGATCTTGTCGCCAATAGCTTCATAATTGCCCCAAACAGCTTGGTAAGTGGCACTTGCCATGTGCATATCGAGGTGGCTTGTACCGTCTTTTTGATCCATTTCGGCCGCTGCGCGGGCAATTCCAGCAAATTGACTAATCCGCTGCGCGGCTTCATCAAGGCGGATGATATAAGCTAAAACATCGCGTTTTAACTCGTCTGGTATGGGCTTTACTGTTGGTTGTGTCATTGCTTCGCTTTCTTTGCTGATTGATGGTCTACCACTTGCCCATGCCGTTATCTTGGTTGCGGATGGGCTGCGGCCTGGCCTGTTCTGTTTCAGGTTGGGGGTATTTCTTGGGGTCTTCTTCGTAGGCAAGCAGACGTTTGACCATTGCCGCCGCACCTTGGGCGAGTAAAAGCTGTGCTTGAATTTCCTCTTGCGTTCCTGAAAGCTGCAATTTGCCTTCTGTGAGGGCGGCGGCGGCTGCCTCGGCGTCAAACGGTCCATTGCCCTTGTTTCCCGCCTCGCGGGCCTTTTCCAGAAAGTAAACCATCCGCTTGAGCCTTTCGTCTGCACTGAGGGGCGAGAGCGGCCCAGGCGCGGACAACAGCGAACCGGCCCGGCGTGCGACAACCAGGGGCGCATCGGGGGCATGATTAGGCGAGGAACGGCGGCGGCCAAACACGGGGTAAAACTTTCGTAAGGGACGTAGGGCAAGCGGCACGGCACAGCGCTGTGGGGCGTTACCCGGCAGGGCGGAGCCCGTCGCGGGCTCCGGGGCCTCTTGGCCCTAGCACCGAAACCGCGCCACAGGCACGGCCCCCCAGGGCACCACAGCACCGGCGGCGGCTAGAATGGGATTTCATCGTCTAATAGATCGCCATCACAAAGCGCAGCCACGGCGGCATCATAGAATTTTGAACCTTCTGCGGCACTGTCTTCTAACAATCCGGCTTGCTCAAACACAGCGCCGATTTCTGCCCGCTCGCGGGCAAGGTCTGGGTTCCAGGCAACTGTGATGCCTCCCAGGGCGTCCATTTTCTCGGTGCTTCTGTCTTTGGCATAGACACGGTTTAACTCACCAGTGTCAGCACAAAGGTAATAGCCTTGAGCCTCAACCTGTCCATTGTCCTCTGACAACCAAACTTTAGCTTGTCCTGGCAACATTTGCAGCGGCTTTCCGCTAATCTGGATGCCGTTATAGGTTACAGCGCCACGTCTCTGAGCCGCCTTGTAGGCGGCATTAGCTCCAAAGCCCTTGCCACGGTTTGGCTGTGCAAAGCCGCTTAGAAAAGTTTGATTGCCGCTCTTAGGAAAGCTCACACCAATACGGTGCTTCTCCCCGTTTGCCCCTGAGATAACACCGTTATAATCGTTCTTGGTGTCAATAGGCTTGCCGTCCCGGTAAATAGGCCGGTCGGTAATGTAGAAATTCCCGCTGTGTGGACGCGGCTGCTCTAACACGTTGCGTTGCTGTTGCAGCAACGCATCCTGGTCGTGACGGGGTGCCGTGGCGGCTGGGGTTTCTGGTGGGGTCTTTATGGTGCCTTGGCTGGCCCCTGCGTAAGCGTTCATATAATTTGGCTCCTCAAGTATTGATTAAATATTCCTTTAAAATATACACATAAATACATATGTATTTGCCGATATACATAAACCTGGCATTGTATTACAAGTAAAAAACAACCTGTAATTGCATGCAAAATCAATTCATTGAATGCAACTACTGCGTGTACTTTGTATTATCTAGGGTTGTATTGAATACAGCTTGAAAACTTTTTTCTGCCGTGCCGTTTTGTACAGCTTCGTGGGCACTAAGGGGAGGGGGGGCTTAGCGTAACTTTTGGTTCCGATGGTCGCCAAGACCTTCCTTGAAAACCCTCTTGCAGCCTCTCCCCAAACACCAGCCTTGGCCTGGTTGGTTTTTTCGGAGCCGCTCATCGCGCCATGATCCAGCCCGAAGCTGACGCAGCCCGTCAAGGGGTGCGCAGCACCGAAGGCTTGCCCCTTGACGGTCAAGGAACGTAGGGCACTCTCTGCGCGTATGATGAGCAGCTCGGAAACTTCAACCTTCCAAGTCCCGGTTTTTTTGGTGAGCTCTGAGCAAAATCTTAAATGTAAATATTCGCCGGGCTCTGCCCGGCTCCATTATGGTTCGGGTGCCGGGCTGCGATAGCAGGGCGGCGGGGCGTTAGCCCCCTGTGTTAACTAAGTTAACTTAGTGTTAGTGTGTTACGCCCTGTGGGTAAGTGATTGTTTATTAATTAAATCAATGCTTTAAAAATTGGCGCTGCACGCAAAGGTGCGAAGATCTGCACGCAAAGGTGCGAATTTGCTGCACGCAAAGGTGCGAAGATCTGCACGCAAAGGTGCGAATTTGGATCTTTGACTTATCCCCAGAACTGGTGATGCAACTGCACGTGATAGTGCGAATTGTTGCACGTGATAGTGCGAATTTGGTAAGCTGCACGCGATAGTGCGAATATTGATGCGGTGACACGGTTGCTCTTACCCGAACGACATCCAATTCCAGACTTCTTTGTGCTGGACGTTATAGACGTTGCGCCGCGGGCGGATATGGCCTCGATGGCGCATCCCGTGTTTTCGCTGACGACTAAGCCGGACGTGCGGGAATTAAGTTATGAGAACGGTGATGCAAAGATCACAATCATACCTAGTTATGCGGGTTTGCCGACAGTATTTGACCGTGATGTGCTGATCTATGTGATCTCTCAATTGATGGCTAAGAAGAACCAAGGCCAACCGATTGGGCCGAAAGTCCAATTCCGGGCACATGATTTGCTGGTCACAACGAACCGGCCAACCAATAATTTAGGGTATGAAAGGCTTGAAGCGGCATTAACACGGCTTGCAGGCACATTTATTAAGACAACTATCCGCACCGGAGATATGGAAGATGTTAAAGGCTTCCATCTAGTTGAAAGCTTTGACTATCGCCGTAAAGGCCAATTAGGTTCTGATCGGCTTGGAATGATGGAAGTGACCTTGCCTGATTGGCTTTTTCGGGCAATTGAACATGCAGAAGTGCTGCCAATTAGCCGGGATTATTTCAGGCTGCGGCGCGCCATTGATAGGCGTCTTTACGACATTGCCCGCAAATACTGTGGGGCACAGAAAGCTTGGACGGTAGGACTAGACAAGCTGCAAGTTTTGGTTGGATCAAAGCGAGCACGGCGCAATTTTGCCGGTGCAATTCGCGATGCGGTTAAATCCCAACATTTGCCAGATTACACAATCGAAATGGAAGGTGAAAAAATCACATTTCGTAGACGTGCTGGCGGCGTAAAGCCTGCTGAACTGACAATTGATACGCTTGATATGTTGATTTCGGCGGACGCCTTGGACAAAGCCCGTGAAATTGCAAGCAAAAAAGGGTGGGATTTCTACGCACTCAAGGGTGAATTTATTGGCTTTATGCATAGTGCTGGAAAGCCTGGGAATATAAGCGGTGCATTCCTCAATTTTGTGAAGAAAAAGAAGCCGCAACCGGGCTATGGGCAAGGGGATCTGTTCTAAAGCTGCACGCAAAGGTGCGAAGATTTCGACCTATCACGTGCACGCGATAGTGCGAATTATGGGTTTTCAGGCGGTCGCAAAGTATGCGTTACCAGTTGACCACATACCCACAGGCCCCACCGTCTGCGCTAGCGTGGTGGGCGCGCTTGCCGGTGTCCCATGGATATATGGACAACGTACGGGTAATAGGCCGATAGTGCAATTCGCTTGGCACCATGCTATGGCTGAGGCATGAGCAATCAAGTTATGAAGACATTGAAGGGTCGCTTTGGCGGCTCTAAGCCTGCCGATCCGCAGCCCGAAGCTACAGCGCCAGCTCGTAGCAATGTATATGCGGGCGAACGTGGCCGCCTGAATTTGCGTCTGCTTGTTGATCTGCTCGAAGATATTGAAGTCGTTGCCAATCTACGGAATATGACGAAAAACGATTTAGCCGGCCACATGCTGGCTGCCGGCACCGCCGGCGCATTGGCTGAGCTTGATGGCGAAGCCGTTCAAGCAGAGCGTGAACGCATAAGGGCACAACGCAAAGGGGGCTGAATTGGTCTATGTGGCGTCTGCGGCGGGGGTGCTGGCGTCGTTGGCTCTGGTGTTGATCTCCGGGGCTATGAATTATCAATTCGGCCTGACGCTCGGCAAAGGGCCTGCTGAAAGCCAGATCATGGGCGCGGCGTCCATTGCATCGGACGTGCTCAAGGCGGCGTCGCCGTTTTTCATTGTTGGCTTTTGGCGGGCCGGTCGGCCCATTGGGGCAATGGCAGCGTGTGCGCTTTTCGCACTCACGGCGGCTTATTCGGCTGCAAGTGCCATTGGCTTTGCCAGTCTGAACCGTTCGGCAACGGCAGCGGCGCAAGCAAGCGTGATTGATGAACGCAAAAACCTTGAAGCTGAATTGCAGCGGGTGACGGCTGAACTCGATGCTTTGCCAAGGCATAGGCCGGTGGCCGTGATAGATGCTGAACTGGCCTCACAACGGCAAAATGCCCGGTGGTCATCCTCTAAGGAATGCACCAATGCGACGGTCAAACCGTCTCGTGAATTTTGTGCGTCCTATAAGTTGATTGAAGCCGAACTTGCAACGGCAAAAGTGGCTGGCGCCAAGCAAAAGCGTCGTGAACGCTTGCAACTCCTGCTTGGTGCCAAGCATGTGGTGCCAAGCAATTTGCCTGGTGCCACGCATAAAAATAATGAACAAAATCAAGCTGCTTTGCCTGGCGCCAACCTGGTGCCAAGCGATCCGCAAGCAACCTTTCTGGCTAAGTACCTGGGGCAAGACGTTGGCACCATGCAATTGGGCCTTGTGCTCCTGGTTGGTGCCCTGGTTGAACTTGGTTCAAGTCTTGGGTTATTCGTTTCAGTAGGACATTTAAAACGAGGAAAGGCGGCGGGCGTGCAAGCAATTGCGTATGGTGAAGATTACCTTGTTGCGCGGGCTTATCCTGAGCCTGGCCAGTCCGTGGCCTGGCCTGCCTTGCTGGCGGATTATTACGCCTGGGCTGACGGTCAAGGTAAGGCGCGGCTCAAGGCCGATGCATTCCGGGCCAATGTGTTGGCCGTTGCCGGTCAAGTTGGGCTTGAGAGTGAAGGCGAGGGCGAAGGCCTCACGTTCAAAGATATTCGCATTAACGCATGATGCCGGGGGAAACTGGTTCAATCGCACACGGGGTTTTGGTTTCCTGAGTGGGCCACGCCATAGAAGGGAAAATATCGTACGCTAACGGCTCGGGATACATAAACAGGTAGTTATTTTCAGCATGTTAAAGGCAAGAAACCTCAAAGAAGCGCAGACGCGGGCGGATGCTGCCCTTGGGCTGTATGATGAGCTTATAGCGGCAACTTTCAGTAACACCAGATTTGCGTCTTATCAGATAGAGAAAATGACCTTGAGAAAAGGCATTGAAAAAACTTCTAAGTTGATAAAAGAACAGCCGATTGCAAACTTTGGCTTTTTGAAAGGCCCTGACAGTCGGGCAGAAGCGCAAAAATTAGCTGAGGCGTTAGCCCTGGTGCGTGACACGCAACGGGAATTGCGAGCTTATGAAAATGCTGCCAAACGCCAAAAAGAGCGCGAAAGCCGTGATGATGACATGGGTCGTTAAGCTTGTGGCTCAACGTTCAATGTACAATTGACCATAAGATCGCCGACAGCTTCGGCATAACCTTCATCGTCGATAAGGCCAATTCTGTTTGCCTTGTCCAAGCGTTCACGCTCTGTAAAGTGGGCGTGTACGTCGTAAAACTCCATAGCCCTAAGCAAGCGTTCAGAGGGCTTTTCTTTGTGTGATTTTCTCATGTCTTTCTGGTTCATAAGAGAAAATTATAACAAAGATTGAACCGCATACAAAGCTTATTGCTCCTGGTGATACGAACGTTGGGATACGTGAATTTGTAGTCACTTAGCAAGTGTGAGAGCATGTGAATATGAGCGCAGAACGTAAAATCACAGGAAGGAAAGATAGATCCAAACGAAATTGGGATGTAACCTACAATATATTATCTGCAATGGTCATTTTAGCCACAATATATCTCGGATACTATCTAAATTCAAACTAAGCCATACCGCTCAGGATGGTTTATAATCCTTCTGATCCAAGAGGGCTTGGACGCCGCAGAAGCGGGCGACGTTTTTAAATATGATAGCCCCGAGGAACTGGCAGAAGATATTATGAAAATGGATCAATCATCTTGATATGTTAACACGTGAAACCATCATCAAAGCTATTAAGCAACGGCAGGATGTCATCCAAGCCGAAGGTGCTCGCGCAATTTATTTGTATGGATCACAAGCGCGGGGCGATGCTCATGCGGCAAGTGACATTGATCTATTTGTTGATTTTGATGCCGAGAACGGCATGAGCCTAATGAACCTGGCAGGCATTCAGATTGCGCTTGAAGACATTGGCGCACCTGTATCAGTAACAACGCGGGGCTCATTGCACCCCAAATTGCGTGAGAGGATTGAGCAAGAGGCTATCCAGATTTTTTAATGAAGGGTTTTGATCCAACATCTTTAGGTTTCACGCTCCTGAAAGAGTACAGAGACGTTGGGAATGTTGCCATTTATGAACGCACAAACCATCCCTGTGTAGATGGCAGCCATGATTTTCTGCGCATCAATACTTATCTGAGTAAAGACAATGATTATGTCACGATTTGGTGGGGATTGTTGGATGCGGTGATCGCAGAAGGGCGATTTGATCTGCCGGAACTGTTGGCCAGCATATCTTTTTATGAACAATATACAGAGATGCTTTTTCGTGGCTATATCGAAGACAATGAAGCCGGGGCAGTCATACTGCGCGCCTTTCGCTTTGAGAAACGTTACGGCGGCCCTCAAATTCTACGCGGCGCACCCCACGACCTGCGGTGTGAAATATTGGAGTAGAGGAGACCTATTCGGTGCGCTTCACTGTGCCAACCAAATGCTGCTTGATCAAAGTTACCATCTTTGTGCGCACGGTTTCATAAAGACCACGACCAAGAAATCCATAAGAAATCCGCGACGGTTTTGAGCCTGGCACCGGGCGGATGTCAGGTCCTGGCCAACGGAAAATATTGACCTCGTTGATAACGATCCAAGAGCGCTCATCATCCAAACCTAAAGATCGCTTAGTGCTTGCCGGAATTTCAACAGCAACGCTTTCATCAGACGGTGGTGTGTGCGTGATGGGGGCAACAGAAACAATCACATCATCAGTTGCCGTCGATTTTGTTGTGAGAACAACTGCGCAAGGCCGATCCTTGCGGCCTTCTTCGGCACCGGCGTTTGCTTCTTGCTTCCAGAGATAAGAGTAGCAAATGACCTGGCCGGGCTTCGGAGGTGTGAGCGCCACGAATTATTGATCCACGTAGATATCGGCTTGATCTTTGTCGTCTGGATATTCAGCCGCTTCCAGATCAGCAAGAAACTGTTGATCTAATTCTGAAAGGTGACGCACTTGGCGATCCCGGCGCATAAGGCGGCGGAACTCATCAATTGAGAGCATCACAACTCGCTCGCGGCCGTTACGGGTAACAACCACGGGTTCTGATAAGGCCTGATCTTGATAGCGGCCAATATTGCGCTGAAACTCGACAGCAGAGACTTTGACCATTTCACTTATCCGCATAATACGTATCTTCCATTTTATACGTATATTATGGATGCCAGCATAAGAGATTGCAAGCGCCGCGTATTGACCTCCGCTTTTGGGAATTATCGTCGGACATGCTAGGCTGATATTATGATTGAATTACCCGCATCACTCCAAGCTGCCATTCAGCAAGCCATGGCTGACCATCCAGAATGGACAGCAGAACAATTCATGGCTGAGGTTGGCGCAGCCGTTTCAAACCAAGATACCCGCGACGCCATTGAAACACACTGGCTACGGGCATCTATTCATATGGCGCGGGCAGAGCCAGGCCAAAATCTGTCAGTTGATGATATGCGTGCGCACCTAAAGACTGTTGTTGAGACTGCAAGTCAGGCCGAATTGGAATGACAAAAGTCGTTTTCCGGCCTGCCGCGCAACGCGACTTGGAGAGCATCGCAACCTTTATCGCAAAACGCAATCCACCGCGGGCTGACACCTTCTGCCAAGAGATTATCGACCTTTGCCAATCACTTGATGAGATGCCAACACGTGGTGCGCCTCGCGATGATCTGGCCGAAGGCCTCTTGATGTTGGTTCATAAGAAGAAATATTTGATTTTCTACGACTACCACGAAGCCACTGACCAGATTGAAATACTGAGAGTTACGCAAGGCAGTCGCCTACTGCCAAAAATGAAGATACGCAAATGACCTCCGCTTTTGATAAAAAGCGGAGGTCAGAGTGATGGTTGAAATCATCATTTAACGTTACGCTGTTCTATAATAAACAGAACACTTTCTAGGCCGTTTTTCACAATCTCATTGCCATGCGGGTGCACTTGGGGTGTCATCTCTTGCAAGGCGTCGCGGTAGGCGGCGACGGCCTCCTCAAGACGTTCGGTGCCATTCTCCCGCTCGCCAAGCGTCTGAAGCGCATTGCCGAGGTTATTCTGCGTCCCGGCCCAGTCAAGCGGCACCCGCTCGCGCGTCCTTTCTTGCAAGGCGTCGCGGTAGGCGGCGACGGCCTGCTCAAGACGTTCGGTGCCATTCTCCCGCTTGCCAAGCGTCGAAAGCGCAGCGCCGAGGTTATTCTGCGTGGTAGCCCAGTCAAGTGGCACCCGCTCGCGTGTCATCTCTTGCAAGGCGTCGCGGTAGGCGGTGACGGCCTGCTCAAGATGTTCGGTGCCAT
>CAYUYL010000024.1:0-17062 GCA_964449195.1 uncultured Filomicrobium sp.
GTTATCTGTTGCTTGGTACCCCCGGACTGCCAAGCCAACCCCATGCTGAACGCGCAAAGGCTGATCCAAACAAGCTTCCGGTCGCTGAACTCATCGCGCGCGTTGAAGCGCGTCTGCAGGAAAAGCCGGATGATGCGCGCGGCTGGGATGTGATTGCACCGGTTTATCTTCGGCGGAAAGACTACAATAAGGCGGCTCAAGCCTTTCAGCGTGCGATTCAATTGAATGGGGAAAGCCCACGGCGGCTTGCGCAGTTTGCAGAAGCTGTATTGGCAGCAAACAATGGAAATGTTACGGAAGGTGTTGCAGGCATTTATCAGCGGCTTTTAAAACTACGCCCTGACTATCTGCCGGCTCATTTCTGGCTCACAGTCAGGCATGAACAGCAAAACCGTGCCAGGCAGGCTGTCGATGGATATCGTAAGATCTTGGTGCGTCAGGATTTATCCCCGGACATGAGGCAGTTGGTACGTAAGCGGCTTGCATCGTTGGGTAGCAAATAAACAGCCGGGCACCTGATCGTGAGACTGGTGGTGATGATGCAGCGCCGGTGCCGTCTCAAGAGGCCCGGGAGGAAATGGCACGCCTCAGTCCAAAGGAACGTCAGCGGCGCATTCAAGCGATGGTCGATGGCCTTGCTTGGCCGCCTGCGGGAAGATGGCGGGACCCTGGCCGAGTGGCAGCGCCTTATTCGTGCCTGGCGTGTTCTTGGTCAGGAAAAAAATGCAGAAGAAGCTTATCGGGATGCGCTCAACGCATTCAAGGACAAGCCACAAGAGAGCAAGGCGTTGAAAGCATTTGCAACACAAATGGGCATTGCTGCTCAAGCTTCTGAAAGGTAGCGTTTTCCCACTCTAAGCTTGTGATGATATTGCTGCCTGCTTCTCTAACCCAGCCACTTTTGAGATTATGCTTTGGCTGGCCGGGTAGAGAAGTCGGATAGGCAAACTTTTGCGCCAGACTTAACATTGTCGACGCTCATAGACAGATGACAGCTATTGAGGCCGTATGGCTGCTGCTGGCTGTGTTGTAGCTGACAGTGCTGCTGCAGGCGGTTGCGTCGTTGCGGTTGCAACGGTTGCTGCGGGCATTTTTGAACAACGTGCGCGGAACTCGTCGTTCGCCTGGTTCAACTCTGCGACCTTACCCAGTGCTGAGCGCTTGATCATTACAGATTGCGTTGTGCCAATTGCAGCTTTTTCAACTTTTGAAATAATGCCTTCATCCTGAAGCAGCGCTATTCTGTTTTGTAGCGCGAGGCAGGCAGGGTCAATTGGCGTTGCAGCCATTTTGGCCTCTGGTGTTGTCGAACCAGTCGTCAGCAAACTTTTACCGTCCTGAGCACAACCGATCAGAATGCTGCTTGCGCACGCAACCAGCAGTGCGCTTTTGACGATGGAGCGCATGAGCGCCTCCTTTGGTTTTTGTTGGTTTGTTAAGCCGATATACAAATGAATGCCTCCGGTATCAATTCAGTACAACGCGCAGCGCGCGTAAATAAGTGTGTATGGGGCGAGAACTGTCAAACTTATCAAAATACCAAGACTTGTGTGCTAAAAATGCAACAGCATCATATGCCGCCTAGTGTTTGTGCAACTTATTTCCTCCCTGGTGGCTCTAAACCTTACCTATATACGAACCTGTCATTTCATAATCTCCAGATCAAAGTTGGAATAGCAGGACCGACTTGGCACGTTTGTCTTATTGCTCATGGCATTTGCCAGCGCTTCAGAAAGTTGAATGCCTTCGGGAGGAATTTCCATAGCAGCACCACATGGCTTGTTTGATCGTCGAAATAAGTAGGTGGTCCCGACATGGTAAGTCTATATCAGTATGACATAAATTAATCATATCATTATGAGTGTAACGATCTGACAGCAGTATCAACACCATTAAGGCAATGGTCTGAATATCTTTTAACTCATAGAGGCTTCAATGCAGTTTTAGATTCATCATCTGGCAACGCATCGAGAAGCTTTTGCAAAGTCGCGTACGTTGAGTAATCCGGCTTGCCGTCTACTTTTTCAGGGCGGAAATGACGTTGAAAGGCCGTAAGGACCTTCTGCGTTTCTTCATCTAATTTGTTGTGGTGCGGGCATTGATAACCATAGCGCCGTAACAGGTCCTGCAGATCCGCAAGGGCCAGCGGATGGCTGGTTTCGATATGCGCTGGTATCGGTTCGACCCAGTGTCCGACACCTTCCAGAAATAGACGCCGCCAATCAAATTTCTCGCCTGGATCATCTTTGCGCTGCGGTGCCACATCTGAGTGCGCCAGGACGCACTCAGGAGCAATGGCGTGGCGTTCAACGATATCCCGCGCAAGAGCAATAACGCTTGTCATTTGCGCATTTGGAAAGTCTGGATATCCGTGCGCATGACCAGGGTTGTGGATTTCAATACCGATGGAGTGCGAGTTGATATCCGTTTCGCGATGCCAGCTCGAAACGCCGGCATGCCAGGCGCGCATCGACTCTGGCACCATTTGCGTGATATGGCCTGCTTCATCAACCACATAATGACACGACACCTGGCAGGCCGGATCAGAAAGAACCTGAAGCGTATGCTCAAGGGTTAGAAGGCCCGTATAATGCAGAATAAGAAGTGACGGGGATGTTGTTCCGCGCCGATCATTTATGTTCGGCGACGCATGGATAGAAGAGACGTGACGGCTGTCTGGAGTGAAACCGGATGCATTTGTGCTATTGGTTAAATCTATTGGAGTCACAAGCCGCGCTCCCGTGCGATTTCTTCGTAGGCGGCATTAATCGTAGCCAATTTGCGATTTGCCATGTCAACGAATTCCTCTGGAACACCACGGGCTGTGGCCGCATCTGGATGATGATCGCGAACGAGGCTGCGGTAATGCGCTTTCAGGTCCACATCTGAGATGTCACGCGTCACCCCAAGCACAGCATAAGAATCGTTCGTCTCTTGCACAAAGAGCGCCCGCACAGACCGGAACTCGCTATCCTGAAAGCCAAAAATTTCACTAATGCGCTTTAGGTAGCGGTCTTCAGCCTCATGCAACAGGCCATCCGCTGCAGCAATATGGAAAAGGCCTTCCAGGACGTCACGTCTTAGATGAGGGGCATCCATAAGCAGTTTGGAAATTTGTTTGGCGTAGGCTTCAAATCCCGCCACGTCCTTCTTTGCAAGGTCATAAATACGTTGAACATTGGCGGACTGATCAGGCGGTGTTTGAAAAACACGATGGAATGTCTCAACCTCTATTTGTGAAACATATCCATCTGCTTTGGCGAGTTTGGCGCCCAGGGCGACAACGGCGATGGTAAATGCGATGGTGTGCGTTTTGGTTGCGCAATCCGGACACGGTCCAAGCCCCATTGTGCATAGTAAGCCGTCAAGGGCCGTTCTTAGAGAACTGCCTTTGCCCAAACCAATAGCCTCGCTCAAGGTCTGTAACATTTTCTTTCAATACCATTGACGTTTTGATGTAATTTAAAATTATAAAATATAAATTTCATCTTTAAACGCTTTGTCGTGTTGCTCGTGGTCCTTTGCATTCTGTCGCTTGAAAGTGGGGTAAAAATCAAACGATCATTTCAAGCTTTCACATTATCTTTTCCAAGCCACTCTAGAACATCGCCAAAATTTTCGGAAATCCAGAAATGGCCCTGCTCGCGCATGAGTGAAATTTGTGCACCTGTGATATCGCGTGCCAGGGCTAAAACGCTGCCGATTGGCACGTTAAGATCGTCTTCGCCGATCCAAAGCCGCGTATCACAGCAAATTTTACCGATATCAAAGTCCCAGTCCGCTGCAAACATATTGAGGTCTATGACCGGGCCGGAAACGCCATTTCTCAATCCAGCTGCAAAAGTCTGTCCCAAAGCCCGCCGGCTTTCGGCTGATGACATGGTTCGTTTGTCTGGTTTACTTGAGCGGGTGATTGCGATTTTAACGGCACTGGCAGGGGCGGCGATCATTGCTAGACGGTACAGCCAAAATATTCCGCGTGTTGCACCTGGCAGCCGTGGCAGGCCAAGAAAACAAAAGCGGTGAAATTGCCTGACGGGATATTTTGCATAAATATCTGCTTTTGAAGAATTTTTTTCTGCGATTTGCCCGACAGGGGCAACAAGGGCAAGCTTGTGGACACGTGCGGGCATTTCAGCAGCCAATGCAGCAGCAAATGGTCCGCCGCCGGATATGCCAACAACGGAAAAAGTGGGTGCCCCAACCTCTTGCATAAACTCGGACATATCGTGGCTATAGTGGCGCAGGGAGCGTATTCTGGGAGCTTGCGAGGCCCCATATCCCCAGCGGTCAGGTGCAATAATGCGTAGGCCGCGGATACCGGCGGCCTCATGGGCAGGTCTGTACTTTAAACCTGAACCCGGAGTTCCATGTAGCGCGAGAATCACTTCACCGTCAGTCGCGCCATACTCGCGATACAAAATGAGGCGTCCGTCATTGAGACGAAATTCGCGCTCCAGTTCTGGATCAACCAAACCCGACCGTTGCTTCAATATTGGCGTCCGCACATCAGTTCGTCAGAAGACTTGGGAATTTATTGTTTCTCACTTGATTATCCAAGTTAAAACACCGGGATCGTCATATATGTCTTACATTGATTGCAACAATGCAAGACATATTCCAGTATTACGGCGCGTTCATAGCGGATTTTGAAGCCCATTTATTGCAGGCTGTTGCAGAACCTTTGAATGCGCGTGCAGGCTTCACGCAGCAGATCCGTGGAGGTTGCGTATGAGACACGCATATTCGGGCCCAGTCCGAATGCAGAGCCATGTACTCCGGCGACCCCCTCGGTATTCAGCAGTTCCATAACAAAATCTTCATCCGTTTCGATCTTCTTACCAGATGGTGCGGTCTTGCCAATCAGAGGGCTGAATGATGGGTAAACATAGAAAGCTCCCTCGGGTGTCGCGCACGTCATGCCGGTTGCTTGATTAAGCATGGAAACAACGAGATCACGGCGTTCGTTAAAAGCAGCACGGAATGTGTCAAGATGGTTGTGGGGACCGTTGAGTGCTTGAACGGCGGCCCATTGTGCAATGCTGCAATTTCCGGAAGTTTGCTGGCCTTGAAGTGTGTCCATAGCTTTGATCAAATTGACAGGACCTGCGCCAAAACCAAGCCGCCATCCGGTCATAGCATAGGCTTTAGATAAACCATTTATTGTGATTGTACGCTCGTAAAGCCTTGGTTCGACTTGTGCAACGGTCACGAACTCATAGTCGCCGTATGTGAGGTGCTCGTAAATATCATCAGAAAGAACCCACACATTCTCATGCTCCACAATGACATCGGTTATGGCCTTGAGTTCATCGTGCGTGTAGGCCGCACCAGTCGGATTGGAAGGGGAATTGAGGATGACCCACTTTGTTTTCGGTGTAATTGCACGTCTGAGTTCTTCTGGTTTCAGCTTGAAGTTATCCTGTTCATGCGCAATCACAGTTACAGGTGTTCCACCGCATAGAGCTACGATTTCCGGGTAGCTGACCCAATATGGCGCAATGCATATGACTTCGTCGCCAGGGTTAAGTGTTGCCATCAGGGCATTATAAATAACCTGCTTGCCGCCGTTGCCGACAATCACCTGGCCAGGAAGGTATTCCAGGTTATTGTCTCGTTTAAACTTTGCTGCGACTGCCTCACGCAGTTGTGGAATGCCTGCAACGGGGGTGTATTTGCTTTCCCCACGGCGGATGGCTTCTATAGCTGCTTCTTTAATGTGGTCAGGTGTATCGAAATCCGGCTCACCAACGGCAAGAGAGATGACGTCTCTTCCTTGTGCTTTCAAATCGCGCGCCATCTGAGTAAGGGCGATCGTTGCCGATGGCTTCATTCGACCGAGTGCATCTGACATGAAACCCATTAGAATATCCTTTCCTCGGGGCGGGGTGAAAGCACGAATTGCAGAGTTCATATTTAGTTTCTGAAGGTGCCGTGAGAGTAATCTCTTCGCAAACGTGATGCAAGCCATAGCTGTTTCGTGGCATGTGTTTCAGAGTGAAAGATGTTATTGCCGGTTTCGCACAGGGCAGCTTGCAGGTCAGATGAATTGCAAAGCCTGCTCACACAGGGGGAACTTAAAATGGCCAGACTATGGGAATTAATGGGACCGATATCAATAATATAACAATCTGCAGCGGGAGTCCCATACGCCAATAATCACCGAATTTGTATCCGCCCGCTCCCATAATGAGCATGTTGTTCTGGTGCCCGATAGGCGTGACAAATGCACTGGAGGCTGCAATGGCCACCGCGATAAGAAAGGGGTCTACGTTGACCCCGATTTTCTCAGCAATGCCAATAGCGACGGGGGCTGCTACAAAGGCCGTTGCGGTATTGTTCAATATATTAGATAGAAACATTGTTACGACCATGATGAGCAATAGCATCATCCAGGGTTTGAGATCGAAAAACTGCGCAAGATCCAGGATACCATTTGCCAAAAAATGCGCGCCGCCGGTAGATTGCATGGCAGCACCAATCGGAATAAGGGCGCCGATCAACACCACCACCGGCCAGTCTACGGCCTCATAGAGTTGCCGTAACGGTATAATATTCAGCAGAATGTAAAGTACGCTCACTCCCGCAAGAGCAACCGGCAAATGCAGCAAGCCAAGACTGGCGATGAGGATAGCGCTTGCAAATAAGCTGACAGCCAATAGTGGTTTGTTACTGCGCGAAATCTGCAAATTGCGTTCTGCCAAAGGCAGCGTGCCCATCCAGTCAGAGGCCTCTTTTATGCAGTTTGCAGGCCCCATGAGAAGGAGGACATCGCCAGGCTTAATCTTCATGTGCCTGACACGCTTGGCGACTCTGCGGCCTTGGCGCGAAAGACCGATCAGCCAGGTCCCGTACAGGTCATGCAAGCGCACACCTGCCATTGAACGATGCTCGATAGCAGCGTCAGTGGGAACAACCACTTCGGCAAAGGTTAAATCGCTGTCCTTACGCGCTGTCTTGTTGTCGTCCAGTTTATTTAATTCCAGGGCCTTTACGAAGCTTCCAAGTTTTTCAGCTGTGGTTTCAATGAGCAGGATATCACCAGCTTGAATTTTGAGCCAGCGAGCGTAAACCGGCATGGTGAGACCATCGCGCAGAAGGGCCACAACAACAACGTTGTGCTCCTCGCATACGCTGTCGATATCTCGTAACGGCTTGCCAGCCGTTTTTGATCCTGCGGTCACTGTGAGTTCAACCAGGTACGTTCCCAATTCAAAAAGCTCTTTGCCAGCCTCCCGCTCGCGCGTTGTTTTGGGAAGCAGGCGCCAGCCGATCAGCGCAACAAAAATCAAGCCGGCTAACGCGCATGCCAAACCAACTGGTGCAAAGTCAAACATCTGAAAGGGCTGGCCCGTGTGTTGCTCACGTATCGACGATACGACGATGTTCGGAGGCGTTCCGATAAGTGTCACAAGTCCCCCAAGGATTGTCGCAAAAGACAACGGCATTAACGTCGGCGCAGGCGAACGCTGTGCCTTTTCGGCTGTTTGCACGTCAACGGGCATAAGAAGTGCCAGCGCCCCGACATTATTCATGACTGTCGACAGTGCCGCACCGATGCCCCCCATGATGCCGATGTGGCTTGATGTCCCGCGTATTGCCCGAATGAGAAATGGCACGAACAAGTTGACTGCACCAGAATTGGTGAGGCCATGGGATGCTATCAGCACAAGTGCGATGATAATGGTTGCCGGATGTCCAAATCCCTCGAAGGCCTGATCGCCGGGAACGACACCGGCGAAGACTGCTATCACCAGCGCACCAAGTGCCACGACATCGTATCGATAGCGTCCCCAGACCAAAAGTATAAGCAGACCGCCCGAGATGGCAAAGAGTGCGATCAAGCGATATTCCTCAGGGATCATCGGTTGCCTTTCCTCTTTTTTATGTTTTTTTAGCTTCAGGGCTTATCAAAGCCGATTGGGTGGCGTTTGTGAAAACAGCGCCTTGCGGCCTTCAAAGCAGTTCTGTAAATCCGCAATCCAGAAAACTGATAACGCAAGCCATCGAAAAAGTAACGAAATCGTCATAAAATACGTGGAAATAATTCATAATCTGATCGCATGCTGGCCCAAATGAATAGGCACAGTACATCTCAGTTAAGTAATATGTAAAATGTTACATATAAAACCTGGTTTGTGGGTTCGCTGCTGACATTGGTTTAAGGGGGCATGACATGCAAAGGTGTTCTGTAAATATGTTTTACGCGTCAGCGCGCGATTTTGCCATTACACTTAGAGTCCGTCCTTAAAATTAGCCAGTAAAATCAACGCCTCTCAATGCTCTGCATTATTGATTGTGGGATAGTCGGCATAAAGAGAGAAGCACAACTAAGGGGGTAAATTTCATATTTACGGACCTCGCTCACTCAAGGATCTGAATCATAAGTGATTCTGATGACTCAACATTTTTACGGACAGGCTCTTACTCTTTTGGGCAGCTTAGTCGCAGTCGTGAGTCATCATGCGGTTTCAAATTTAATTTTAACGACAACACTTTTTTCTTCTGTGCCACAGCTTGATATCGCGGCATCTATAACCCAATTTATAAGTAAGATAGCTGAATTATTTACTATTAATCAGTTTTTTGATTTTAAATATGTGGTGGCTGCAATTACACATGAGCGTGTTGTTCCTGCTGTGTTTGCAGTAATATTATTTTCGAGTATTATTGCATTTAAGCTCGCTTTTCTGAGACACCTGTGCCGTGTTCACGCCTCCGCACGGCCCGGTGCGTGGAGGGAGGATTAAACATCCCCGCCCCGGGGGTCGCAAATCCTCCTTCCACACCTTATATAAGGTAGAGTTCAGAAGCTGGAGCGCTGCAATATGTATCAATCATACCGTCTCTTTTCAGCTATGCCGCCGATTATGCTGGTGGCCGCAACAGCTGCATTTATTGCTCTTCTGATGCTGCTTAATTTCCCTGAGACGATTATGAGGCACGTGATCGCGTCAATGTCTTCCCAGATCACGCAGCAGGCCCATGTCAAGACAAATCCTGTTTTGACTGCTTTTACCGACGAGATTATTGATAAAAACACGTTGGAAAGTGCCTCTGACGGTCTCCTCCAGCCTGTCGGCTTGCTGGGTTCATTTCAGATTGGTGATCGCTTGAGTGTGCAACATCAAAGTGGCGGGCCAAGATCACTCATTGTTACAAATGTTCGCCGCATTGAGCCTGGGCCTGATATCCCAGACAGAGATCGTAGCCGCAATTGGACTATGGTAACGACTGCAGATTCACTTTATCCTGAGGGCCCCAAATACCGCTTTATTGTTGAGGAAGGTGAGCCGTTGCCGTTCGGCCTTAAGCAGAATAACGCGCGAGCGTTATAGCGTTTTTCCTCTTCTGGCGGCTGTATCGCCCGACGACCAATACACTCATTCTCTGCCGGCATGGCGGTGAAGGCTTTATCATGAATTCAGATGATCAACAAGAGTTGGATCTGACGCGCCGTGGGATATATAAAGCCTGGATATCGCATACAATCCGCTTTAGTGATCTTGATGCGCTTGGCCATGTGAATAATGCGGTCTATTCAACCTTTTTTGAAGCGGGACGCGCGTCCCTTCTGCGATCAATGTTCGACAAGTACGGCGGTGGCCGTTTGGATATTGTGCTTGCCAATATCATTATCGATTATCGCCGCGAGTTGACATATCCGGGCGGTGTTGACATTGGCAGTGCGATCAAGCGGATCGGGAATACGTCGATTGTGTTTGTCGGAGGGATTTTTAAGCAAGACAGCACATGTTGTGTTGCAACAGCTGAGGCGCGTCTGGTCTTTTTCGACCTTGTTGAGCGCAAGCCGGAGGTTCCGCCGCCGCCTATGCGCGCAGAGCTCGAGAAAATTTTTGCCGGCTAGGAAGCTTGGTGATGTCAGCAACAATTTAGTTGTTATACAGCTTAACCGGCGTCTTTAAAGAGCGTGTCGATGTAATTGATGCCCATGCGGGATTTAACTTCGCTTAGAACCTGACCGGCTTTTTCGCGCCCTGCCATTGTACCG
The DNA here is from genome assembly GCA_964449195.1 of uncultured Filomicrobium sp. Classification (GTDB taxonomy): domain Bacteria; phylum Pseudomonadota; class Alphaproteobacteria; order Rhizobiales; family Hyphomicrobiaceae; genus Tectiglobus. Next base: position 10,013 of record CAYUYL010000024.1, read on the forward strand.
TCATAGACGGATTTCTTAACGTAACCGAGGTCTTTTGTAAGTGCGGACCTCTTCTCACGGATCGGTCCGATGAGCTCCAGCAGGCAGGGCAAAAGCCGCTTCTTGATTTCACCATCTCCAACACCGCCTTTGATATAGCGCTGCTTCAGCTCTTCCAGCCCATCGGTATCTGGATCAAACGCGTCGAGATAGGTCAGAATCACGTTACCTTCGATGACACCTGGTTCTTCTATCTGGCGGCCGTCCATGCCCGGATAAAGCGAATTGACGAAGGATTTGATCTGTTTGTCGGTCGCATCAAGCGGCAAGGCGTTGCCAAGCGATTTGGACATTTTTGCCTTGCCATCGGGCGCGGGCAGGCGCCCAACCTTTGGGTACATGCCCTCAATCGGCTTAAGCGCGCCTGCACCATAAAGGCCTTCAAATGTTTGCACGATATCGTTGGTCAACTCCAGCATTGGCGCCTGGTCATCGCCCACGGGCACAATATCTGCCCCAAAGCCAACAATGTCCGCGACCTGGGACACCGGATACATGAAAAAACCGGCAGGTACGTGATCCGTCATGCCTTTTTGCTGGATTTCCGCCTTGACCGTTGGATTGCGCTCAACACGGCCAACCCCAACCAAGTTAGATAGATACGTATACAACTCGGCCAGTTCCGGTACCATCGATTGGATGACGATATGCGTGCGTTCCGGATCAATGCCGGCGGCGATGTAATCACACGCCACTTCCATCACATTAGAACTGACAACCTCGGGTGTGCGCGCGTTGTCGGTTAGGGCCTGCATGTCGGCAATAAGAATGTAGACTTCGTAGTCATCCTGCAATGCCACGCGTGTCTTCAGGGAGCCGACATAATGGCCGAGGTGCAACTGCCCCGTTGGGCGATCGCCGGTGAGAATGATTTTTTTGTTTTTTTCGCCTGACATGGGGAGTAATCCAATTGCTAACTTATAGTGCGGCATATGAAGACTGCAGGCAAAACAAAGCCCGGTCGCATCCGTTTCTTATATTTTGCCGTTTTCACATGTTGCCTGGATTTAAAGCAAGATCGCTTGTGATGAAAGCGGTCGTTTTGTTTTTCGACACCTTGGCTTTAAGTTCCGGGCTACCAAGGCTCATGTCATGCATCCCTCAATATGTATCGCAAGAACACTACGCATTGTTCTTGCGCGTGCGAATTTCCGTGAAGACGTCCACGTCCGTGGCGTTTTCCATGCCGAGGTTGGCACGAATTTCCGTGCTGTTGACGCGGATGAACGGATTGGTGGCCAGTTCGTCTGATAATTTTGCCGGTAGTGTCGGCAAGCCTTTGGCGCGTAGCGCTTCAACCTCTTTAAGGCGTGTCTGTAGCGCGTCGTTGCCGGGCTCTATCGTCAAGGCGAATTGGGCATTCGGCAGCGTGTATTCATGGCCGCAGTAGAGCATGGTCTCAGGAGGCAGTTTGGCCAGTTTCTTAAGGCTTTGCCACATCTCAGTCATTGTGCCTTCAAAAACTCGGCCACAGCCCATCGCAAAGAGCGTATCGCCCACAAACGCGACGTTGGCGTCCGGTATCCAATAAGCGATATGGCCTGATGTGTGGCCTGGTGTTTCCATTACCGTGATCTGAAAGGTGCCGAACATGAAGGTGTCATCTTCGCCGAGCATTTCATCAAGCCCTGGTATTTTCTGAGCCTCTCCGCGCGGGCCGATAATTTTGCACCCTGTTTCTGATTTGAGCTGAAGATTGCCGTCTGTATGGTCCGGATGGTGATGCGTGGTGAGAATATGCGTGAGCTGCCAGTCTTTGTCCTGCAACGCCGCGAGAACAGGTGCTGCGGCCGGCGCATCAATCGATGCAACCTGACCGCTTGCAGCATCACGGATCAGTACGCCGTAGTTGCTCTCCAGGCATGGAAACTGATGAATATCGAGCTGAACCATGGTTGAATTCCTTATGGTCTGGTTGATACTTTATTCATATAGCGCATCTAACTAAACAATAAGACCAGGACATTATCATTCAGGTCTGCGATTGCAATGTGTATAGTGGGTAGTTGTGCGAGGCACCAATGTATCTTCATGTGTCTGATTTGCGGGCGTTTTATGCTCGTCCCCTTGGGCAGGCCGTGCGCCGTCTTGTGGGGCACCGTATTCGTGCGCGCTGGCGCCATGTCGATGAGAAGACGTTGATAGGCCTTGGTTATGCTGCGCCTTATCTTGGCGCATTTCGCGGAGAAGCACGTTGCCTTGGTGCGATGATGCCTGCGGCTCAGGGGGCATTGGTATGGCCGAGAGAGGGCGTAACGCAGTGCGTTATGGTCGAGGAAACGCAACTACCCTTGCCGGATAATTCCGTTGACCTCCTGCTTGCCGTGCATTGCCTCGAAGGTGCTGATGCGACGCGCCGATTATTACGTGAAATGTGGCGTGTGCTGACACCGGAAGGGCATCTTATGCTGATTGTGCCCAATCGGCGCAGTGTATGGGCCGGGGTTGATACAACACCTTTTGGCTACGGGCGTCCCTATAGCCGTGGCCAGCTTCAAAGATTGTTGCAAGAAGCCATGTTTACGCCAATTGACTGGAGGTGGGCACTGCATTTTCCGCCAGTTGAGCGCCAGGTCATTCTCAAGTCAATGATCGCGCTTGAACGTTTTGGTGCGAAAGTCTGGCCTGGGCTTGGAGGGATTATTATTGTCGAAGCCCGCAAGGAATTGATAGCTCCAACGATCGCAGCTCAACGGTTGCCTGTGCGCTCACTTGGCGGACTGATAACCGTTCGCGGGATATAAGACGGCAACTCTGGCAGCTTTCTGTTAGGGCGTGTGTTAACTGGCGGCACGACCTGAAAAACGGAGGGATACGTTCCGTCAGATTTGCATTTTGCCATAGGATCCCGGGCCTCTTCAATGCAGCCGGAAACATTGTCAGGTTCGCGTGCGGACACCTCGTCTCCTGCATGCCTGCCAAGACCTGGGGGGCGTTGCTGTTTTAAGCCAGTTTTCGATGCCGTCGGCTTTCGAGACATCATTCATTTCTTTGATTTGTCAGGGAAGGAAGCAGGTAGCACAAGGTAAACCAGCACTGCGCAACATACCTTTTGTTCACTAACTTACTTGATTGGGCGGATGCCAAAGCTGATTTGAAGCAAATTAAACATTCTTTTGCTGCACGAAATAAATCTTATTCACGCATTGCTGGGCGGGCGTTTGTAAAAAATTCGCAATGTTTCTTTACGTGGTAAATGTCAACAAGCTCTAGACGGCAACGGCTGTTCGCGCGTAAACAGATTTTATTCATCGTATGCTATGCGATGTTAAATGTATTTGAGCTCATCCCATAAGAGAGGTTGCCGTGATCGAGGAGTTCCACCGCATCAAGCGCTTGCCACCGTATGTCTTCGCAGAAGTTAACGCTCTGAAGGCTGATGCGCGCGCGGCGGGAGCCGATATTGTTGATCTTGGGATGGGTAATCCGGATATGCAAACGCCGCAGCATATTGTCGATAAGCTGGTTGAAACGGTGAACAAGCCACGGGTTCACCGTTATTCGAGCTCAAGAGGTATTCCCGGGTTGCGGCGGGCAAAGGCCGCATATTATCAACGCCGCTTCGGTGTCAAGCTTGATCCTGAGACCCAGATTGTCGCCACGCTGGGCTCTAAGGAGGGCTTCGCTAACATGGCGCAGGCCATAAGTGCGCCTGGTGATGTGATCCTTGCGCCTAATCCCACGTACCCAATCCATGAGTTTGGCTTCATTATTTCAGGGGCATCCATACGCCATCTTCCGGCTAATAACGGCGATGATTTTCTGGCCGCTGTATCGCGCGCCTGCAGGCATACAGTGCCCAAGCCGATTGCGATGGTCTTAAATTATCCGTCCAATCCCACAGCTATGGTTGCCAGCCTGGATTTCTATGCAGAGGCGGTACAGCTTGCAAAGCAGGAGAACCTTATTATCCTGTCTGACTTGGCCTATGCCGAAATCTACTTCGATGATACGCCACCCCCTTCGATATTGCAGGTGCCGGGGGCTATTGACGTTGCGGTGGAATTTACCTCACTGTCGAAAACATATAACATGCCTGGCTGGCGGATCGGATTTGCTGTCGGGAATGAGCGGCTTATTGCGGCATTGGCGCGGGTCAAGTCGTACCTTGACTATGGTGCCTTCACGCCCGTTCAGGTTGCTGCCGCCGCCGCGCTGAATGGTCCTCAGGATTGCGTTGACGAAATCCGTGCCGTCTATAAAAGCCGCCGGGATATCCTGATTGATAGCTTCTCCAGGGCCGGTTGGGATATTCCATCACCGCCTGCAACGATGTTTGCCTGGGCACCCGTACCGGCGCCTTTTAATGAGCTCGGTTCGGTTGATTTTTCAAAACTTCTGATTGAAAAGGCAGACGTTGCCGTTGCACCCGGTGTTGGTTTCGGTGAATACGGTGAGGGCTTTGTCCGTATTGCGTTGGTTGAAAATGAGCATCGTATCCGGCAGGCGGCGCGCAATATCAAAAAGTTCCTCTCGCAAACACCTGAAACACTTCACAACATTGTTTCTCTGCAACAGGCAGAGCCAAGGTGAAAGATAAAGTATGACAGAACAACTGAGGCTCGGTATTGCGGGGCTTGGCACTGTGGGAACAGGGCTGCTGCATCTGCTTGAGACGCATGGTGCGCGATTGCATCAGACGACCGGTAAATCTATCTCACTCCAGGCCGTTTCGGCGCGCAATAAAACCAAGGACCGTGGCGTTGACGTGAGCGCGGCCCACTGGTTTGACGATCCCGTCCAACTTGCCGGCAGCGATGAGATTGATGTGTTTGTTGAGTTGATTGGAGGGGATGAAGGCGTTGCCCGCAATGCTGTTACCGCGGCACTAAAGGCTGGCAAGCATGTTGTCACAGCGAATAAGGCGCTGCTTGCCAAGCATGGTGTTGAACTTGCCGCATTGGCTGAAGAGAGAAATGTGGCGCTGTTCTTTGAAGCAGCGGTTGCCGGCGGCATACCGGTGATCAAAACGCTGCGCGAAGCGCTGGTTGGCAATGCCGTTAACCGCATTTACGGAATTCTCAACGGCACCTGCAATTATATTCTGACGAAAATGCAGGAAGAAGGCCTGCCGTTTGAGCAGGTGCTTCAGCAGGCGCAACAACTCGGTTATGCCGAGGCGGACCCGACTTTCGATATCGGTGGGCATGATGCGGCCCATAAGCTCGCCATACTCGCGAGCATTGCATTTGGAACCGAAGTTGCCTTTGATCGCATTGATCTCGAAGGTATCCAGTCGATTACGCCCGCTGATATCGAAGCGGCCGATGAGCTTGGGTATCGGGTCAAGCTGCTGGGTGTGGCTGTTAAGACGGAAACGGGTATAGAGCAGCGGGTTCATCCAACGCTGGTTGCTAAGCATTCGGCCATTGCAGAGGTGTCTGGTGTCACGAACTGTGTTGCGATTGACGCTGATTTTGTTGGCAATTTGCTGCTTGTCGGGCCTGGTGCTGGGGCCAAGGCCACGGCCTCTGCCGTCATGAGCGACATTGGCGATGTGGCGCGTGGGTTGCGGGGGGCACCGTTTCTGACGCCAGCTGATGAGCTTGCGCCTTATCCGCAGGCGCCTGCGGGACAACATAGAGGTGCATATTATGTGCGGCTCTCTGTATATGATCGCCCCGGCGCAATGGCGGCGATTGCCACCCGCATGGCAGATCAGAATGTTTCGCTGGAGAGCATTGTGCAGCGCCGGCCAAGACATCAATTGCCTGGCACGGTTTTCCAACAGGAAGACGGCAGTCCAGCGTACGTTGTATTGGTAACACACGAGACAACAGAGACTGCGATGCGTACCGCAATGAAGGCGATTGAAGAGGACGGCCAGATCGCGCATCCACCACAGATGATTAAGATCGAACACCTTGGTTAGGGTGTTTCCGTTTCAACTCGGCAATCTCGCTCGTCAGCCCGGCCGCCCAACGGAATTATCTCATGGGCGGGGGAGCGCGGGCAGGTGATGCAACGCAACCTGATGCGGAAAGAATCTAGGACGCTCGTGCCTCCAATATAATGGATGTGTGAAACGGAATGATTTGCAATATTTCCGTTTCACACTGCAGACCATGTTCAAGGGCTCCACGTTAATTCCCGTGGACTGATAAGAGCCGAGCGTGCAATATGCCCCGCGGTGTTATACGTGCCCACATATGAAATCACTCATATTGATTTGGATTTCCACCCGATTTGATCGCGTTCTTTGTGGTTCGAGATGTATTTATTCATATCTGGAGTGGAATTATTCTCAGCGATTGAATTTTGCGAGTGCGGTGACGAGATTGGTCACACTTTCATTGTTCTCTTCAATATGTCTAACGAAGATATCGCGAAGATAGGGGGTAATGTTAGCAAGGCCGAGCCCTATATCAAGTTGCACTTCAACAACTTTGAAGCTTCTGTTGGAAGGGGTAAGTACCCAGCGGACATTGTAGTTTTTACCGCTGACCAGCTGGATTTGGCTGTTAACGATATGGTAGCTGCCTTCACGGATTGCATTGGGTGATAAGAGAACGCGTTTGATGGGGAACTTCGGTGCTTCACCTGCCGCGTAATAACCAATCCAACTTGCCATGCCGGTGTAATACTGATTTCGGAGTTTTTTCTTTAGTTTGTGCTTGTAATCTCCAAGTGCCTTGTGGCCGATCCGGCCGAGATGTGCATAATTTTTGACAACATGTGTGAAGCCGGTCGCCCGGTCAGCAAACCCTGGCTTACGCTGTGCTGCCTGCAGTTTGTTTGTCACAGTACGCATGAAGCGGTACGCTGCATCGGCGGCATGGGTTGGATGTTGTGCGGCAACAACAAGTGTTGAGGCAGCGGCTATAGTGACGCAAAAAAAGGTTCGTACGAGGTGTGACTGAGTTAGGTGCATGATCTTGTCCAGGTCCAATGATCCTTAATGAGGCAACTGATTGGCATTGCTCAGAGCTTCGAACTTTATTTACCATAAACATAGTTATCTTGATTTGGTAAAGACTAAGTGGCTTTTTAGAAAACGCCTTAGAGTCTGTC
>CAYUYL010000025.1:0-17033 GCA_964449195.1 uncultured Filomicrobium sp.
CCGCGAAGGCGGCCGCACCGTCGGTGCCGGCGTTGTCGCTGCTATCAGCGAGTAGTTGTGAAGTTAAGACATGAAGCGCCCGCCCGGCTTGGCGCTTCATTCTTTTTGAAATCACTTTAGGGGTGAAAAGAAGTCAATGAACGGCCAGAACATCCGCATCCGTCTCAAAGCGTTTGATCATCGTGTTCTCGATGCCTCAACGCGTGAGATTGTAAATACTGCGAAGCGTACGGGCGCGGAAGTGCGTGGTCCGATTCCGCTTCCAACACGCAAGGAAAAGTTTACTGTCATTCGCTCGCCCCATATTGATAAGGCGAGCCGAGAACAATTCGAAATGCGTACACATAAGCGCCTGCTTGATATCGTTGATCCAACGCCGCAAACCGTTGATGCTCTTATGAAGCTGGATCTGGCTGCGGGCGTTGACGTGGAAATTAAACTTTAAGGTTTCGATTGAGTTGCGCGGGTCCTCTGAACATTTTAAAATTATCTGAATTCACGACCCTTACAGGAGGAAAGCGCCAATGCGCTCCGGTTTGATAGCACAGAAAGTCGGGATGACCCGTATCTTTCTAGACAGTGGTGAGCACGTGCCTGTCACCGTTTTGAAACTTGACATGTGTCAAGTGATTGGTCAACGCACCGAGGAGCGTGATGGCTATACGGCTCTTCGCCTCGGGACTGGGACCAGACGGCGTTCGCGGGTTTCAAAATCGGAATTGCAGAATTTTATAAATGCCAATGTTGAGCCGAAGCGTAAAGTGGTAGAGTTTCGCGTAAGCCCCGGCAATCTTATTGATGTCGGCTCGGTTATGACGGCTGATCATTTCCTTCCCGGCCAGATTGTGGATGTCACCGGAACCAGTCAGGGTAAGGGCTTTGCTGGCGCTATGAAACGTTGGAACTTCGGCGGTCTGCGGGCTTCTCATGGTGTTTCTATTTCCCACCGCTCTCATGGTTCTACCGGCCAATGTCAGGACCCCGGGAAGGTTTTCAAGGGCAAGAAGATGGCCGGTCATCTGGGCGCGGAGCGTGTGACAACGCAGAATTTGGAAGTTGTGCAGACTGATGCTGAACGCGGCCTGTTGATGATCAAAGGCGCTGTTCCTGGGCACAAGGGTGGTTGGGTTTTGATCCGGGACGCAGCAAAGAAGCCATTGCCGGCCGATGTGCCGGTGCCTGGCGCATTCAAAGCCCCGGAAGCAGAAGCCGCACATGGTCATGCTGATGCTGCTGTCGAAGCAGCATCTGAAAGTGGAGCATAATCCCTATGCAGGCTAATATTACAAATCTTGATGCCGGTTCGGCTGGAACCATTGAGCTTAATGATGCTATATTTGGGTTAGAGCCGCGTAGCGATCTTCTCCACCGTATGGTGCGTTTTCAGCGCCTCAAGCGTATGGCGGGAACGCATCATTCTAAAGACCGTTCTGAGATAAAGGCGACCGGCCGTAAGTTCGTTCGTCAGAAGGGCTCTGGCGGTGCGCGCCACAGTTCACGTAAGGCGCCTCAATTTCGTGGTGGTGGTAAAGCATTTGGCCCTAAATCCCGAAGCCATGAGATCGGAATGCCTAAAAAGGTTCGTGCCTTGGCATTGCGCCATGCACTGTCGTCCAAGGCAAAATCCGGCGAGCTTATTATTTTGGACGAGGCCACATCAGCGGACGGCAAGACAAAATCGCTGAAAGCGCAATTTATCAAGTTGGATTGGACGAACGCGCTCATCATTGGCGGTGGTGAACTTGAGCCGATGTTTGTGCGTGCTGCAAGCAATATTCCGATGATTGATGTGCTGCCGATCCAAGGTATCAATGTTTACGATATCCTGCGGCGCCGGAAGCTGGTGTTGACAAGGGCGGCTGTAGAGATACTAGAGCAGCGTTTCGATGACGCTAAAATAACAGGACCAGCGATACCTGCCGTTAATGACAAAGATGCGGCGGCAAGTGATGGGGATGCCGCGTAATGGCCAGGATCGATGCATACGACATCATTGTCTCACCGGTGATTACTGAAAAATCAACAGTTGTATCCGAAAACAATCAAGTTGTTTTCAACGTGACCAAGGATGCAACCAAACCTGCAATTAAGCAGGCGGTTGAGCAATTGTTCAACGTTAAGGTCAAGGCTGTGAATACACTGGTTCGCAAGGGAAAACGCAAGACTTTCCGTGGCATTCGTGGCCGTCAAAAGGACCTGAAAAAGGCATTCGTTACCCTTGAAGACGGTCACTCCATTGACGTGACGACAGGGCTGTAGGGAGATTAAGAGATGGCGCTCAAGACATACAATCCAACCTCCCCGGGCATCCGTCACTTGGTGATTGTTGACCGCTCCCATCTTTGGAAGGGAAAGCCAGTCAAAATCCTTACCGAGGGCTCAAGCAAATCGGGCGGGCGTAACAACACTGGCCGTATTACATCGCGTCACATCGGTGGTGGTCACAAACGCGCTTACCGGAAAATCGATTTCCGCCGTCGGAAGCACGATATTTCTGCAACCGTGGAACGCCTGGAATACGACCCAAATCGCACAGCATTTATTGCGCTCATCAAATATGAAGATGGTCAGCTGTCATATATTCTGGCGCCACAGCGGCTGTCTGTAGGAGATACAGTGATTTCCGGTGAGAAGGTTGACGTGAAACCAGGCAATGCAATGCCGCTCTCATCAATGCCGATCGGTACGATCATTCACAACGTTGAGTTGAAGCCCGGAAAGGGCGGCCAGATTGCGCGCTCTGCAGGAACGTATGTTCAGTTGGTTGGCCGTGATGCGGGCTGGGCCATTTTGAAGCTAAATTCCGGCGAAACACGCCAGGTGAATGCGGCTTGCATGGCGAGTGTTGGGGCAGTTTCAAATCCGGACCACGCCAATATCGTGGTTGGTAAAGCCGGACGTTCGCGTTGGCTTGGCAAGCGCCCGCAGACACGCGGGATTGAAATGAACCCGATTGACCACCCGAATGGTGGGCGCACGAATGGCGGGCGCATCTTCAAGACACCATGGGGTAAGATCGCAAAAGGCGTACGCACCCGTAAAAATAAATCAACTGATAAGTTCATTGTCCGTAGCAGGCATAAGTCGAAGTAAAGTTTAAGATCAGCAGGCCGGGACGGCATCATCTGCCGGGTTGACGGTTTATAAGGAGATTGAAGCGTGGCACGCTCAGTTTGGAAAGGTCCGTTCGTTGACGGATACCTGATCAAGAAAGCAGAGAAAGTTCGCGAGTCTGGGCGCAATGAAGTGATTAAGATCTGGTCGCGCCGTTCCACGATCCTGCCTCAGTTCGTTGGACTCACATTCGGTGTTTATAATGGTCAAAAGCACATTCCGGTACAGGTCAATGAAGACATGATTGGCCATAAATTCGGTGAATTTTCACCAACGCGCACCTACTATGGACATGGTGCCGATAAGAAATCCAAACGCTAAGGGCACGAAGTAAGATGGGCAAGCCAAAACGCGAGCGCGTTCTTCCCGATAACGAAGCCAAAGCTGTTGTGCGCAATCTCAGGATTTCGCCGCAAAAGTTGAACCTTGTTGCCGGTATGATCCGCGGCAAGAAGGTCGCGCAGGCGTTGGCAGATCTTGAATTTTCGCGTAAGCGGATCGCCATTGATGTTCGTAAATGCGTTTTATCAGCGATTGCGAATGCAGAAAATAATCATGGTCTCGATGTCGATGATTTGATCGTAGCTGAAGCGTATGTTGGCAAAAACCTTGTTATGAAACGCTTTCACGCCCGAGGTCGCGGTCGTTCCGCTGGAATTATGAAGCCGTTTTCGCAGCTCACTGTTATTGTGCGCGATCGAAGTCAGGCTGCCGAAGAAGTTGAAGCATAGGAACCGAAATTATGGGTCATAAAGTTAATCCAATCGGCCTGCGCGTCGGCATCAATCGCACCTGGGACAGCCGTTGGTATGCGAACACCGGCGAGTACGGTAAGTTGTTGCACGAAGATATGCGGTTGCGTGGGCATATTATGAAAATGCAACGCCAGGCAGGCATTTCAAAAGTTGTGATCGAGCGTCCGCATAAAAAATGCCGGGTGACCGTTTATACGGCCCGTCCCGGCGTTTTGATTGGTAAAAAGGGCGCGGATATCGACAAGCTGCGTGGTCAGCTATCATCTCTGACAAGCTCTGAAGTCCACCTGAACGTTGTTGAAGTGCGCAAGCCTGAGGTTGATGCAACTTTAATTGCGGAAGGCATTGCACAGCAGTTGGAGCGCAGAGTTGCCTTTCGCAGGGCAATGAAGCGGGCTGTTCAATCTGCTCTACGTCTTGGTGCGTTGGGGATTCGCATCAATTGCGCCGGCCGCCTTGGCGGCGCGGAAATTGCCCGTACGGAATGGTATCGTGAAGGCCGCGTGCCACTCCACACACTTAGGGCAGACATCGATTTTGGTTATGGTCGCGCGTCAACCGCCTATGGCATTATCGGCATTAAAGTCTGGATCTTCAAAGGCGAGATTATGCAGCATGATCCAATGGCGTCCGAGCGTCGCGCCGTAGAAATGCAGGAAGGCGGTGGTGGCGGTGGCCGCCGTCGTGATCGTGACAACGACCGTGGTGATCGTGGCCGTGCGGGCCGACAGTAATTCGATTTGAGGATAAGATATGCTGCAGCCTAAACGGACAAAGTTCCGCAAGGTTATGAAAGGCCGGATCAAGGGAACCGCCAAGGGTGGTACAACCTTGAATTTTGGGTCCCATGGTCTCAAAGCGGTTGAACCGGAACGTATCACAGCTCGACAGATTGAGGCGGCACGCCGTGCCATCACGCGTCATATGAAGCGTGCCGGACGCGTCTGGATCCGTGTTTTTCCGGATTTACCGGTCTCGTCCAAGCCTGCAGAGGTGCGGATGGGTAAAGGTAAAGGTTCGCCAGATTATTGGGCTGCGAAGGTGCACCCGGGACGCATTATGTTTGAACTTGACGGTGTGTCCGATGAGTTGGCGCGTGAAGCTTTGAAGCTTGGGGCTGCAAAGCTGCCAATTAAAACACGCATTGTGACCCGCATTGGTTAAAGCGTGAGGAAGAGAAGATATGTCAGCTTCGGAATTCCGCGATCTGTCTCTTGATCAGCTTGATGATCGGTTGGTTGAGCTAAAGCGTGAGCAGTTTAATCTGCGCTTTCAGGCAGCAAGTGGGCAACTTGAAAATACAGCGCGGGTTCGGCAGGTCCGCCGCGATATCGCACGCATTAAAACGATCGCGCGTGAAAAGCGTACCACCGCGCCGCAGATGAGCGGCAATTAACAGGGTTAGACAGTAAGCAGATGCCGAAACGAATTTTGCAGGGCACGGTCGTGTCCGACAAGAATGATAAAACGGTCGTTGTTGCGGTTGAACGCCGCTATACACACCCACTTTATAAGAAAGTGGTGCGGCGCTCAAAAAAATATCATGCGCATGACGAAGCAAATACGCATAAAGTTGGTGAGACGGTCCAAATTCAAGAAACGGCACCGATTTCGCGTAATAAGCGTTGGATTGTTTTGGACTAAGGCCTGCGACGAGGCTGGGATTGAGGTTTAGACGTCTAATCCGTGATCTGCCATAGATTTTAAGGTGCGGATTAGAAAATAGGAACGGGATAAGAGTTTGTTTGAGGGGCAACGCTGTCCATTAAATCATCTCTTATCCATTCGATTTACGTAATGACGATACAACCCATATCTTTTTGAAAATTCTGAGATTTAGATGATGGCGGGTTTGCCGTCGGAAAGCTCAGATTAAGTCTCAAATTCAAAAGATACGGGTTGATACTGGATAAAGGCAGAGGAGCGGGTCAGATGATTCAGATGCAGACCAATCTTGATGTCGCTGACAACTCTGGCGCGCGCCGTGTGCAGTGCATCAAGGTTATTGGCGGTTCTAAACGCAAGTATGCACACATCGGTGATATTATCGTGGTGTCAGTGAAAGAGGCGATACCACGTGGCCGCGTCAAGAAAGGTCAGGTTATGAAGGCCGTCGTTGTGCGTACTGCGAAAGGTGTACGCCGTCCGGACGGATCTCTCATCCGCTTTGACCGCAACGCAGCCGTGTTGATCAATCAGTCGGGAGAGCCGATAGGCACGCGTATTTTTGGCCCCGTGACGCGTGAACTACGCGCTAAAAACCATATGAAAATTATTTCGTTGGCACCGGAGGTGCTTTGAAATGCCATCGTTGAAGTTCAAAAAAGGCGACAGGGTCATTGTTCTTGCGGGCCGCGATAAAGGCAAGCAAGGTGAGATCCTCACCATGATGCCCAAGGAAAATCGCGCGATTGTTCGTGGCGTTAATATTGTTCGTCGTCATCAGCGCCAGTCCGCGAACCAGGAAGGTGGCATTATTTCAAAGGAAGCGCCGATTAACCTGTCGAATCTTGCCCATGAAGATCCAAACGATGGCAAGCCGACACGTGTTGGTTTCAAATTTATAGAAAATGGTCGCAAAGTGCGCTTCGCGAAGCGATCAGGCGAACTGATCCCGGATAGGAACTAAGCGATGGCGGAACAGAACAAAGTCAAGAGCAAAAAAGGCGAACGACCCTCTACCGGTCAGGAACTCCGGTCGTTTGCGCGGCCTGAAGGCTATAAGCCCCGTATGAAAATCAGGTACGAGGATCAGATCAAAGGGGCAATGCGTGAAAAATTCGCGTATGGGAACGTGATGCAGGTCCCTAAGATCCAGAAGATTGTGATCAATATGGGGGTGGGCGAGGCTGTTAACGATCGCAAGAAAGTCGAAAATGCTGTCAATGATCTCAGCATGATCTCGGGCCAGCGCCCTCTTGTGACCAAGGCACGTAAATCCATCGCAACATTCAAATTGCGTGAAGGCATGTCAATTGGTGCCAAGGTGACTTTACGTGGCGACCGTATGTACGAATTTATTGATCGCCTTGTCACAATTGCGCTTCCGCGGGTTAAGGATTTTCGCGGTCTTAATCCGAAGAGTTTCGATGGACGCGGAAATTTTGCAATGGGTCTTAAGGAGCATATTGTTTTTCCTGAGATTGACTATGACAAGGTTGATGAAATCTGGGGGATGGACATCATCGTTGTGACGTCAGCGCCAAACGATGATGAGGCACGTGAGCTGTTGAAGCAGTTCAACTTTCCTTTTCCCGCCTGAGCATTTTAATTGAGGAACGCGGTGGTGCTCCGCCGGCATGCCTCTGGAGGACTGAATGGCCAAACGCAGTGCAATTGAAAAGAACAAGCGGCGGCAAAAGCTGTCGCAGCAGCAGAAGGCAAAACGCGAAGCTTTGAAGGCTGTGATTATGGATCGCGAGAAGCCGATGGATGAGCGTTTTGCAGCCCAGCTTAAACTTGCAAAGATGTCCCGTAACGGTGCTGAAACAAGGGTTCGTAACCGTTGTGAAATCACCGGCCGTCCCCGGGCATACTATAGAAAATTGCAAATTTGTAGAAATCAGTTACGGGAACTGGCCTCCCAGGGGCGCATTCCTGGCATGGTTAAATCGAGCTGGTAACAGAGGAACGGAACAGGATGAATGATCCGATTGGCGATATGCTGACCCGTATCCGCAATGCTCAAATGCGGCGAAAAACAAAAACGACGACGCCGGCCTCTAATATGCGTTCGCGCGTTCTCGAAGTGCTCAAAGACGAAGGGTACATCCGTGGTTACGCGCAAATTGAACAGAAGGGCGCGCGTCCTGAGCTTGAAATTGAGTTGAAGTATAACAACGGTGAGCCGGCGATCCGCGAAATTAAACGCGTTTCCAAGCCTGGACGCCGGGTTTATTCTTCGGTCAAAGACATCCCGACTGTGGCAAACGGCTTGGGTGTTGTTATTCTGTCCACGCCAAAAGGTGTCATGTCTGATTGGCGCGCGCGTGAAGAGAATGTTGGCGGCGAAGTATTATGCAATGTGTTCTAGCCTCAGCAGACCGTCGGGCTGCAGCATGGAGTAGACTAAACCATGTCACGAATTGGTAAGAAACCGGTTGCAGTGCCTGATAAGGTGACCGCAACTGTGCAAGGCCAGACTGTCAAAGTTAAAGGACCTAAGGGTGAACTCGGCTTCACCTGTCCCGAAGACCTTACGGTTGAAATGGCAGACGGCGCAATTGCCATCATCCCAAAGAATGACACTAAAAAGTGCCGTTCAATGTGGGGGATGGCCCGGACAATGGTGCAAAATTTGATGACCGGCGTCACGGAAGGCTATACAAAGACCTTGGAAATTCAAGGTGTTGGTTATCGCGCTGTGATGAAGGGAAAAGATACCCTGCAGCTTAACCTTGGTTATAGTCATGAAGTGCTTCATAAGGTTCCAAAAGGAATTGATGTTGCCGTTGGCGGTGCCAAGCAGGAAATCGTAACCGTAACCGGTATTGATAAGCAGTTGGTTGGCCAGGTTGCGGCTGAAATTCGCGACTATCGTCCGCCTGAACCTTATCAAGGCAAGGGTGTGCGTTATCAGGGTGAATATATCTTCCGCAAGGAAGGTAAAAAGAAATAGGGACTGGAACAATGCCTGCGCTTTCGCAATTAGACCGGCGCAAGAAACGGGTTCGCCAAAAGCTTCGCAAGATTGCAAATGGCCGTCCGCGTTTATCTGTACACCGCTCGTCGAAGAATATTTATGCTCAGATTATCGACGACATCACAGGGCGGACATTGGCTGCGGCTTCGACGCTGGAAAAAAACTTGCGTGCTGAATTGAAAACCGGTGCCGATAAATCCGCTGCAGAGGCTGTCGGCAAGGTTGTTGCCGAACGCGCAAGCAGCATTGGTATTAAAGACGTGGTCTTTGACCGCGGCAGTTATATGTATCACGGACGGGTGAAAGCTCTGGCCGACGCGGCCCGCGAGGGCGGTCTGAATTTTTAATGAAAGGACTTGAACGTGGCACGTTCGTCGGGAAGAGATCGCGGCCGGGATCGGGAAGAGCGCGATAGTGAATTTACAGATAAGCTGGTGCACATCAACCGTGTATCTAAAACCGTCAAAGGGGGGAAGCGCTTCGGTTTTGCCGCGCTGGTCGTTGTTGGCGATATGAAAGGCCGTGTCGGTTTCGGACATGGTAAAGCGCGCGAAGTACCGGAAGCCATTCGCAAAGCCAATGAGGCAGCCCGCCGTTCGTTGATGCGCGTGCACCTTCGCGAAGGCCGTACGCTGGATCATGACAGTGTTGGACGCCATGGTGCGGGTAAGGTGCTTATCAGATCTGCACCACCAGGCACCGGCATCATTGCTGGCGGTGCTATGCGCGCCGTCTTTGAGATGCTTGGGGTCCAGGATGTGGTCGCGAAGTCGATGGGTTCGGCTAACCCTTACAACGTGATCCGGGCAACATTTGATGCGCTTGGACGCCAGGAGTCACCGCGAACGGTTGCGGCCCGGCGTAGCAAAAAGCCAGCTGAGATCAATGCGCGCCGCCGTGATGGTTCAACGGTTGCCGGTCAGCAGCAAGCATCTCCACCCAACGCTGAGGCGGAAGCTGTTTCAGTAGAGGCTTGAGAGTTCTTGCCCTGCATGGCAGCCGTCTGGTAAGCGCAAAAAGGACAACATACAATGTCTGAGAGTTATACTGGTAAGACGATAACAATCGAACAAATAGGAAGCCCGCTGCGCCGTGATGATAGCCAGCGGCGCACCCTTATCGGTCTTGGTCTTAATAAAATGAAACGT
Source organism: uncultured Filomicrobium sp. (assembly GCA_964449195.1). Taxonomy (GTDB): domain Bacteria; phylum Pseudomonadota; class Alphaproteobacteria; order Rhizobiales; family Hyphomicrobiaceae; genus Tectiglobus. The sequence continues at coordinate 9,660 of CAYUYL010000025.1, forward strand.
CAGCGTACTCTTGAAGATACTCCGTCTGTACGCGGCATGATAAGAAAAGTTCATCATCTGGTTCGCATCGTGAGCGAGTAGATTGAAGTCCAATAGGAATTTTAACAATGCGTCTTAACGAAATCCAGGAAAATGCAGGCGCCGCCAAGCGCAAAGTTCGTGTTGGCCGTGGTATCGGTTCAGGCCTTGGCAAAACGTGCGGACGCGGCGTTAAAGGTCAGAAGTCGCGTTCAGGCGTTGCGATCAAAGGTTTTGAAGGCGGCCAGATGCCGCTTTATCGGCGTCTGCCAAAGCGAGGTTTCCGCAAATGGCGGCGGCAGGATTTTAACGAGTTGAATATTGGTGTTTTACAGGCCGCTATCGAGGCTGGCCGCATTGATGCAGCCCAGCTTGTTGACGTGAGTTATCTTGTTGAAATCGGTATTCTGCGGCGTGCGAAGGATGGGCTGCGTATTCTAGGCGAAGGCACACTTGGAACAGCTGTGCGTATAACCGCGAACTATGTGACACCAAAGGCGCGTGAGGCGATCGAAAAAGCCGGTGGCTCCGTAACCATTATTGAGAAAAAGGTTTTGCAGACCGACGAGGAAAAGCGCGCGAAAACAGCTGAAAAGAAAGCTAAAGCGGCGAAATAATACGCAAGTGCGCATCGGATGCTTTTCCATTGCCGGCGTACTGTCTTGATAAGACAATCGTTTTTCGCTTGATAATGAGTGGACATATCTGCGGCTTCGTATCATAAATGCTTGGACGCAGGATAGTTGACGTGTGTAGCGGCAGGACGATTGCAATTATTGCGCGTCGGCCCTATGTCATATCGCATGATTGTGGCTGAACATAAGAAAAGCAGCCGCGACCTGTTCTGGGAGACGAGGCCATGGCATCTGCAGCTGAACAACTGGCAGCCAATATGAATTTTGGCGCATTTGCCAAAGCTGATGAATTAAAAAGGCGCATATGGTTCACGCTCGGGGCTTTGCTGATTTACCGGTTTGGCACCTTTATTCCACTTCCCGGTATTGACGCCACTGCCTTTGCCGAAACTTTCAATAATAATTCTGCCGGTATACTCGGCATGTTTAATATGTTTTCCGGCGGCGCTGTCGAGCGGATGGCCATTTTCGCCCTGAACATCATGCCTTACATCTCGGCATCTATTATTATTCAGCTGATGTCTTCCGTTGATAAACGTCTGATGGAGCTTAAAAAAGAGGGCGAGCAGGGGCGCAAGCAGATCAACCAATATACGCGCTATTTAACCGTATTGCTGGCAACGTTTCAGGCTTATGGCATCGCGATTGGGCTAGAGGCCTCACAGGCACAAGCAGGGCCTGTGGTTCCAGATCCTGGCTGGTTCTTCAGGCTGACAACTATAATCACCCTGGTTGGCGGCACAATGTTCCTGATGTGGCTCGGTGAGCAAATTACAGCCCGTGGTGTCGGCAATGGTATTTCACTTATTATTTTCGCAGGCATTGTTGCTGCTCTGCCAAATGCCATTATCCAACTTTTTGAGACATCGCGCCAAGGCAATCTTTCAGCCTTTGCTCTTATTCTCCTGCTGGTAACAATGATTGCAGCTGTTGTTGTCATCGTATTTATGGAGCGTGCGCAGCGTAGACTTTTGGTTCAGTATCCCAAGCGCCAGGTTGGCAATCGCATGTTCCAGGGCGATTCCTCACACCTGCCGCTCAAATTGAACTCTGCCGGTGTTATTCCGCCAATTTTCGCATCTTCTTTGTTGCTGTTACCAATTACGGTTGCGAGTTTTTCTGCTGCTGGGTCTGCCGGAGCGGCTGCTCCGGAATGGGTGATGTATATTACGGCTGCGCTGGGCTATGGGCAGCCCCTGCATATGTTCTTTTACGTTGTTCTTATCATTTTCTTTTGCTTCTTTTACACCTCTGTTGTGTTTAATCCGCAGGAGACAGCAGATAATCTCCGCAAGTATGGTGGGTTCCTGCCTGGGCGGCGTCCAGGGGCACAAACCGCAAAATATATTAACTATGTCTTGACACGCATTACTGTTGTGGGTGCTATATATCTGGCGGTGGTATGTCTGCTGCCAGAGGTTCTCATTTCAAACCTTGGGATTCCGTCGTCATTTGGTGCGGTCCTGGGGGGAACGTCTCTGCTTATCGCTGTTAGCGTGACGATGGATACGGTCGCGCAGGTTCAAAGCCATCTGATGGCGCATCAATACGAAGGCCTTATCAAAAAAGCCAAGCTTCGAGGCGCATCGCGGGGACGGAAATGAACATTATACTTCTTGGGCCGCCCGGCGCTGGAAAAGGAACACAAGCTGTCCGGCTGACCGAAACACGCAAGATCATTCAGCTCTCAACCGGTGACATGTTGCGCGCTGCTGTGTCCGCAGCAACCCCCGTCGGGTTGAAAGCTAAAGCAGTGATGGACGCAGGCGGGCTTGTCTCTGATGATATTGTCATTGGCATTGTGTCGGACCGGATTGATGAGCCGGACTGTGCCAATGGCTTTATTCTTGATGGGTTTCCACGAACCGTTCCGCAAGCCGAGGCTCTTGATGTCTTGTTGGGTGACAAAAACCTGAAACTGGATGCCGTCATTGAAATTCTAGTTGATCAGTCGGCTTTGTTGGCGCGCATTGAGAATAGAGCGCGTGAAACAGAAGCAGCAGGCGGACAGGTGCGCAAGGATGATAATTCGGCCGCATTTGAAAAACGCTTGTCAGCTTATCACGAGCAGACCGCGCCGCTGTCAGATTATTATGCGGAATCCGGGCGCCTTAAAACGGTAGATGGAATGGCTTCGATTGAGGAAGTTTCTTCTCAGATTGATGCCATACTTGATGTTAAGGTCTGACCAATGGCCTTTGTCATCAATAATGTTCGAGTTGTGGCGGCTTGACGCGGACGAATGATATTGACGTTGAGCCGACATCTCGTTATACATGCGCCTTCATGACGCATTTGTTTTCCTTCTCAGAGGAAAACGAATAGAACAAGATCGTTGTCGTGTTGCGCAGAATTTGAGAGTGCCGATAGTAACGGGAAGCGGCACGCGTTATCAGTTCCCGTTTTAGAAGAAAATGCTCCCACGAATAAGTTCATAGACACTGTTCGTTACGCTTACCCTTATCAGGAGACCCGCTTTGGCCCGTATCGCAGGCGTCAACATTCCAACTCAAAAGCGCGTATTAATCTCGCTTCAGTATATTCACGGCATCGGCGCACATTTTGCCCAGGAAATTTGCGAAAAAGTAGGCATTCCTCATGAGCGCCGCGTTAATGAACTCTCCGATGCTGAGGTTTTGCAGATTCGTGAAGCGATAGATCACGATTATATGGTTGAAGGTGATCTGCGCCGGGAAACAGGCACGAACATCAAACGCCTTAAGGACCTAGGCTGTTATCGCGGCTTGCGTCATCGGCGCAGCCTTCCTGTACGTGGACAGCGCACGCATACCAATGCCCGTACGCGAAAAGGACCGGCAAGGCCAATTGCAGGCAAGAAGAAATAGTAATTTTTAAAGTCTGCCGTTTATTGTGCTTTCAGGATTTAGCCTTTGAGCGGCATTTGCCTTAAATCAAAATCGTCGAGAGCATAATTCATATGGCAAGAGAGCAGCAGCGCGGTAAAGTACGCCGCCGCGAGAAAAAAAACATAACATCAGGTGTTGCGCACGTGAATGCCAGCTTCAACAACACCATGATTACCATAACGGATGCCCAGGGTAACACAATTTCCTGGTCTTCGTCGGGACATATGGGCTTTAAAGGTTCGCGGAAATCAACGCCCTTCGCTGCTCAGATGGCGGCTGAAGATGCAGGCAAGAAAGCTGCTGAACACGGTATGAAAGTGCTTGAGGTTGAAGTGTGCGGGCCGGGCTCCGGGCGTGAATCAGCTTTGCGTGCTTTACAGTCTGCTGGTTTTCAGATCACAGCTATCCGCGACGTCACGCCAATTCCTCACAACGGTTGCCGGCCGCGGAAACGCCGCCGCGTATAAGCGGTCCTTTTAAATTTGTTTGACCTGCGTCCATTGTAATTTCGTAGGGCGCTAAGGCCTGCTCCTGGTGCAGGAAAATATTACGTCGTTGTGTGCGTTGATTGTGGCGCAACTCTCCAAAAACGAGATTTATCATGATGAATGTTTTGCAAAAAAATTGGCAGGATTTAATCAAGCCAAATAAACTTGGTGTTGAGCCAGGCCGCGACCGTGATCGCATTGCTACCGTTGTCGCAGAACCGCTTGAGCGCGGCTTTGGTATGACGCTTGGGAATGCGCTGCGCCGTGTGCTTCTGTCATCTCTTCAAGGTGCAGCAATCAAATCGGTGCAAATTGATGGTGTGTTGCACGAGTTCTCGTCGATCCCTGGAGTTCGGGAAGATGTTACGAACATCATCTTGAACATTAAGGAAATTGCATTGCGCATGCATTCCGAGGGTGTCAAGCGGATGGTCCTGAAAAAGGAAGGTCCCGGCCCCGCAACCGCAGGTGACATTGAGACCAGCTCTGAAGTTGAAATTCTGAACCCTGATCACGTGATATGTCATCTCGATAATGGTGCGTCCGTGCGTATGGAATTCACTGTCGATATGGGTAAGGGATATGTCGCTGCAGATAGAAACCGCCCTGAAGATGCGCCGATTGGGCTGATCCCGGTTGATAGCCTTTACAGCCCGGTCAAGAAGGTCTCCTACCGCGTTGACAATACGCGGGAAGGTCAGATTCTCGACTACGACAAGCTTGCAATGACCGTGGAAACAGACGGTTCCATCCGCGCAGAGGACGCTGTTGCGCTTGCGGCTAGAATTCTCCAGGATCAGCTGGCGATTTTCATTAATTTCGAAGAGCCGAGGAAACCTGTCGAAGAACAGGAGCATCCAGAACTTGCGTTCAATGCAGCTCTGCTCAAAAAGGTCGATGAACTTGAACTCTCAGTGCGTTCCGCGAACTGTTTGAAGAACGATAACATTGTTTATATCGGCGACCTGATCCAAAAAAGCGAATCGGAAATGCTGCGCACGCCGAACTTTGGACGGAAATCCTTGAATGAAATCAAGGAAGTGCTGGCAACAATGGGCCTGCATCTTGGCATGGAAGTTCCAAATTGGCCGCCTGATAACATAGAAGAACTAGCCAAACGGTTCGATGATCAGTATTAACCGGGGTGCGCAGGCTTAAAAATTTTGCGTGTTCCATTCGGCCCTTCAGGCCATTCGCGAGGTGAGGCAGCAGAACCTCCCCGCCAAATAACCTAAGAGATAGTCAGTATGCGACATAGGAAAACCGGGCGGCGTTTCAGCCGCGATGTGGGCCATCGCAAGGCGATGTTCTCCAACATGGCGTCAGCGCTCATCAAGCATGAGCAGATCGTGACGACTTTGGCCAAGGCCAAGGATCTCAGGCGCGTCATGGACAAGTACATCACACTTGCCAAAAAAGGCGATCTGCATTCGCGCCGCATTGCTGCGTCCCGTTTGCGTGATGAGGCGATGGTCAAGAAGCTGTTTGACACGCTTGCCCCTCGTTATAAAGAGCGCAACGGTGGGTACACACGCGTGATTAAGGCGGGCTTCAGGTATGGTGACTCTGCACCCCGCGCGGTTATTGAATTGGTTGACCGCGACGTGGAGGCCAAAGGAGCTGAAGATAAGGCGCGTGTCGCTGAAGAGCGTGCCGCAGAGGAAGCCTCTGAAATGGCTTAAGTAACCCGATTTCAGACGTTATATTGTGCCATAAGATTTAAAGCGCCGTGTCATTGACACGGCGCTTTTGTATTTAAATATGAATTTGTTTATGACTGACGGGTGATCAGACATGCTCGGCTATCGGCTGCACTTCAGCGAATCTGCCGCGAAGCGTGCAGGGGCTACTCGGTTGTGCCGGATAGACAAGACCAGTGCTTCATGAAGACGTCTAGGAGGGGGAATGCGCATCAGAGCGGGTCGGAATGGCCTTATTGGAGCCTTTATGGCTTTTTTTATACTGCTCGCCGGAGACGCTATGAATCTGGCTCAGGCGCAACGCCAGGCCCCGCGGACACAAGCGCAGTTACAGTACTCGTTCGCGCCTATTGTCAAACGCGCTGCACCTGCTGTTGTCAATGTTTATGTGCAGTCGACGGGACGTGTTGCGTCCCCGTTCATGAACGATCCTTTCCTGCTTGAGTTTTTTGGCCGCCGTTTTGGGCTGCCGCGCAATCGCACGCAGAATTCACTTGGTTCCGGGGTGATTATCAACAGGCAGGGCCTGGTTGTTACCAACGCGCATGTGATCAAAAGCCGTGGGCGCGCCAAGATACGCGTGGTCCTTGCCGACAAGCGTGAGTTCAGCGCAAACGTTGTCATGAGCGATGAACGAACAGACATCGCAATCCTGCAGATCGAAGGCGGCAATGAAGCGTTTTCGTTTCTGGAGTTTGAGGATTCTGATGCCCTTGAGGTTGGTGATATTGTTCTCGCGATTGGCAATCCATTTGGTGTTGGCCAAACGGTAACCAGCGGCATCGTTTCCGCGCTGGCGCGCTCAGGCCTCGGCAAAGCCGATGAGCAGGTTTTCATTCAAACAGATGCTGCAATCAATCCTGGTAATTCCGGCGGCGCGCTTGTTGATATGAATGGCAGGTTGGTCGGTATTAACACGGCTATTTATTCGCGGACGGGAGGGTCGCATGGCATAGGCTTCGCGATCCCTTCCAATTTGGTGCGTCTTTATGTGAACAGTGCAATTTCCGGTCGCAAGATAGAACGGCCATGGCTGGGTGGTGAACTGGCAACCGTGACGCGGGATATTGCCGATGGTCTGCGGTTGAACCGGGTTGCCGGCGCGGTGGTTGCCAAATTGCGCAACGAAGGGCCGGCATCCCGTGCTGGTTTGCGTGTTGGTGATGTCATTGTTGCAATTGACGGATACGAGGTCGGCGATGCGCGCGCTGCGCTCTACAGGCTGACAACCCGCGGTGTTGGCAATACAGCTCGGTTGGACGTCGTGCGTCGCGGGCAGGCGGTCCAGGTGAATTTGAAACTACAGGCGGCTCCTGGGCCACGTCCGGGTGATATCCGGAACTTCTCCGGCAATCATCCGCTTGATGGCGCTCGCATGGCGAACCTGGTGCCTGCAATTATCGATGATTTGAAATTAAACCTCGATCAGCTGCAAGGCGTGGCGTTTTTATCGGTTTTACCAGGCTCCATCGCCGCCAATATTGGTTTTCGGCGCGGCGATATTCTAGTGAGTCTTGGGAGCCGTAGGGTCCTTAATGTCGATCAAATTTCTGCAGAATTGACGCGTCCAACACGTACTTGGTTGATTGCGATACGCCGCGGAAAACGTATCCTGCGGGTGGAAGTGCCCGCATAATGTCTTGTGAGGGAGAGGTGCCATGCTGAA
>CAYUYL010000026.1:0-16485 GCA_964449195.1 uncultured Filomicrobium sp.
GATGACGTCTGAATAGGCCGAGAAGAAATTTACAGACATGAAGTTGCTTAATCTCGCCGCTTTGCCTTCATGAAGTTGCTATCTTATATATTGAGAGTATATCGCTAAATGGACGGCTGGTGATGCGGCACAGGTATACAGACCTATAACAGGGTGGGTTTTATCGTGAGTAAGCCAAATAAGGATCGCGAACAGGAACGTCTGACCGTCTATTATGATGGTGCTTGCCCTCTCTGCCGCCGCGAAATTAGCCTCTACCAGGGGTTGAAAGGTGCAGAAGACGTAGATTGGGTGGATGTTTCATGCCAAGACGGCGCTTGCTGCGCACAGGATCTGTCGCGGGAAAAAGCCCTGAAGCGCTTTCATATCAGAGATAAGCATGGGCAATTGGCAAGCGGGGCTGCGGCATTCGCAGAATTATGGATGGCCTTTCCGGGATGGCGTTGGGCCGGACGCATTCTTGCTTTGCCCGGCATACGTCACGTTGCCGATATTGCCTATTACCTCTTTCTGTTTATCCGGCCGCTTCTTCAAAGAATAGCTCCGCGCTGAAACGTATCGTTTATATGAAGCTCAGGCTGGCACAGGCGTGCCATCCCAGGCAATTACGGAACCGCTTTGGTCTGGCCTGGATTCGTCAATGACCCGCAGAAGGTTTTCCACTGCTTCCGCTGGTTTAAACAGCTTATGATGCGTTGCCATAGACTGCTGAAAGGGCTGTGACAGGCCAGTATCTACGGTGCCTGGATGAAGGCCGAGACATACAGCGTGCGGATGTGTCCGTCGCGTCTCGATACTCAGGCACTTAATGATCTGGTTGAGAGCCGCCTTGGCTGAGCGGTAGCTATACCAGCCACCTAGCCGATTATCAGCAATGCTGCCAACCCGGGCCGACAGGGCGCTGAAGACCGCCCGCTCTTTACGCGGCAGTTTTGGTATTGTGTGCTTAGCGATGATGGCTGGCAAAATAACATTGATGCGCAGGCTCTCTACCATGTGCTGCGGATCAAGCGCTTTATAGGACCTTTCAGGGCTTAGGCCATGACGGTCGTGCAAAATACCGGTTGCGACAATCACCAGTGTCAACCAATCTAGTGCTGAAATCGCATCACGGACCTCAGTTTCATCGCAGGGGTCGAGAGCGCTTGAGGTGAGCTTTGCATGCTCGCCAGACCATTTTGTTCTTGACCAGGCATTGACGCTGCGCACGTTCCCATCTTGCAGCAAGGCTTTCACAAAGGCATGGCCAAGTCCTCCATTTGCGCCGACAACCAACGCGTCAACAGGACTTTCAAATGAGGTCAAATTCAGCATGGCTGAGAGTTTTCCTTCATAATAGGGCTGAAGTTGCCGCTGATCTGATGTCAGATGCCGAACAGAGCCACAATCAGAAGGCACGCAACGACTGCGGCTGTTAGCTGGATTCGCAACTGTCCATACCACTTCGGAAGAATCGCCGTACGCACAAGCCACAGATCATAGATCAGCAACACAATGAAGCCTGCAATTAAAAGAGGTATTGCAAACAATGAGGGCACTAAAATTGAGCCGACGGCAAACAGCGACGGCATAATCCCGCTGGAATAAAGGAGCGCGCCTGTTTGGGAGCGGTTCATCACCACGCCCCAGTGTACACCGCCCATAAATGTCAAAATAATTGCACCGTAGGGCACCAGTATGGTTGTCGCGATCAGTTTCCAGCTGAGACTGGCAAGTATTATCGCTGCGGTGAGCGCAACGAAGGGGATGACACCGGCCCATCCCCAGGCGAGCGCGCCCATCGGGATATGTGTTTGCGGAGCCGGTGGTGTATTGCCTGTTTCACTCATGGAGAAGCAACGCAGTGCAGAGCATGTTGGATCATTTGAGAAATTGCTCTGCGTTTTCAACAATGCAGGTAAGCGAGCACGTTCGCCCGCAATAGGTGGGGCAAAGCGATGATCTCATGGGCACTGTGCAAAAAATCCGTGGGTGTGGAAGAGTGGCGGTTAAGCGGAATCAGAAACAACCAAGGTTATTTGCCCACCATTTTTATGGACTGGAGCGATAAAAACTACGCCTTATCGGCGGGATGACTGGCACCGTCTCTAACGGGCATGTCCTGGATTTCAAAGGGATTTACACCTTCAAGACAAGCGAGGTTGTAGCCATACTGCTCAGGATTGGAGTGGCGTTGATGATGCGTGTAAATTCCACATTTTTTACAGAAAAAGTGTCTGGCTGTCTTTGTATTGAATTGATAGACGGATAAGGCGTCTTGTCCGTGTGAAATTTTCAGCTTGGCAAGACTGACTGATACTACGATAGCGCTGCGCCGTCTGCACATGGAGTAATTACGGCGTCGAGGATCTTTAATGCCATTTGGTGAAGTGAGAGCCAGCCAGACCTCACCGCAATGTCAGCTTGAATTATGAGCTGGTTCTACATGAATAGGCATAACGATCTCGTTGCAGCCACAGCATCCCAGCAACGCACCAGTCAAAGTCTGCCGCAAAATTAGCGAGCAGGCACCTAAATCCTACTGCCTGGCGTCCACAGTTGCAGCGCACGTTTTACACAAGCTGGTGTGCGGTACGACATCAAGCCTTTCTTGTGAAATATCATTCCCGCATCTGACGCAAATCCCATATGTGCCAGCCTTGATGCGCGTCAGTGCGGCATGGATTGCCTCAACCTCGACCTTGCCTGCGCTGCCGAGACTTTCCAGCATCTCGTCCATTTCTGCTTCCTGGGCACCGTCTTCCCAATCCGGGTTTGGTTGTTGTTCGAGGTGATCCTCAATGCGGTGCAGGCGGCCGCTTAATTCAGCTAGTCGGGTGTGCAACTGCTGTTCACGGGCTGCGAAATCTACCATATGTCACATCCTGTTTTAATTTTATGCTGGATCGCAGGTGCAGCATTCCAGCCTAGTTTAAGTAAAAAAATCGCTTCCTTATCAAGAGGGTAAGTTGCTTGCACAAAAGCAGGAACAATCAAACGCATATTGATAATGCGGCAATTTTGAAGTCGTTTGCTGTGATATAAATCAAATCTTCTGAAAAACTCTGCTGCCCGCTGGATTTGCGGCCTCGATTGTCAACGGTGGACGATTGAGGAGCTATTCTGTATCTTGAAAATCTAAGACTCTGATGTCGAGCGTGTCGATATCGCTGAAGGCTCGTTTGAAAAGCTGAGTATCACAGCCTTGATAGCAGCTCTTATAATCCTGCAATTGGCACGCAATCGCGATAAGAGCATTACTTTTTCAGTTTTATGAACGCACGGCCTATCAATCTCTCTCTTATTAGATTACTCCAACTTTTAAGTGCTATGAAATTACAGGCCGATTGAGAGATTAGAGAACCATGCCATCTTTTTTTTCCTATGCGATATGGTTTTTTGAGCTGTTTGGAACCGGCAAGTCATTTGAAAAGAACCCCATAATAGGCAACCGTTTGCTTAATCGAATGGGTTTGCATGTTGGGCGGCTTGTGCTGGCGCATGCAATGGCGAATGTCCGTTGGACGCTGTTGACGGCTCTGATCCCGAAAGATGAGAGGCGCAGATTTCGGAAAGACGGCTATCTTGTCATTGAGAATTTTCTGCCACAAGATCAGTTCGTGGCGCTCAAGCAGGAGTGGAAATCCTATAACGGTGAGCTGCGCGAGATGATACAGGGCAATACACTGACACTGGTCGGTTTAATGCATCCGGAAAATGCACGTCGTCATCCCGTGTCTGCAGTGGTTATGGAGAACAAACGTCTCTTGCGCATTCTCGCGTACGGTGCGTCTACTCTCAGACGTCCTATCTTTTTTATCAGTTGCATAAAAAACGGCTATGCTGATGGCAGCAAGGATCCTCAAAAAGATACGCACTCTGATACTTTTCATCCCACAATGAAGGCGTGGTTGTTTGTAGAAGAAGTATCAGATGCAAACGGACCGTTTAACTACGTGCCAGGATCAAATAGGCTAACCTGGAAAAGGTTGAAGTGGGAATACAAACAGAGTGTAGAAGGCAAGGATTTAAAGAATCCCTATGCGCGACGCGGTTCATTAAGAGCAAGTGAGGCAGAACTAGCAGAACTAGACCTTCCCAAACCAAAAGCTCTGAAAGTTCCCGCAAATACGCTTGTTATGGCCAACACGCACGGCTTCCATTGCCGAGGCCAGGCGCTAGAAAAAAGCAGCCGAATGGCCTTTTACATGTATAGCAGAACTTTTCCTTTTTCTCCGTTTCCCGGCATCGCCTCAAGACTTATAAGCCAAATAGAACATATTCTGACGAAGAAGTATTTCGAGAAAGTCGACAGAAAGGCTGCTGCGAATGGTAAGCTGTCCTCGTTTCATCCGGTCCCCGCGAAAAATCTTCATAACTGATCGATAGTTGGAAGACATGTAGAACAAGTTGTTGTGCTTCATCATCACAGAACAAAGCCATAGGTTTGGCAACAGCTAGCTAAAAACCAGGCAGTGCAACTGTGGTATTTTGTTAGGTGCATATGAGGAATTTATGTGCTGCTTTTCTCTACTCAACCGCTGCACACTACACCAGCCCTTAAGAGTGGAAAGTTACGGCGAACAGTTAGATCACAGGACAATTGTACGCAACGATAGATTATCTGATGCGGAAACAAGCGCGTCCAGACGTGTCTCTCAAGGTTCTCCGAGAGCGATATGATGTCGATCCCAAAAAGTATCAAAACCTGTCTTTCGAAGAGCGTCCCTGAGTTGCTGGGCAATTTTGATATCTTTGCGTGAGTGGGAAATGAATACGCATGCGCCTACCTCTGTAATATCGGTCATTGTGCCCTCTCTTAGCCTGTTGTCTTAGGAGAACATTTCAAACTGATTTGACATGCAACTCACCGCGGGTAACATACCGCAGGATATTGACGATCTGCTCCGTTGTCTCAACGACGGCATGGGCTGCTGCATCGATCTCTTTAAGCGCATGAGCGTGGTCGTGCTGGTGCATGATGATTAATGGTTTACCAAGTGCTGCTGCGAAGCCGGCATCAAATGCGGCATTCCATTGTTTGTATTTTTCTCCGAAGCGTACGATGACGATGTCGGCTTTTTCGATCAGCGTGCGTGTGCGGATGGTGTTTAACTGGGCGCCTTTGTGGTCATGCCAGAATTTATTAGGTTCAGCGCCCAGAATTTCGACGCCGCAATCGTCGCTACGGGCATGATTTGTGACAGGAGCAAAAAAAGCGACCGGCAAGGCTGCTTCGAATGTGGCTATTTCAATCTGCTCGCGCCAGTCAGTATGGATCTCGCCGGACAAATAAACACGCCAAGTGTCGATTATGTTGGATTTATGTACTTCAAACATTACCGTTGTCGCCCCTTGCAAAGCCGTTTTTTGAAACCCAACCTCTTTTTATATCGTCTGTAAAGTCTGTTGCCGGCTGAGATTTTATCATCGCATGATTGAAGGCACAGCCTTAGGCAGCTTGTGTGCGTGCACGATGTGGTCCGAACAGGCAGGCAAGCCCCAGAATAACGCCTGATATAGTTGCGATCATGCCAGCCGCACTCACGGCATGCTCCGCTCCGAGCCAAAGCGGGCCATAGCCTGCAAGGCTATAACCCAACACAGCAGATAAAAATGCAAATACAACGCTCCACCAGACCTGGATATGAAGCTGGTTGGTGATCAAGCGTGCTGCAGCTGGTGGGCATATAAACATAGCAATGACTATGATTGAGCCGACGGCGTCGAAGGCTGCAACTGCAGCAATAGCCGAGACGACAACAAGGCTGAAGCCTATGACGGCCGTTGGCAGCCCTGCGGCTTGCGCAAAGCTTTCATCGAAGGTCGACAGTTTGAGCGGACGCCAAAACACCAGAAGTAAGGCGATAATAACACCGCAAACAATTGCAAGGCGGCTAAGTTCAGGCGGCAGGGCTGTTAGTGCCTGTGGATCAAAAAGTGAATGCCAGCCATCAGCTTCGAACCAGATCAGGCTTTCCAAATTGCCCATCAAGGCATGCTCAACATCAAGATGAACCTTGGAGGTGTCAGACTGCTCCAGAAGTAGCACACCACCAGCGAACAGGGAACTGAAGGTCACGGCCATGGCGGCGCCAGGTTCGATGCGGCCAAGGCGCTTGATTGTTTCGATCAATATCACCGCAATGATGGCAGCGCCTGCCGCGCCCAGCAGCATGGCGGTGGCGGTGGTTGTTCCGGTAATCAGAAAGGCGACAACAATTCCAGGAAGCACGACATGGCTGATGGCGTCACCAATCAAGGCCTGCCGGCGCAAAACCAGAAAATTACCAGGAAGCGCACAAGCGATAGAGGCGAGAACACCAATCAGAAGCGGTGTTAAACTCAATTGGACGAAATCTGCTCCCATCAGGCTGGATCTCCCCTTTTGTTATAGTCCAATATTGTGCTGGAAACACCCAGTATGCTATCAAACTCTGTGATTTCGTCGCTTGTGAAGACGGCATCAATAGATGTGAGCCCATCATAGCGGCTGGTAAGTGCCTCGTCGCTGTGCAGGCGCCGGGCAACTTCCCAGCGACGTTCATCGTGCGCAGCCTGTGCGGCCTGAGTACGGCCGGCTGCAGTTGCAACGCCATCCTTGCGAATATAGCCGGCTGCACGCAGTGTCGCCAATGTAAAGGTATCATGGATTGCCTCAGAGCGTACAAGCGCAAGCAGGCCCTGGCGTAAATGCACACGCCGCTGAAATTGCCAATGGTGATACACGGCAGTAACAACGCCGCGCGCAGGGGCAAACAATAGCGAAAGAACAAAAATTGCAGCGCATATAAGGACAATAATAGGGCCCGTCGGTAAAGCCGGGACTGATGCAGACAATGCAGCGCCGATATACCCTGACAAGGTGCCGATAATGCTTGCAATCCACAGCACGTGATCTGAGCGCTCTGTCCAGAAGCGCGCCGTAACGGCCGGAATAATCAAGAGCGCTACGATCATAATGAGGCCGACAATTTTCAAGCCGATCACAGTAACCGCGAGGACAAGAGCCATCATGGCAAGATCGATTTGGCGAATATCGTAGCCGCGTGTGCTTGCGTAGCCGGCATCAAAGGCAACGAGTGTCATTGGCCGGCGTATAAGGAGTGTCATGGCCACGGCCAGTCCACCACCTGCTGCTATGATCATGGCATCTTGAAACAGCATGCCAGCGGTTGCACCCAAAAGGAATTTTTCGAGACCAGCCTGACTGCCTGATGACATCGATTGAATGATCGTCAGTAGTACAACACCCATTCCAAAGAATACCGACAGAACAGCACCAATGGCTGCATCTTCTGTGAGGCGTGTCTTTTGGGTCATCCATGTTATAATCAATAAGCCAATGCTCGCCGTGACCGCAGAGCCAAAGAGAAGTCCGGCCAGATTTCGGCCATCGCCTCCAAGCATAACCATGATGACGAAAGCAAGACAAACACCAGGCAGGGTTGCGTGCGCCAGGGCATCGCATACAAGTGCGCGTTTGCGTAGAAACAGAAATGTTCCTGCCATTCCAGCGGAAAAGCCTAAAAGCGCTGCGCCAACGACAACCAGTGCAGCGTTATAGCCTGCATCAAGTGTGAGTGCATGCAGGAATTCGGTCATGCCGCATTGGTACCGGAAACAGGACGGATTTGTTCGATATGGCTCGCAGCCAAACGTCCCCCATAAGTTGCCTGAAGATTTTCCGGCGTGAAGGTTGCCGCGACATGACCTTCGGCAATCTTGCGTACGTTTATGAGCAGGACGTAATCAAAGTATGCGTCAACCGTTGCAAGATCATGATGAACGCAGACAACAGATTTATTATCGAATTTAAGTTCTTTGAGAACCTCTATAATGGCACGTTCCGTGGCGGCATCAACACCGGCAAAAGGCTCGTCAAGGAGGTAAAGGTCTGCATTTTGGACAAGCGCACGCGCCAGAAAGACCCGCTGTTGCTGGCCACCTGATAACTGGCCGATCTGGCGGTCAGCAAAATCTGCCATGCCAACACGTTCGAGTGCATCGTATGCCGCTTCCGTGTGAGATTTCGTCACCCAGCCCAGCAACCCTAGCTTGCGATACAGACCCATTATAACCACATCAATGACGGTTGTCGGGAAGTCCCAATCTATACTGGCCCTCTGTGGCACATATGCAATCCGTTGTCTGGATTGTTCAAGTGACTTGCCATGCACGGCGACGTCGCCAGAGAGGCGTGGCGTGATATTAAGTATCGCCTTGAGAAAGGTAGATTTGCCTGCTCCGTTCGGACCAATAATTGCCGACATTGCAGATGACGGAAATGCTGCGTCAACAGAAAACAACGCTGGTTTTTGTGCGTACGAAACGGTTAATCCGCGCACCGTAAGCGGAGTTTTGCTGCCATCATATCGAGCCACCGCCTCGCCGTCACGAGTAGCCAAATCCAGAACTTTTCTTATCACTGTTTTTTCCTTCACGGCCTGCGGGTTAGGATAGCTTGTCATGCATGCCTTTCGCAGGAGCTTGACCACCGAGTGCACGGGTGATTGTCGTCACGTTATGGTCTATCATACCAATATAAGTACCTTCGTATGTTCCAGGTTCTCCCATCGCATCAGAGAACAACTCACCGCCAATCTTGACGATGTGCCCTTGCGCCGCTGCGCCTTCTACGAGAGCCCGAACATTACGGTCAGAAACGGAACTTTCGACAAAGACAGCGCGTATTTTATGCGTTGTTATGAAGTTGACGAGGCCTGAAATACGCTTTAGGCCAGCTTCACTCTCAGTTGAGATGCCTTGTATGCCGATAACTTTGAAATTGTAAGCCTCGCCGAAATAATTAAAGGCGTCATGTGCGGTAAGCAGCACACGACTTCGAAGAGGGATAGATGAGAGAGAAACTTTGGCGTAGTCTGCGAGACGATTCAGTCTCGCCAAGTATTTATCGGTATTTGCACGAAACATGGCTTTGGCTTCCGGACGTGCATCAATCAGCGCATCGCGCACGGTGGATACAACCAACGACCACAGATCGGGGCGCATCCAAACGTGTGGATCAAATTTGTCTTCATAATCGTCGTGGGCAAGCAGAACATTTCGCGGCAAACGCTCAGCAACGGCAATCACTGTCTTTTTACTTGCTATCCGTTTTAACAGATCTTCCAACTGCGCTTCCAGATAGAGGCCGTGCCACAATATCAAGTCCGCGCGTGATAGTGATACGATGTCTGTTCGTGTCTGACGATAAGAATGCGGATCAACGCCAGCCCCCATCAGAGCCTGAACTTTGACAGCAGAGCCGCCAACTTGCCGGACGGCATCCGCAATCATGCCCGTGGTTGTTACAACTTTTAACTGTTCAGCAGCGCGGACTGATGGGCGCTGCTCAAATGCAAACGGGATAAAGGCGAGAGCTGTCATCAATCCGATAAGGACACGGCGAACAGGTCTGCTGCACATCTGACTGTCTCCCAAGTCAATCATACTCGATAAATCGCATGCGGCACACAGGATGTCACATTTCACTCTAAGATAGCCGCAGGTCGCAAAGTTAGCAAGGGCTAATTGTTTGGTCGCATTTTGGTGGCTATTTCGTCAATTTGCTCTTTCTTTAGCGTGAAGTTCGTGCTTTTCTGGAAACAAGAGTAGCCGAGGCTAACTTTTGGCAGCGTTGAGCATTATCATTGAGGGCTGATTGATTTGGGAAAGCCAGAAAGAAAAAGTGAAAGCTTGCGTTTGACTGAACCGAATTCTCAGCAAGTAACCGCTGAGCCGATGCTGAGTACCGTTGAAGATCATGCCATGAGCTTTCGACAGGTGCGTGAAGCGCGGCGCAATGAGCTTGTTGAGGACTATGTTGAGTTGATTGCCGATCTCATTGATGATGGCGGGGAAGCGCGCGCGGTTGATATCGCAGCACGGCTTGGAGTTACAAAGCCTACCGTTAATAAAATGCTCAAGCGCCTGCAATTAGAAGACCTTGTTACGCATCGGCCTTATAGGGCTGTTTTTTTAACGGAGGCTGGGCGGGCTCTGGCCGAAGAAAGCCGCAATCGTCATCAAATCGTGGAAGCTTTTCTTTTGTCAATCGGTGTTAGCCCAGAAACAGCACGCGCCGACGCAGAAGGGATGGAGCATCATGTCAGCGAAGAAACGCTGCGGATATTCGAAAAGCTTGTGAAGGATCAAAGCTGACTGAAAAGTTATCTGCTCCGTGCACCGCGATCTGTATAGCATTTAAAAGAATTAAGCTGCTCATCGACTTTACGGCGCAATGCCAAGGCATTGACCGGTGCCCTGAATATCGCAAGGCCATGGGGGAACTTTATTGTTATTAATGGGGATTTTTTCTTATTGTCGAGTTGTCCAATGCTTTTCGTTTCAAAGGTTTTGCTGTTTGGATTTACCTCGATGTTGAGTTTTGTAATACGGTCGGCTTTTCCCGGAACAAATAGAAAATTGTCTCCGTTTGGCGCATGCATCGACAAGCTCCAGCCAGGCGCCGGTATTTCAGCACGAATACGGACAATGCCGTAGCTCGCATCAAAGCGGCATACGGCATAAAGTGTATCCGGCATCATGAAGGGCAATCTTTGGTTTTCTGGTGTTGTTTCAGACAAGTAATTGACCTGATTGGGCGGCAGTCCAGCAGCAATACGGGTGTAGCCTGCAACCTCATTGCTGCTCACATAGGTCAGCGCCGCGCAAATATGAATAACACCGGCTGTGATCAACGCTGCCAGTATCAAACGAAAGTTTCTGTAAACTGGATTGAGAAATTTTAAGAGTAATTTCATCGGCAGGAAATTCTCTGTATTGATGGCAAAATGATCTTTTCTTGTTTGAGCACATTAAGCGAACTACTATTTCTTTGAGCCTCGAAGACAACGATGACATGACCTGCTCGTGTTGTCGGCAGCCAGTTGTAAGGCCGTGCTTCTCTGGACAATCTTATAGCAAATGAACCGTCCGGGCTGTAGGCAATTGTCTCACTGTTGAAACTATAACGCTGGGCTGCATTCGGAATAAGTTTGCCGTCTGCGTTGAAAACCGCGATTGTCCACCACGGCACGTTAATATTGCTGCCTTCGATGAGATAATCGCAAGATGAGTGCAAACGCCGGCCGAGATCATCGCGTGTGGCTTCAAAATGCATTATCAGATTGGCGTTGAAATGAAGTTGTTCACGCTTTGCAAAATATGTTCTGCTGTAGGGGTCTGCATCAGGGAGACCTGCCCCTGTCCAACGCGTCCATGCTCCTTGACGCACAGTGTTGAACGGCATCCCCATTTCAACCGCATACCAACTGGAAAACAGTCCGCCGAGCACCGCAATCAAAAGAAAAAGTCCTGTTTTATTAAACAGATTTAGCGCTTTTTGCATGCGGCGGCGAAGAACCAATAATCGTGCCGGTTTTTTGAGGCGGATTACCATGACGCGGGGCCTGATTAATTTTGCAGAACGGCAATACTGTTTTTGGAAGACGCCGCTGCACGGCTATCGGGTTTGGTTCTTGGAGGGCTTGTGTTGCCGCTTTGCGGGCTCGGCTTCACCTGCAAACCTGCAGCAATCTTGAGATCGTGATTGAGACTCTGCAAAATGCGAACAGTAAGATCACTGATGAGCTTATTCGCGTTTGCGGCATTTCTCTGCACCAGATTCAGGTTGGGGTTTTGGGCACGGAGTACAGCAAGGCGTCGGCGTTCCGCACTCTGCACAGGGTGAACTGGAAGGCCGGGAATGGTTGGGATGTCTCTGCTTGCGTGCGCAACTGACATGTAGCTCTGCCAAATCTGTGCGGGCAGGCTACCGCCGGTCATGCCCCGGCCACCTGATCGATAAACTGGTCTAAAGTTATCTTTGCCAACCCAAACCCCGGTCACGTAACGTCCGGAAAATCCCATAAACCATGCATCCCGGTACCCCGAACTTGTGCCGGTCTTACCGACGGCATGCGTAAAATTAAGTTGTGCGGCGCGTCCAGTGCCGGATGAGACTACCGTCGACATCATCTGATTCATTTGTTCTGCAACAGATCGAGAGAAGACACGTCTTGCCTTGGTCTCATTTTTCTCGCGCGAATAAACAAGCTCTCCTTGTGAATTATAGGCTTCAAGAATAGCATAGGGCTCAGCTTTGAAGCCGCCGTTGGCAAAGGCTGCATAGCCGCCGGCATGTTCGGTTAGCGTAATACCTCGGTCACCTAATGCCATGGAGCAAGACGGCCTTATTCCTTTAATACCAAGGCGTTCAGCAAGATCAATCACTTTCTTACGCCCGACCTTAAGTGACATGGAAACCGCTGTGGTGTTCAGCGACCGGCGCAGCGCATCTGTCATTGAAATGCGGGCCCCGGAACCGTAGCTGCCATTATAATTTCGTGGACTCCACCGCCCGCAGGTGACACCCGAATCACGTAAAATGCTTCGTGATTTATAGCCGTTTTCAAGAGCACTTGCGTACACATAAACCTTGAATGACGATCCTGGCTGACGTTTCGCATGAGTTGCCCGGTTGAATTGGCTTTCACCATAATCCAGACCGCCCACCATAGCGCGAACAGCACCATCGGTCTCCATGGAAACTAAAGCGCTGGTTGTTTGAGAGCCGCGCCGTATGCGTTTGTTGCGATTTTTCCCCATACTTAACTTCGAAGTGACAGCTTGCTCCGCAAACTGCTGAAGTTCCATGTCAACCGTGGTGCGTGCCGTCAGAACAAAATCGCGTTTATCCGTTATCTTTTTTTGGATTTCTTCATAAGCAAAATCTAAGAACCAGTCGGGGCTTTGCATCTCACGACGCTCAATTGGCTGGGCAGGATTAAGACGCGCATTATAAACCTCTCCGGAAGTATAATATTTGGCTTCTACAAGGTTTGATAAGACTTCATTGGCGCGTGCACGCGAGCGCGGCAGGTTGATATGGGGCGCAAATTTTGTGGGCGCCTTGAACAAGCCTGCCATCATTGCAGCTTCTGCCATAGTAATGTCTCGCACAGACTTGCCGAAGTAAAATTGTGATGCTGCTTCAACGCCAAAGGCGCCGCCACCCATGTAAGAGCGATCCAGATAAAGCTTGAGTATCTCACGTTTGCTAAGGCGCGCTTCTAGCCATAATGACAAGTAAACTTCTTTGATTTTACGAATGATCGAGCGTTCAGGCGACAAAAATAAGTTTTTGGCGAGCTGCTGTGTGAGAGTTGAACCACCCTGGACAACGCTGCTGGCGCGGATGTTTTCGACCAAGGCGCGAAATGTACCAATAAAGTCAACTCCAATGTGTTCAAAGAAGCGGCGGTCTTCCGTTGAAAGCAGTGCCTTCACCATAAAATCTGGTATTTCTTCAAGCGGGACTGCATCGTTCAGATTGATACCGCGTTTGCCGATAAAATTACCATTTTTATCTTGAAACGTGACTGAAAACTGGTCCATGGCAAGCCAGTTTTTTTCATCAATTTCCTTGAATGCCGGCAATGCTAAACCGTACATCAGGATTATACCGCCTGTTGCAATTGTAAATCCTTCAGAGAAAAGTTCGTTTATGATGCGGCGCCAGCCCTTGAGCCGAAAGCGGGCAAAGAAGTTTGAAGCAGCGCTATAGCTATAAACGATTGTCCGCCATATAGTTGAAAGACTCGAATCAAACCAAGCGTCTAGCGCTAGCCAGTTGACGATCTGGTGCCTGCCACCTTGTTTGAAAAACCAATCGTTCACCTGCGTTGCCTCAAAAAAACTCTCCGTACATCATGTAGAATGTGTGACAGGGACTGATGTGTTGTTTCAGATTAACCGTTTAAAAAAGTATGCTTAAAAATCATATCGGTATAGATAGTATAAATTATCTGCTTTCTGATATCCCGCTATAGCGAAGATAGCCGCATACTGCATTGCGTTGCTGCGTCGCAAGCGATGGTAAATTTACAGAACGTCCGCCTTTTCGGCCAACGCTGTTTTGAGTTCGCCACACCGTGGCTCGCCGGGCGAACAAGTCTGTTTCTGCCGTATTCGTGCGGCGTATCGTGGTAGCGGATACTGATACATGCAAGCAAATGATGACAAAGAATTCACAGAGAAATACTATTGGCGGCACAAATCTCTTGATGAGATGAGCCCTGCCGAATGGGAGGGATTATGTGATAACTGTGGGCGCTGTTGCATGTTGAAATTGGAGGACGAAGACACAGGTGAAATCTATATGACACGGCTTGCCTGTAAGCTGTTATCAATTGGCTCATGCCAATGCTCTGACTATGAAAACCGGCATCAGAAAGTGCCAGATTGTTTACGGCTTACGCCGCAGATGGTTTCTGAACTGGATTGGTTGCCGCAGACGTGCGCATATCGGCTTGTACACGAGGGAAAAGAGCTGGCATGGTGGCATCCTTTGTTATCAGAGGATGCTGAAACCGTTCATCAGGCAGGGATTTCCGTTCGTCAATGGGCAATGCCGGAAACTTTGGCACGCGTCAATCAAATGGACAAATTCATTCTTGTGGAACGCTGAGACATCCGGAGCAATGCTCTAACATCCAATACTTTATCCCCAAAACATCTTCGCTAAAAACGAGATAAGCTGTTGATTATGCTCTGGTTTCCAAAATGTCTAACGACCTCTATCCGGGAAGCAGGATTTTGGCCCAGAATATGTGTACCTGTTGACATTTAGCACACGCTAGACAGTATTTTTTCGTACTATGCTTAGAGCTGCAAGACAACACTTGTTGACTGATCATGAATTAGGATATTGAACAGTGCCATCAGTCGTCACCCCGCCGGTTCTTGCGTCGGTAGAAATTCAAATGGTCTGTGCTTGGTGAGGTTTCCCGCATGAGTAATGTTGCGCATATTGATAACGATGGGGAAACCCCTGTTAATCCTTATTCTCTCCTTGAGGCGGTAAACCGGTCAAGCGACACAGCCCATATGGGTTGGTTGATTTTTCTTGCTGTCATGGCCTATTTGATGATCGCAGTCGCAGGCGTAAGCCACAAGGATCTTTTGCTGGAAACCGATGTACAGCTTCCGATACTCGGTGTTCCAATCCCGCTGGTGCAGTTCTTCCAATTTGCACCCATTTTTCTTCTGCTCTTCCATTTCGGACTGCTGTCACAGCTTGTGCTTCTCGCACGTAAAACGCTTGAATTCGATATCTCCCTTCGCGAACTGGAACCGACAACGCGGCGCACTCATCCGCTGCGTCTTGAATTACATAACTTTTTCTTTGTGCAAGGTGTCGCCGGTCCGCATCGCAGTGTCGTGATGAGCCTGCTTTTGCATTCCATGTCCTGGCTCACCCTGGCTATTTTGCCGGTTGTGTTGATGTTGTTCATTCAGCTTTCGTTTCTACCGTATCATAATGTTGCAATCACCTGGACGCACAGGATTGCGCTGGTTCTTGACATCAGTGTTCTCACATTAATAGGCGTCTTCCTAACACGTGCCGAAACAAACTTTTTCCTGGCCTTCTGGCGGACAAGTATAAGGCATCCTCTAAGTTTAATCATGACGACGGCTGTACTTGTTATTGTGGCCCTGTTCTCATTCTTTGTTGCAACCGTGCCTGGTGAAAGCCTTGATAGGACAGTGCGGAAATATGTTTCGCAGCAGGACATCGATCCAAGCGTCACGGAAGATCCGAAATACACCTACGGGTTTACACTACCTATTCTGTGGGGGCAGACTGACGGATCGCTATTCGGCTTCTTTCATCGTAATTTGATTGTCTCAGATCTAGATCTGGTTGCAGATAGCGAGGTCACGCCGAATGAACGTTCGCTGTCGTTGCGTGGCCGTGACTTGCGTTTTGCTGAGTTGGACCGTTCTGATTTACATCAGGCGGATATGACGGGGGCAAACCTGGATGGTGCAAGCCTTATCGGTGCTGATTTGAGAGGTGTTCGCTTAAATTGCCAGGATGAAACAGATCTATTGCTCGGCGTCGTGCGTGAAGAGGCAAAATGCGGTAGCGCACGCGGTGCAAACTTTACCGATGCCAAATTGCACATGGCAAGGCTGACAGGCGTCGATTTAAGCGGCGCAAAGCTGGAAAATGCAAATCTTGAAGGTTCAGTATTGAAGTTTGCTATTCTCGAAGGAGCGAACTTTTGGAATGCGAATTTGCGCAAGGCTGATTTAACTGCTGGTATTCAGGCTCAGGGTGCTAATTTTCTGGTTGCTCAGCTGGAAGGTGCAGACCTCAATGGCGGACAGTTGCAATTTGCAGATTTTTCGAACGCGCAGCTCCAGGGGGCATCTTTTGAACATGCGCATTTGCAGGGTGCTATTTTCCGCAATGCAGATCTGAGTGCCGCAAATCTTGGACGAGCAAGATTGCATGCGGCTGATATGACAGGGGCTATTCTCAATGGTGCAGACATGCGCCGAGCCGGCATTTGGATGACGCTGCCGCCATCTGTTGATAACGCCAGGCTTGCCGATATGAGTGGTGTGCAGATCAAACCTTTGGGCGATATCGATCGTGAGACACTTGAGGACACGTTGAAATCAATGAGCAATGATAGGCTGCGGGTTCAGGTG
>CAYUYL010000027.1:0-16447 GCA_964449195.1 uncultured Filomicrobium sp.
TCTGGCTTTTAGCCGTAACTTGAAGCCACCGGCTTTTAGCCGGTGGAGAATTCACTTGACCGTGTTGAGACACACCACACGGCGCCGGCGAAGATCAATTTTCGCCTCACTACTGGACGCCATAATCTTGTGGGCGCCATGTAATTTCTGAGGGGGGGCGCAGGTCATGCAATGCGTCTTGATACGAAAAGCTTCTGGCACACGAGAGTTAGTTGGGCGACAACTGCTCATTCCCGCTGTCTTATCACAATGCTGATAGTTTAAGAGAGTGCACCTGCAGCTCTTTTGGGCTATGGTAGCAATCCACCAAATACAATTCCCTTAGCGTAAGCTTCTGTCTAATCGATGTTCCATAATCTGTATCTAAATGCTGTTCGGCGGTCTCGGGAACGATCCAAAGTCGTAAGTGGACGAATTTTATGGAATTTTCAGGTGCAAAGAGCAAAGCAGACTTGCGCGTTGCAAGAGAGGGCTATGAAGCGCGCATTTTACACACCTTTCGCTGTCAGTCTGGTCAGCGTCAACAGAGCTTAATGATACGTATCAAGGAGAATGAAAGTCAGTGAAGTGATCGAAAGCCAGCCGGTGCGGAGCCAGCATTGCGATGGTTGCATCGCCTGAAGTGTAACGGCGATAACGCCTTTCTAATTTTAGCCTGTTCAGAGCGTGACCTCGTTCATAACAATTAGAACATACATGTGCGTACATCTAAACTAATGTTCAATCTGGCTGGATTTAAACGTTTGGATGAATGCCCTGGTCCCTGTCCCACTTTAAAGATTATAGGTCCAGGTTGACGTAAGCGGGAGATACAAAGTCATGGCAAGTCGGATTTTCATCAATTATCGTCGCTCACTTAATCTGGCTAATGCCCGGCTCTTGCGTGCTCATTTGCAAAAACACTTCGGGCAGTCCCGTGTCTTTCTTGATGTTCGCAATCTCGATGGTGGCGACCATTGGATGCATAAACTTGAAGATGAAATTGATCGAAGTTCTGCCGTGGTCGCGCTCATTGGTGAGGGATGGGTGAATGAAGCGGACGAAAATGGCGAACGTCTCCTCGATGATCCCAATGATTTTGTGCGTTTTGAAATCGCACGCGCGTTAAATCGGGGCATACCGGTTTTACCTGTTCAGATTGATAACGCTCCCATGCCGGCAGCAGCTGAACTCCCGCCTCATATCCAGGCGCTTACCTACACTCAGGCGATGTTGCTGCGCGGTGAAAGCTTTGAAGATGATGCGGGTAAGATTGCAGAGCGTCTAAAGCAGCTTATCGCCAGCCATAATCCATCGCGCTTTGCTCCACTGCAGGCAGGTATTGTATCATTCGCATCATGCGTTGGCACTGCGGCCGTCATTTATGGCTTGGTGAATGCTGGCGCTATCTCTATTGGAGCATCCAGCTCTGTCTACACAAAGCGTATTCAAGAGTTGGAGAGCAAAATAGCAGATCAGACCAAGCAAATTGCCAGTCTACACAAGCAAGTGCTGAAAGTTGAAGGTCTGACCGCAAGAGTGGACGCGCTTAAGGAACAAAAATCAGAACTTGAAGATAAGGTCCAGGATCAAAGCTCACATTTGGTTGAAAAAAAACTTGAAATTGAGGCGCTGAATGCCCGGGTTTCAAAACTTGTCACCAGATACGACATTGGCGGTACATTCCGTGATTGCAAGGTTTGCCCGGAGATGGTCGTGCTTCCGGCAGGCAGCTTCACGATGGGCTCAGAAGACGGTGAAAATGACGAGAAGCCAACGCATGAGGTTATGATTGCCAGCAGATTCGCAGTTGGCAAATTTGAAGTCTCTTTTACAGAATGGGATGCGTGTGTTGCCGATAATGCTTGCAGGCATAATCCGTCCGACTCCAAATGGGGGCGCGGCAACCGCCCTGTAATCAACGTTTCATGGCGTGACAGCAATGAATATATCGCGTGGCTCAACACAAAAGTCGATGGCGCTCCTTACAGGCTGCTGAGCGAAGCTGAATGGGAATATGCTGCAAGGGCTGGCACAACTGCCAGGTTTTATAATTGGGGAGATGAGATTGGCGAGGATAAAGCCAACTGCAAGGGTTGCGGCAGCCGATGGGATGGCAAACAAACAGCGCCGGTCGGATCATTTGACCCGAACGCATACGGCCTCCACGATCTGCACGGAAATGTCTGGGAGTGGCTTCAAGACTGCTGGAATGATGATTATAGACGCGCACCTGATGATGGCTCAGCCTGGGTAAGACTGGGTGAGTGTAATCTGCGTATCGTTCGCGGTGGCGCCTGGGGATTTTCTTCTGATAGTCTCCGCTTCTCCAATCGCCGCAGGTACACTTTGACCAATAGGCTTGCCAGTATCGGTTTTCGTGTTGCCAGAACGCTTGATATCGATACCAACGCAAAGAAGACAGGCAACAGGTAGCTTATTGTAAAATTCATATGGCGTGTTTTCGTTTTAGCTTAGCGATCTCTTTTCCCTGCCCCGGCAGCCCGTGGGTATGACTTTTGGGCTGCCAGACGGAAAGGCGGTATAGATGAATAAGTGGGACCGCCGGTCATGTGGCCATAGGGCAGGTGTTTATTTCCCATTTATGATATCAGGCGCTTTCATCCCGCCATTTATTTGCGGGTATAAAGCCGGATGCCTCAGGTTCGCGCGGTTCATTGATCCACAGCTCACGGCCCGGATGCATACCGCCACCCTGCACAGCTGGCACGGCTGAGGCGCGCATGCGGTTAAGCAGTCGTGTATCAGCAGATCCGCATGCGGGATGGATGCCGCCATTATTGTCGACAGCTTTTTGCCAAATTTCGGTGCGGGCTTTGAGCTTTGCCGCATCTTCCAGCACAGGACAGTTGATCTCATTGGTATTAAGATCAATGATAATCTCATCCCCGTCTGCAACCATGGCGATTGGCCCGCCAAGTGCTGCCTCAGGGCCGACGTGGCCAATTACCAGCCCGACGGAACCTCCTGAAAAGCGGGCGTCCGTCATGAGTGCAATCACGATATCCCGTTCGCGGCAGAGCGCTGTGATGCGCGATGTTGGGTCTAGCATTTCCGGCATGCCCGGTGCACCGCTTGGTCCTTCATAACGTACGATGACAACGTCTTTGTCCTTGAAACTATCCGGGGCTTGTTCAAGCGCGTCTAATAAGCTTTGTTCACCATCAAAAATGCGGGCTGTGCCGTGGAAAATATTATCCTTTAAGCCGCCTTCAACACCGGCCAGTTTAAGCACGGCGCTAAAATCCGGCGATAAATTTCCTGACAGGACGCGTAGTCCACCGGTGTCTTTATAAGGCGTCTTGACGGGATAGACGACTTTGCCGTCCGGCGCTGGAGTTTTCAACCGTGCGATTTGCGCGGCCAGTGTTTCGCCGGTGCAGGTCATAACGCCACCATTGAGGAGGCCGGCTTCCAAGAGTTCCCTGGCAATCACCTGCACACCGCCGGCGTTGTCTATATCGACCATGGAATAACGTCCGTAAGGTCTGGCATCGGTGAGCACCGGAATGACGGACTTTGAAAGGTGGTTGAACTCCTCAGGCGTCATGATGTCTTGCCAGAAATGACCAAAGCCGGCCGCACGTGCAATTTCCGGCACATGCAGGACCACATTGGTTGAACCGCCGATGGCCATTGCCGTAATAACGGCATTGCGGATGGCGTCCCGTCCCACAATAGCGCGCGGTGTCAGATTGCTTTTGATCATGCCATCAAGGTAGGCAATCAGCTCGTCAGGGAATTGCTCCAGGCGGCGGGGATCGTCTGAAGGCGGTGCCACCATATGCAATGGTTGCATGCCGATCATGCCGATGAACGTCTGCATTGTGTTATACGTAAACATGCCACCGCAACTGCCATAGCCCGGGCAGGCGTCGCGGGCGATACGTTTCTTGTGACTTTCATCATCAGAGCCTGCAACCTGATATGCGGATATGATGTCGAGAGGCTCTCCGCTGAGCTTATCGGCGCCAGGCCGGATGGGACCGTCGGACATGATGATCGCAGGGCGGTTGTGTTCCAAAAGAGCACATAATGTGCCAACGGGTGGCTTATCACACGCGACGACCGCAATTGAGCCCTCTAGGCCGCTTGCGCTCACATGTTCGCAAACGCTGTCCTGGGTTACTTCGCGGCCGATCAGTGAGTAGCGCATCTCGCGCGTTCCGTTGCGAATGCCATCCGAGGTGGCGACTGTGTATTCCGGCTGAACTAGGCGATAACGCAGTTTGTCTTCCTTATTGCCGATGCGCTCACGCAGACGCGCCTGAATCGCCTCCACCTTGGCTGTAACGCCGATGTAGCACTGGCTGTCGCCTTTGTTGCCGATGACGCCGACCGAGGGCTCATGGATCAGATCCAGGTCTGTGCCGATGGCTCGCGCAATACCATAGGTTTGGGCATTACGGCCTGGATGATTATCAATCAGAACGGTTCGGTTGTTCGACAACGTTTTGGTCTCCTCAGGTGCCCGAAAGTCAAAATGATAAGATGCTGCGGGCTCATCAAAAGTAGCATCTAACAAAGTTTTCACTCAACCGCGGGGGGCATGTTTTATGTAAGTTAATGTTGAACTTGCGGCGCTTATTACCAATCCCTGATTGTCATCAGTAGAGTAATGTTATTACTCACGCGGTTGACTTGCTGCACACTGCGCGTTACTTCCTACGCAACTTATGCGTCTCATGCACGATTTTCAGCGGCTTGTATCAATGCGCGCTGTAGCATTAAACATACGGGCTGAAAGCCGGCAACATTCATGTTAATGCCATTATTGTGAAACCTAAAGGTTTCGTAAAGATACACCCTCCGTTCCCCAAGCTTCCTGGAAAACAGGTGCCACAATGCTCACGACTGATGCTGAACCTTACGTCGGGCAGCGATTAGAGCCATCTCAATCGCTGAAAGATAAACTTTTTCACACCCGGACCCGCACCGAACACCTGGCGCGGCTTCTTAGTCCTGAGGACCAGGTTGTTCAGGCGATGGATGACGCAAGCCCTACGAAATGGCACCGCGGGCATACCACTTGGTTTTTTGAGGCTTTTGTGCTTGAGCCGCATCTCAAATCCTACAAGCGGTTTAATGACCGTTTTCACTATTGCTTTAATTCCTACTATGAACAGGTTGGGCCGCGCCACCCACGCCCTATGCGGGGGCTGCTTACCAGGCCGTCTGTTGAAGAGGTGAGCCAGTATCGCAAGTATGTCGATGCGGGCTTGGCCGAATTGTTTCAGAACTTTGGCTCTGAGCTTCCGCTGGAAATTGCAGAACTGGTTGAGCTTGGCATCAATCATGAGCAGCAGCACCAGGAACTTATTCTGACAGATATCCTGAGCTTGTTTGCTTCCAGTCCGCTATACCCGCCTTATGATGAGGATTATTTTGCAGACAGGCCGTTGCCTGAGGCGAGAGAGCCGTGTTGGCTGGAACCGCAGGCAGGCACATTGCAGGTTGGGTATGAGGGAGACGGCTTCCACTATGATAATGAGGGGCCTGCGCATATGGCTCTGGTCCAGCCCTTCAGGGTTTGTGACCGTCTGGTAACAAATGGCGACTGGCTTGAGTTCATTGCTGACAATGCTTATGGGACGCCAAAGGTGTGGCTGTCGGATGGCTGGCATACCGTGAAGAGCAATGGCTGGGAAGCACCTGGATATTGGGAGCAGATTGACGGCGTCTGGCACCAGATGACACTTGCAGGCTTGCATCCTGTGAATACGCAGGCGCCCGTATCAAATATCAGTTATTTCGAAGCCGAGGCTTTTGCGCGTTGGGCTGGCAAGCGTCTGCCAACCGAATTCGAGTGGGAAGTCGTAGCAAAAACCCGCAGCAAAGACCTGAAGCAGCTTTATTCCGATGTCTGGCAGTGGACCGCAAGCTCTTATGCAGCTTACCCAGGCTACCGTCCAGCAGAAGGCGCCGTTGGAGAATACAACGGCAAATTCATGTGCAACCAATATGTTCTACGCGGTGCATCACATGCCACGGCCGAGGGACATAGCCGCGTGACATACCGTAATTTCTTTTACACCGATGCGCGCTGGCAATTCACAGGATTAAGATTGGCGGAGGATGCGGCATGACCAAATTGGCAAAAAAGTTAGCGGAACAGGTCCAGGACAATGCCGGGCGCGAGGTTTTTCTCGAGGCTGTGATTGCAGGGCTGGCACAAGAGCAGAAAACCCTGCCGACGTCTTATCTTTATGATGCCCGTGGCAGTGAGCTGTTTGAAGAGATCACAGAACTGGATGAATACTATCAGACGCGCACGGAAGTTGATATTCTCAACAATTGTGCGCGGGAATGGGCAGCATCTTTGCAGCCAGGCACGTTGCTCGTTGAGTTCGGCTCCGGCTCCAGTATAAAAACGGAAATTCTTTTATCGCAAGCCGAAACGATTGCCGCTTATGCGCCGATCGATGTTTCGCCCGCCGCCCTTGCTGGCGCTCAAGAACGCCTGGCAAGGCGTTTTCCAGAACTCGAAATCGTGCCCATTGTGGGGGATTTTCAAACCAGCACGCTACCACGGGCCTTTGCGCGATCACCACATGCAGGTTTCTTTCCAGGATCGACAATTGGCAACTGGACCCCTGATCAGGCTAAAGATCTATTACGCGCGTTTGCCAAAATTCTGGGACGCGGCAGCCAGCTGCTGATTGGAATAGATTTGAGCAAAGATGCGGAGCGGCTGGTTGCGGCCTATGATGACGCAAAGGGAGTTACGGCTGCATTCAACCTGAACTTGCTGACACGTATTAACCGGGAACTCGGCGCCGATTTCGATCTGAGCCGTTTTCAACATCTCGCAAGATACAATACGCAATTGCAGCGTATTGAAATGCACCTTGTCAGCCTGGCAGAACAAACCGTCACAATTGCCGGCAGAACTTTCACCCTTGTGAAGGATGAAACGATTCATACCGAGAACTCCTATAAGTACACGGTTGAAAAGTTCCGGCTATTGGTCAGCGCTGCAGGATGGCAGCCGACGGAGGTGTGGACAGATGCTGATAGTCTGTTTTCCGTCCACGCCCTGATTGCTGAATAGCCCGCTGCCAAGATCCAAAATTTGGTTAGTTGCCTTGAATATAGCTTTCCAGCTGCTGGATAACCTGCTTCTGGTTTTCGATAACGGTCTTTACAAGATCACCAATTGATACGAGGCCGACCAACTGTTCTTGATCGTCAAGCACAGGTAAGTGGCGAATTCCCTTACTTGTCATGGTTGCCATGGCCTCATCCACGGTATGCTGAGGCGAAATGGTAACGACATTCGATGTCATGATTTCCGAGATTTTTGTCTCGGATGATGACTTATGAAACAATGCGATTTTACGCG
This sequence comes from uncultured Filomicrobium sp., assembly GCA_964449195.1. GTDB lineage: Bacteria > Pseudomonadota > Alphaproteobacteria > Rhizobiales > Hyphomicrobiaceae > Tectiglobus. The sequence goes on from CAYUYL010000027.1 coordinate 7,343, forward strand.
CATAATCGCGCTCACTGATAATACCGGCGACCTTGCCGTCTTCTGTTACAAGCAAAGCACCGACATTCACCTCAGCCATAAATTTCAGGGCGTCATATACAGTATCGTCCGGCGAAACAGAGTGAACGGTTGTTCCCTTGCCTTGAATCACAGCGGCAATTTTTGTCTTCGGCATGACCTCTCTCCTTGTTGTCAAAGTTACAGGCTATGACAAGTTCTCTGCGGGCCATAGTAAGTCCCTGCTTTAGTGAATGTATAACAATAAATATACAAAACAAACGCTGAATTTGCCTGTAAGCCATTCAGGCTCTTTGACCGGCACTATAATATTTCAGAGCCGCGTCTTCTAACCATTTTCTAACGCATTACAACTTTGATGTTATCCAAGCTTTTCGATTGCTCTGCCAATGCTTCGAATTTCAACTTAGTTCCTTGACATTCAAGCGCCGTTCAGCAAGAGCTGCGTACTGATTTGTGCCATCAGTTCGCATAATAAAAGCGATTTTCCAATCAATTGAGAAAACGGGTCTGAAACGACCGCAAACAATCAAGCAGGCAGTAGACAACAGCAATGTCAAATTCCACCAGCAAGCGAGACATGCGGCTCGATTTTTTCCGCGGCGTGGCCATGTTTATTATCTTTATTGCGCACCTCCCAGGAAATCCCTGGACACTTTGGATACCGGCCAGATTTGGCTTTTCCGATGCAACGGAAATTTTTGTCTTCTGTTCTGGAATGGCGTCGGCGATTGCATTCGGCAGTATCTATGTCAATCAGGGCTGGCTGATGGGTACATCCCGGGTTGTCTATCGCGTGTGGCAGGTTTATTGGGCCCACGTCACGCTGTTTCTGGTCATCGCAGCCATGCTTGTCGCCATTGATGATGCGTTGGGTTTTGACCGGTTGCACATCAAGAAGCTCAATCTGGTGCATTTCTTCACCAACCCGGATCAGAATCTGCTAGGGCTCCTTACTTTGACATATGTGCCGAACTACTTCGATATTCTGCCAATGTATATCGGCATTCTCATACTCCTGCCGCTCGTTATGGCGCTGGCGTACTATTCCCGGATAGCGGTTGCGGTTTTCATAATTGCCCTCTGGCTGGCTGGAACCTGGCATTGGCTTAAGCTGCCGGCGGAGCCCTGGTCCGACAGGAGTTGGTTCTTTAATCCTTTCTGCTGGCAACTGATATTTTTTACAGGTTTTGCCTTTATGCGGGGGTGGATCAAACCGCCACCGATTGACCGTCGCCTGCTTATTCTTGCCGCAGCTATTGTTGTGATTTCAATCCCGTTTGCGTATTTTCGTCTGCTAAATACATTTGAAGTTTTAAAACAAGAACGCCAGGCAATGGGCCCGCTGGCTGAAAAAACGGATTTCGGTATTTTCCGCTACGTCCATTTTCTTGCGGTTGCTTATCTCACCTACGCAGCGGTCGGCGTGCAAGGTGCAAACCTTAAAATTGGTGATGTGTGGCCCAGGGTGGTTGCCATCGTGTGTCTTGTGGGCCAGCAGTCTCTCGCCGTTTTTCTCGCCAGTCTGGTAGTTGCGCAGTCGATGGGCATCTTCCTTGACCTGACGGGCCGAAATCTTTTGACCGTTGCAGTTGCTAACCTTGCCGGTTTTGCCTTGCTTGTCGTGACAGCCAAATGCGCCGCTTACTTCAAATCACAGCCATGGAGGCAGGCAAAACGCCCGCCTGTTGAAAGATCTGTTCCCAATGCTCAGCCCGAACGTATGGTTCATCAGGGACGATAAACCTGGAGTTGGGGAAGTGTGGTGACGATAAAAAAGCAGGCTATTAGCTCATATTGTTCCGTAGCCTGCTTGCTTATGCAGCTTGGAGAAATGAATCGACAACGCGTTTGCGGCCTGCATCATCGAATTCAACCGTAAGTTTGTTGCCTTCGACTTCGGTCACCTGGCCATACCCGAATTTGCGGTGAAATACACGCGCGCCGATCCTGAAATCTGATGCAGCCGCCGTTGAGGTTGCAACAATCTTACCTTCAATCTGCACAGGACGGCGCCGGGGCTGGTTTTGAGCTGTCTTCTGCTGCCGCCGTTGTTGCTGCGCCCGCTGCCAGCCTGGCGTGTCATAGCTGCTTTCGGAAAATGGAGCGGCATTCTCAAATCGGCTTGATCCATAAGGGTTTGCAGTTGCGCTATTGAAGTTCCGGTATGTGCCGCCAAAGGGCGAACGGCTTTCCTGCACAGCGACATGATTTTCAGGTAACTCATCCACAAAGCGTGACGCGACAGCCTGCTGATAGAGCCCGCGCGTTCGCCTGTTCTGGGCAAAGGATATCTTTGCCATCCTGCGTGCGCGTGTCAGACCGACGTAGGCAAGGCGGCGCTCTTCTTCCAGTCCTGCAAGACCGCTTTCGTCGATGGAACGCTGGTGCGGAAACAGTCCTTCCTCCCAGCCGGGCAGGAACACGGTATCAAATTCCAGCCCCTTGGCGGCATGCAGCGTCATCAATGTGACGCGCTCGCCATCGTTGGCCTGTTCCGTATCCATTACAAGCGAGACGTGCTCCAGAAAGCCGCTTAGCGAATCGAACTCATCCATAAATCGGATCAATTCTTTCAGGTTTTCCAGGCGCGATTGGGCTTGCGGGCTTTTGTCAGCCTGCCACATCGCGGTATACCCGCTTTCATCGAGAATCATCTCAGCCAGATCAGTGTGACGCTGGTTGCCGAGCTCCCGATTCCAGCATTCAAAACTCTGCATCAATCCGGAAAGCGACCGTCTGGCCTTACCGCGAATTTCCTCGGTTTCGCAAATTTCGCGGGCCGCATGGAACATCGGCAGACCACGCGCGCGTGCCAATTCGCGAATACGGCGCACGGAGCTATCACCGATGCCGCGCTTGGGTACATTGACGATGCGTTCAAATTTGAGGTCATTCAGCGGGTTTTGTGTGATTTCAAGGTAGGCAATGGCATCCTTGATTTCCTGGCGTTCATAGAAACGCGGTCCGCCAATGACGCGGTAAGGCATGCCAAGCGTAACGAAGCGGTCCTCAAAGGCGCGCATCTGAAATGATGCCCGCACCAGAATGGCGATTTCGTTCAGGGAATGCTCTTGTCTGCGCAGCGCTTCGATATCCTCACCGATGCCGCGGGCTTCTTCTTCATCGTCCCACACGCTGGTGACGGTAACTTTCTCACCGTCCTGCCCATCCGTGAAAAGTGTTTTTCCAAGCCGTCCTTGGTTCTGCGAGATCAGGCCGGAGGCTGCGGCCAGAATGTGACCGGTTGAGCGATAGTTGCGTTCCAGCCGCACAATCTCAGCGCCCGGGAAATCCTGTTCGAAGCGCAGAATATTTTCCACTTCGGCACCACGCCAGCCATAAATGGACTGATCATCATCACCGACGCAGCAAATGTTGGGTGAGCCCTGGGCCAGCAGCCGCAACCATAGATATTGCACGGTGTTGGTGTCTTGGTATTCGTCAACGAGGATGTAGCGGAATCGGTTTTGATAGTCCGCCAGAACATCTGGATTTTCCATGAAAAGTCTGAGGGCTTCGAGCAGCAGATCACCGAAGTCCACCGCGTTCAATTCTTTCAGGCGCGCCTGATAGGCAGCGTAAAGCTTAGCCCCTTGGCCGTTGGCGAACACAAAAGCTTCACCCTTGGGGACTTTCTCCGGTGTCAGGCCACGGTTCTTCCAATCGTCGATCAGGCCGGCCAGTTGCCGCGCCGGCCAACGGTCTTTGTCGAGATTTGAGGCTTCAATTACCTGCTTGATCAGGCGGATCTGATCATCTGTATCGAGGATGGTAAAGCCTGACTTAAGGCCAACCAGCTCAAAATGGCGGCGCAGAATACGCACATTGATTGCATGGAAAGTGCCCAACCAAGGCATGCCTTCAATAGCCTGGCCAACATGCTTGCCAATCCGCTCTTTCATCTCTCTGGCGGCTTTATTCGTGAACGTGACTGCCAGGATCTGTGAGGGGGACGCCCGCCCGGTTGTCAAAATATGCGCGATACGCGTTGTCAGAACGCGTGTTTTTCCTGTCCCGGCGCCTGCCAGCACAAGAACCGGGCCGTCCAGCATTTCAACAGCTGTGCGTTGCTCTGGATTGAGAGCCTCTAAATAATCAGCGGGTGCCGGCGCGGCAGCCTGCAGCGCGCGCTGGGAAATGCTGAGTTTAGGCTTGTCTGCCGCTTGGCTCTCAGAAATTTCATTTTGATTCGCCATCATGGGTGCGATTATAGCATGCTGCTTATGGCTGTAATCAGACATGCTATGTGCATCCACAACAAGCAGCGTCTTGCATGGGATATCCTGTTTGTAAGTCCGGCTTACATGCGATTCGATTGAACCGCCCACTCAGTTGAGCCACGGTTCGCCCGGGCTACGGCATGCCATCCATGCCTTGCCAGGGCATCAACATACGGACCCCGGCGGGCCTTGGAAGAAGTTCGCAGGCCGGCAGACGTGAGACTTTGGATGCTTTCTCCGTGTTGCTTTGTGTTTTGAGCCTTGGTGTTGAGATACCTCTCTCCAAATCTAACAAATAATTAGAATTTTGGCCTCTCCTTCTTAAGCGGATACATCTGTTGGAACCCAAGATTTTCTCTGATTTTACCAAAATCTTGCTCATCCCGGCAATAAATGCCGGGATGTATTACTCAACAAGTGTGGTGGTCTGGGAAACATGCACATAGCAAGACTTAAGCCGGTGCCGCCAGACAAGCGTTTTCCCGTTTCGATGGAGGGTTGGTTGCCAGTGACAGGCCCCGGCATGACAGAGTTTATGGTCTCAGCCGGAGAACGTTCTAAATTCTGGCGGACGCGTTTGGGCTATCGGGTGGCTTCTTGTCTTTTAGGTCTTTCAAGCCAAAAAAAATGTCCGGTTTCAGCACTATTGACAAGTCTTTTGAGCTTGCTCCGGGCAGCCAGGGAATTTTCTTGAAAAACAGAGGCCTATAATGGGCAGGATATGCAGATTTTGCTTCCCACGAGCCGTTAACACAAATCGCGCTGTTTTTTTTAAGGTGTTTCGATCGCGGTGCTAATTCTACAAATTAGCACTTGATGAATCCTACAAAACTGCATTCAATCTCCTCATAAACGTTTTTGCCGTTCTTTGAGGGTATCATTATGCGTGGTGTTGCTTGTCTTGCGATTGTCTCTCTTACCCTCAGTGCACAAAGTGCCGTTGCACATTCTTTGCGCGTAACGTTGCACGAGAAAGCCAGAAGCGGGCATAAAGCCTTGCCGTATAAAAAACTTTGGAGCGTTCTCGCGGATCTTGACAAGGATGTTTGTGCACAAGGCAGGCTACGGTTATTCTATACAGACCGGACCCAGGACAAGACCCTGAGCGGGCGGCGAAACAATAGCAATAAGAACGCCTGGAATCGTGAGCACCTTTGGCCTCAATCCCGCGGTGCCAAAAAATTTCCCATGAAGTCAGATCTCCACCACGTCCGTCCTGCTGACGCGTCGGTCAATAATAACAGGGGCAATCTCGACTTTGGCGAAGGCGGAAGGCCTGAGGGTGAAGCCCCGGATACTTTTATGAGCGCAACCACGTTTGAGCCGCGCGACGAAATCAAAGGCGATATTGCACGCTCCCTGTTCTACATGGATGTTCGCTATGAAGGCAGCGGCCGTGAGCCTGACCTGCAACTTGTGAAAAAGGTGCAGACGACGCGGGAAGGCCGCCATATGGGTAATCTTTGTCAGCTTTTGATTTGGCATCAAAAAGATCCGGTTGATCAGAGCGAGCGCAGGCGGCATGGGCGGATTGCAGAAATCCAGGGCAACCGTAATCCTTTCATCGATGATCCTGAAGTTGCGGAACAACTGTACGGTGATCAATGCAGTACCAAAAGCTGAATGCAATGTTATGCAACTTGGTGCGAAAAAAATCTAATAGCAGCTCTTGGAAACGTGCATATATTACAATGACTTGCGGTCGATACGGCGGCGGCGCAATGGAGCGGGTGATGGGAATCGAACCCACGTCTTCAGCTTGGAAGGCTGCGGCTCTACCATTGAGCTACACCCGCTTATTTTATCGCCCCGGCGTTGATTTGGTGGAGGGAGTTGGATTCGAACCAACGTAGGCATAGCCAACGGGTTTACAGCCCGTCCCCTTTAGCCACTCGGGCATCCCTCCACATCATCAAGCGGCCATCTCAAATGTGTAACAACGGCCGCTTCATCATAAAGCTCGTCCATATCTGCGGATATGAGTTAAGGACGCATATATATCCGGTGACCTTGGCCGATTGTCAACAATGAAATGATGCGAGACTTGCCATATTGTGGCATTATCCTTTGTGAAACTATGCATAAAACACAAAATGCTACGCTTTTCTTAATAAACACGCTCTTTAATACCCGTGAGAGCGGTGCAGCGCTATAATTTCGTAAACGGTTTCGATAGTAAAGGACAGGCCCCTCATTCCGGATGGTCTTATGAAAAACCAACGTCATGTCCAAGCCCCCGACATATACCGGTTCCAAACAACGGCGCTCTTCCGGCGCTCAGCGCTCTCAGGCGGCCGGCAGGTATCAGCGCAAACGCCGGTTTGAGTCTCACGAAGAGCACGTACTGATTTACGGCATTCATGCGGTTGAGGCCGTTCTGGCTAATCCGGGGCGCGAGGTGCACGCGATTTATCTCACACGAAATGCGCGCAATCGGCTGGCCGATGCGCTACAAAACACCGTGCTGGAAGAAGCTGTCGAAGTTGAGCCCAAGGAGCTCGACCGCCGTCTTGGTGCTGATACAGTGCATCAGGGGGCGCTCGTGAAATGCGGTGACCTTATTGAGCCCGCGCTTGATGAGCTGATTGCCGTGGCCAAGGCCGGCACCCATCCAATCGTGGTTCTGGATCAGATTACAGATCCTCATAATGTCGGAGCGGTTTTGCGCTCCTGTGCTGTATTTGGCTGTGCAGGTGTTGTGATGACACGGCGGCATAGTCCGCCACTCTGCGAAACGGTGGCCAAGTCCGCGTCTGGCGCCTTGGAGCTGGTGCCTGTGGCGCTGATACAAAACCTTGCCAAGGGGCTCGCGGTATTGGCCGGCGAAGGTCTGGAGATTATCGGGTTGGATGGCGCGGGCGAGGGAGCAATCGAGACGGCTTTTGCGCGCCGCCCGACAGCTATCGTGCTTGGCGCGGAGGGACGGGGGCTGCGCCAGTCGACGCGTCAGGCCTGTACGGCTATCGTGCGTATTCATGCACAGGGCTTGATTGCAAGTCTGAATGTCTCCAATGCCGCCGCCGTGGCCCTACACACCCACGCCTTGGTGCGCCAAGGCGTTATCCCTGCGGCCGCAGATGATTGAGGCATAAGATACAGTAAATCATACCTTGTGTGCGAATGCAGCCGGTTGTGTCAGACATCATTTATTTCGGAAAGATTGCGGATGATGAATGCTTTGCCTATGCAGATGTCCGGTGTTCTCCTGACAGGGCACGGCGGATTTGAAAAGCTGGAGTTTCGCGATGATATCCCAACGCCAGCGCCTGGTCCGGGGGATGTTGTTGTGCGCGTCAGGGCAGCCGGAGTGAATAACACCGATATCAACACCAGGGCCGGCTGGTATTCCAAGGGCGACGCAGACGCAGCCGATGCTGGCTGGAATGGACACGCTCTTGCCTTGCCGCGCATTCAGGGCGCGGACGTTTGTGGAACTATCGCGGCGGTTGGCGATGGCGTAGATGCGTCACGCATCGGCGAAAGGGTGATCATCGAGCCCTGTCTTGTTGAGGCCAATGGCGAGAGATTGCAAAGTCCCTGGTATTTTGGCTCTGAATGCGATGGCGGTTTTGCGCAGTACACGCGGGTAGCCTCTCGCCATGCCTATAAAATCGAAAGCGATCTGACCGATATCGAACTGGCCTCGTTTCCATGTTCCTATTCAACAGCTGAAAATATGCTCACGCGCGCGCGTGCGGGAACTGGTGAAACGGTTCTGGTGACGGGAGCATCCGGGGGTGTTGGGTCTGCGGCGGTGCAACTGGCTAAGGTGCGTGGTGCTACCGTTATTGCTGTAACCAGCCCCTCAAAAGCTGATATGCTCCAGAGGCTGGGAGCCGACCTGATCGTGGCGCGCGATGAAAGCTATATCGACAGCATCGGCCCCAGCAGTGTTGACGTGGTTATCGATCTCGTCGCCGGCGCGCTATGGCCGTCACTTCTCGATGTGCTGCGCCCGCATGGCCGCTATGCCGTTGCCGGTGCCATTGCGGGACCAATGGTGGAATTGGATGTCAGAACGCTTTACCTCAAGGATCTCACCTTCTTCGGCTGCACGGTTCTGGGCGGTGGTGTTTTTGGCCATCTGGTAACCTGCATTGAACAGGGGCGCGTGAAGCCGCTGGTGGCTGCAACTTATCCTTTGCAGAATATTGCCGCCGCACAAACTGAATTCGAAAAGAAAGGCCATATTGGCAAGATTGTACTTTCAGTTGCTTGATCTATGTCATCTTGAGAGGGGTAGCGGGCCGGTGATGCAATGCGATTTGGGTAGAAAGACTTTAAACTTCAAGTCCCTTATCCCAGGGCGGTTGCGGGCCAAACCTTTCAACGAGAAAGTCAATGAATAGGCGGGTCTTGGCTGCCAGATATTTGTGTGGTGCGTATAGCGCGTAAATGCCAAGTTCTGTTGGCGGATAATCAGGGAGTATAATTTGTAATCTGCCGGCTATGATATCATCTCCCGCCAGGAATATCGGCAGTTTGGTGATACCATGCCCAGTAATTGCCGCGTCGCGTAGAACATCACCGTTGTTTGAGCACAGCCGTGAATTGATCGGGGCGTTGATCATGCCGCTCTTATGCTGTAAGTGCCAACGCTGGAGTAGGGTGGTATGCCCGTAATTCAGGCTGAAATGGTCTGCCAGGTCACCTGGCGTTTCAGGTGCGCCATATTTGCGGATGTATTCTGGTGATGCGACCAGCACGCGTCTGCAGGGTGCCAGCTTGCGGGCGATCAGGCTCGTGTCCCGGAGGTCCGCAATCCTGAGCGTGACATCAAAACCTTCTTCGATCGGATCGACAAAACGGTCATTTAGAGTCTTTAATAGGGGATCAGTAAACCCCTCGCCTTTAGGCGACAGGA
>CAYUYL010000028.1:0-16316 GCA_964449195.1 uncultured Filomicrobium sp.
CGAAAGGATCTCACCTCTCGCCGGGGAGCAGCAACCTCATGTACGGTATGTATAACACCAGCGCTTAACTGCAGGATTTAGGTTGATGGATGATTGCTGATAGTCTGTGGGGATGGAGCAGGATTACTACAACCTTAATTTTGGCCTTTATGACAAAATGAAGGTTGAAGCTTTGCGTCAGATAAAGGTGAATTCAGGTAAATAGGTCTTTTTCGCTTGCTGCCAAAACGGCCCCCGCCAGATGCAGAGAACCACAGATTAAGATGCGTTTTGGACCGGTGTGCAGTTCTTCTATCGCAATGATGGCGGAACGCACATCACTGGCAGTGTGTGCCTTTAATCCGGCCGATCGTGCATAGTCTGCTAATGCTTCCGGCTCTATTGATGAGATATTTTCTGGGATTGGCACAGCGTAGAGTTTTTTGATCAAGCCTGAGAACGGCACCAAAAAACCAGCTGGGTCTTTGCTGTCCAACATTCCTGTAATTAGGTAAGTGGGTTTATGGGAGCGGTCCTGCAAGTCGGCAAGTGTTTGGGCCAAGGCTTCACTCGCGTCGGGATTATGACCGCCATCAAGCCAGAGTTCAGTTTCCGGGCTGCCCCAGCTTGTGAACGGCTCTTCGCAAAGACGTGTGAAACGTGCTGGCCAGTTGACCTTTTGAAGACCATGTTCCAAAGCCTGATCACTTATTGAGCCGTCTGTGAACAGCTGTGCGGCTGCGATTGCAACACCTGCATTGATAATTTGATTGCGGCCAATGAGATGAGGCAGCGGCAAGTCTATCAACCGTTGTTCGGATTGAAAGATCAGCCGGCCTCGTTCCTCAAAGGCCATAAAATCCTGTCCGAAGCAGTAAAGGGGGCTGTCAACGCGCTGTGCTGTTTGCTTAATTGACGTGATGGCTGCTGGATCTTGCGGCCCAATGACAGCAGGGATGTCAGGTTTTAGGATGCCGGCTTTTTCAAAGGCGATGAGTTCAAGGGTGGCGCCAAGTTTATCGCTATGGTCAATGGAAACAGGTGTGATAACTGAAAGCTTAGGAGCTTTGATCACATTCGTAGCATCAAGACGTCCCCCGAGGCCGACTTCAAGCAGCAGGACGTCCGCCGGTGTTTGGGAAAAAGCTATCAAGGCCGCTGCAGTCGTGATTTCAAAAAATGTCATGGGCGCTCCATCATTCACCGCGCTGGTGTGTTCGAGCGTCTCAACAAGAAAATCATCGGAAATGGGGTGCGTCTGCCCCTTTTTGTTTGCCAGTTGAATGCGTTCATGAAAGCGCACCAGATGTGGTGATGTATACGTGTGGACCCGTTTGCCAGCGCCTATGAGCATGGCTTGAAGAAAAGCAATGGTTGAACCTTTGCCATTTGTGCCGGCAACATGAATGATGGGCGGCAGTTTATCCTGCGGTCTTCCCAGACGATCCAATAATTCGTGAATGCGATCGAGCGATAAATCAATAAGAAGTGGATGCAGCTTCTGTAATTCATCGAGAAGAGCCGCACTTTTGTAAGGCTTTGTCATGCGCTGACCATTGTCAGTGATCAAGATTAAAAATTATACCGCGAGGCCCTATGAGCATACGCAGCATGACCCAAGTGAAGACTTGGCTTTTCAAATAGAGTGGTTGGCCAAAATAGCGGCTGTCCTGAAGGCTTGACGGGCGACTGAGATTCTTCTCAACTGCCTATCTGCCGGTTGCATTATCAATATGTTGGAAGATGAAAAATGTATCTTGAAAGGGCTATAATCATATAATTTATGTCCTTGCCGCTTTTATCTTACGATGCCTTATGCCGAGGATTTTGAGCCTGTGCTGTATTTGGCTCTTTAGCATTACTATCCAACTGTTCTATTTGAAGCGCATCTTGTGAAGTAGCATCACCATTTGAATGATGAGTTACCTTCTCCATTTCAGGCGCCGCAGCGCCATTCATTGATTTGGCTGGCTGAGAAGAGGTCTTATCACTTTCTTGAATACTTTCCCGATCGCTCGTATCGGTTTGCTCAGGAGGAGGAGGAAGAGCTCCTGTTACCATGCCCTGTGAAGCGGTTGCATCTTTTGTTTTGTTATTAACCTTGAGTGTAAACAGGTTGACGAGCTTGGATAAAGTTTCCCGTAATTCATGGCGATGGACAACCATGTCGATCATGCCATGTTCTAAGAGATATTCAGCGCGCTGGAAGCCCTCTGGTAATTCCTCACGTATCGTCTGTTGAATAACGCGCGGGCCGGCAAAACAAATCAATGCACCGGGCTCTGCAATATGAACGTCTCCTAGCATCGCATAAGATGCTGTGACACCGCCGGTGGTTGGATCGGTTAGTACGACGATGTAAGGTAGATTATTGTCGCGTAACTGTTGGACGGCGATTGTTGTGCGTGGCATCTGCATCAGTGATAGAATGCCTTCCTGCATGCGTGCACCGCCTGATGCCGTAAATAGAATAAAAGGCGTCTTCAATTTTACGGCGTGTAACATTCCGGTAATAATTGCTTCACCTGCTGCCATGCCGAGCGAGCCGCCCATAAAGCGGAAATCTTGTGCGGCAGCGACGATCGATTGACCATCAAGCAGGCCCTCTCCCACGAGTACGGCGTCGTCCATAGAGGTGTCAGAGCGTGCATCCCTAAGGCGGTCAACGTAGCGGCGCCCGTCGCGGAACTTCAACGGATCGGAGGGCACAGGTGGAACTGGGACGGTCTCAAAAAAGCCATTGTCAAACACGGATTTTAGACGTAAATCGGCTGCCATTCGCATATGGAAATTTGAGCCAGGAACGACAAATTGGTTCGCCTCCAGGTCTTTGTAAAAAACCATTTGCCCTGTTTCAGGGCATTTGATCCACATGTTGTCCGGCACTTCGCGCTTGGTTGTAAGCAAGCTTCGAATGCGCGGGCGCACAACGTTGCTGATCCAATTCACGCTCTGGCCTCCTTTAATACGGCCGCAATTAAGAGATACGATTTGCGTTACCAATCGTTCTGCATAGCAGAAACGACAGGTTTCGCATGTTGCATTCGGCTTAAGATTTAAGTGGTGCCGACAATTTTGTGACTAGGTTTAAAACAGAAGCTGCAGTTTTACCAGTGGCTCGGCCTTCTGAATCAAGGCTTTGAGCAATCTCGGTTACTAAAACGGAACCGGCAATTATAGCATCTGCGTATTTTGACATAGCGGCAACTTGCTCTGGGGTTTTAATACCGAAGCCAACACCGACTGGTAGTGTGCTTGCCGCACGAATGCGTGCGATCTGAGCTGCTGCCTCCTGCAAGTCTGCCGATGCTGAGCCAGTTATGCCTGTAATTGACACGTAATAGACAAAGCCGCTGGTATTTTGCAAGACTTTCGGAAGGCGTGCCGCATCCGTCGTAGGCGTTGCAAGACGAATAAAGCACAACCCTTTGTCGATCGCCGGAATGCACAATTCATCATCCGCTTCCGGCGGCACATCTACGACGATCATGCCGTCAACGCCAGCAGCTTTTGCATCCGTCACGAAACGTTCCACGCCGTAAACGTAGATGGGATTATAATATCCCATCAGAATAATCGGCGTTTCAGCATCCCCGATCCGGAATTGGCGGACCATGTTTAACGTTTTTTCCATCGTCTGGCCAGCCTTGAGTGCACGTCGCGAGGCTGCCTGTATGGCTGGCCCATCGGCCATCGGGTCAGAAAACGGCATACCTAGTTCAATAAGGTCTGCGCCAGCGGCGGGCAGGCCCAAAAGAATTTCTTTTGATGTTTCAAAGTCCGGATCGCCAGCAGTGATAAATGGCAAAAACGCCGTTCGCCCTGAGGTGCTCAAGTTGGCGAAGCGTTGATCAATACGATTGTTTTCAGACTTACTCACGCGGAAACTCTTTGTTCATTCTTGTCGGGGCACATGGGGTAGCGAAATAGCCATTTACATATCCATGCCGATGGCTTCGGCAACGGTGAAGAGGTCTTTATCACCGCGTCCACATAGGTTCATGACAAGAAGATGATCTTTTGGCAATGATGGTGCGAGTTTTATTACATGGGCCAGCGCATGCGACGGCTCAAGTGCTGGAATAATACCTTCGAGCTTTGTGCAAAGCTGCAATGCTTCCAGCGCTTCCTTATCGGTCACAGGAACGTACTGAACTCTGCCCTTGTCTTTAAGCCAGGCATGTTCCGGGCCGACCCCGGGATAATCCAGGCCAGCTGAAATTGAGTGGCCCTCAAGAATCTGGCCATCGCCATCCTGCAGAAGGTATGTGCGATTGCCATGCAGAACACCGTGCTTGCCGCCTGTCATGGACGCAGCATGGCCGTTTTCCACATCAATGCCGTGACCGCCAGCTTCAACACCATAAATCGCTACGTCTTTATCATCAAGGAAAGGATGGAATAAGCCTATTGCGTTTGAACCGCCGCCAATGCAAGCCACTAAGCTATCAGGCAGGCGTCCTTCGGATGCCATCATCTGTTCACGAACTTCATTGCCGATAACGGACTGAAAATCGCGGACCATTTGCGGATAAGGGTGCGGGCCTGCGGCTGTACCGATGATATAGTATGTATCATGGACATGGGTAACCCAGTCACGCAGTGCTTCATTCATCGCGTCTTTCAACGTGCCGGCGCCGGACGTAACCGCGTTAATTTTGGCACCGAGAAGATTCATGCGCGCCACATTGGGGCTTTGGCGTTCAACGTCGGTGGCACCCATATATATTTCACAAGGCATCCCGTATTTGGCGCAAACGGTGGCAACCGCAACGCCGTGCTGGCCAGCACCGGTCTCTGCGATAATCCGAGTTTTGCCCATGCGGCGCGCAAGCAGGATCTGGCCAAGACAATTATTTATTTTATGGCTGCCGGTGTGGTTAAGCTCGTCGCGTTTGAAGTAAATTTTAGCGCCACCAAGATGCTCAGTGAAGCGTTCTGCAAAGTAGAGCGGTGATGGGCGCCCGCCATAGTGACTGAGAAGCAGGTTCAATTCATCTTTGAAACCATCATCTTCCTTTGCCTCGTTATAAGCCTGTTCAAGGCTGAGGATAAGCGGCATGAGTGTTTCTGCAACGAAGCGGCCGCCAAAGTTACCAAAATATCCACGCTCATCAGGGCCTGAGCGATATGTATTCGGTGCGGGCTGGTCAATGAAACTTTCTTGTTGTGCCATAACATTCCCAAAGTTTGTTGGCCGCGGTTGAAGCGGATCATAGGCCTTTAGCGGCGTGAAGAAAGGCGCGAATTCGCGCGGGATCCTTGCGGCCGGGCGCACTTTCTACGCCGGATGAAACATCAACAGTATGCGCGCCGGTGAGCTGAATAGCTTGTTGCACATTTTCAGGGGTCAAGCCACCGGACAGCATATAATCGATTTTTGATTTTACAGTTTCAAGTGCGCGCCAGTCGAATTGCAGCCCGTTGCCTCCAGGAAGCGGAGAGCCTTTTGGCGCTTTGGCATCAAACAGGATATAGTCAGAGATGTCTTTATAGGTCAGGGCCTGTTCAGCATCTTCCTGGCTTGCAACCTTGATCACTTTCATCATTTCGCACCCCGTCAGCGCCGCAATCCGGCCGATGCGCTCAATGCTCTCGTTGCCATGGAGCTGACAAATATCGGGTCGTACTTCAGATGCGATCTTGTTGACAAGAGTGTCATCGGCATTGACCATGAGAGCCACAATCTTGGTGCGCCTGGCAACGTATTGGGCAAGCCGTTTGCCATCTTTAATGGAGACGTTGCGCGGGCTTGGCTCGAAAAAAACCAACCCTATATAGTCTGCGCCGCATTCAAGAGCCGCATCTATATCTGCCTCTGTAGTCAGGCCGCATATCTTAACTTTTGTATTCATATAAAAATTTAACCCGCTCTTGTGCGCGGAGCGTCAACAGGCTTTGTGTAAGCGCTTGCTGTTGTTAAAGCGATGACAAGTAACTTGAAGTTGAAATTCAGTAGACCTTGTGGCCTTAGTCAAGTTTCACGGGCCGGCTGTTATGTATTAAGAGTTCGCAAGCAATCGCTTTTGGCTAATCACCTGCTCGTCACGCTCTTTCGCCAGGCGTTCTGCTTCAGCCTTCCATCGCATCGCTTCCTGAGTACGCTGACGTGCTGTTTTGCGCCATTTGCCTTGAGAGAGCCAGCTGGCCGTGCCGCCTAGAAATACACCAAGGGCAAGCATAATAAACATAAAGATGAAGAACGGGAAAGATAAGAAAATAGCTGGGTTTTCGCGATTGAAAGGGTCTAAAATAAAACGTACTTCGTGCCTGTTGGCGATTGCCAATGATAACAATGCAATCGTGATCACGATGACCAAGAGCATTCCGATTAAACGTCCGAGCACGATTTAAATTCCTTCGCTTTCACTTTCAAGTATTGGTATGAAAACATAAAAGCTATGTGTGGTTGATGATAAACAAATGACATCTACAACCACCCATAACCCAATAACGTTCTATAAGGATGTAAAAATTTAAAGTCTAATGACTCATTTCCTGATTATCCTTACTATTTAAGCGATCTCGTAGTTCTTTTCCAGTCTTGAAAAACGGGACATGCTTCTCATCAACATTCACTGCTGCGCCAGTACGTGGGTTTCGGCCAACACGAGGCGCTCGACGCTTGACTGTAAACGCACCAAAGCCTCGAAGTTCAACTCTGTCGCCTCTGGCTAACGCTTCGATGATCTCGTTGAAAACCACGTTAACAATGCGCTCAACATCGCGTTGATAAAGATGTGGATTTGCGAGGGCTATTTTTTGTATTAACTCAGACTTTATCACAGCGCTTCAACTCATTTGGACTATTGCGATTTTGTTAATTTTTACCAGGTTTCCACATAGAAACAAGCCCATCGAGTGTCAGCGCGCCAACTTGGCCGTCAGCCGTTGTAGACTTGCCCACCTCCCGTGCGGTTGCGATAATCACATCTGAGAAAAAGGCCGCCGTTGCACCTGCAAAATTCCATTCAAGCGTGTTTTCTGGTTTCCAGTCGACGACTTTGGTGCCCGCTGCAACTTGACGCCTTTGCACCATCCATTCAATGGCTTTCTGCTCGCCACCCAATTCATCAATAAGTTTATATTTTAGCGCCGCGCGGCCAAGATACACACGGCCTTTCCGTAATCCCGGAACATTGTCGACTTTGATATTACGGCGCTGTTCGACAAGGCGAATAAACCAGCGTTGGCCTTCAGCGATCATTTCTTGTGAAATCTCACGGGCTTCAGGTGGTATGGGCTTGAAAGGGGAGGGTTCGGCTTTAAGCGGACCGCTTTTAATCTCATTTATTTTAACGCCGATTTTATCGAGCAAGCCTGAAAGCTCAGGCCATTGCATAATAACCCCGACGGATCCGGTAATGGTGTTGCTGCGCGCAACGATATAATCGCAGGCTAAGCCAGTGATGTATGCGGCAGAAGCTGCAACCGTGCCAAATTGTGCAACCACAGGTTTGTTTTGTGCAAGCGCGCGGATTCCCTCAAACAAGGCTTCTGCCCCTGTTGTCGTGCCGCCAGGGCTGTTAATTGCCAGTATGACACCTTTGACATGATCCGCCTTGGCGATTTTCCGCAGCATTTTGAGTTGTCTGCGATCTTCGGAAATTACACCTGAAATTGTGACGCGCGCGATTTGTGATTTGCCGATCAGGGCGCCATCATCGGCCGTAAAGGCAGCGATTGCAGCGAGTACCGCTACCACGGCAATGATTGCCAGAGACCGCCATATGCCAAGCTTGCGTCGCAGGCGGCGGCGATCTAATACAGCTTCGGTTTCCAAGCTCATGTCGGCTTCCCTAAGTTAATCTGTCTCGAAGATGTTCGACAATGCATGTCAATGCAAGGTAAAGAACTCTTCTGGGATGAGGCAAATTGTATTCTTTTGATACAGCTTTAGTATATTGGTGTTCAGCAAACGCGAGCAGGTTGTGCTAAACCTCTAGGTACAATGAACAAAGCACGCAGAATATAACGGGCGCGCTTAATGGTGAAGCACAGCACGTTTTACTCTAGAGCACTAGAGTCTTTTTGTATCAACTTGACCTTCCTACCCTCCGCCCGGCCACCCAAAGCCACGATCTCACGAGCGGCTGGACTGGGGAGTGGGCTGGAGATGCGATGTATACAACTTGAACCGAAAATGCCTCAGTGTTCTGGCGTGAACGCCTGAATGCCGGAAAAGGCCGTTCAGAAATTGTGAGGTCAGGGCACAATCAAGAGCCCATTCCGCTTTCTTAAAGGTGAAGCTTTGAAAATAAAGCGTCAAATTAGAAGTGTTGTGTTGGGGAGGCGGCTATTATGCCGCATGCCCCATTATCCTCGTGACATTTCTATACGTGTGTTCTCAAAGGCTTGAGCTATTCGTCCTCATTCTGGCTTTTCTTCATAGCCGCGCCAAGGATATCGCCCAGGGATGCACCGGAATCAGATGAACCGTATTGCTCGACAGCCTGTTTTTCCTCGGCGATTTCAAGTGATTTAATAGAGACACCTACGCGACGTGCTGCTTTATCGATGGACGTGATCGCAGCATCGACCTTGTCGCCGACATTAAAGCGCTCTGGCCGCTGCTCAGAGCGGTCGCGAGATAGGTCAGAACGCTTGATGAAGCTTGTCATATCGCTTTCGGCAACTTTGATCTCAATGCCGTTTTCCTGAACATTGATAACCTCACATGTTACAGGATCGCCGCGCTTAAAGCCTTCCATGGCTTCCATCGGATCACCGCCAACCTGCTTAATGCCGAGGGAGATACGTTCCTTGGATGGATCAACGTCCAATACGACGGCACGCACCGCATCACCCTTCGTATAGTCCTTGATAGCCTCATCACCGGTTTTATTCCAGTCAAGATCGGATAAATGGACCATGCCGTCGACACCATTATCAAGTCCGATGAAAAGACCAAATTCCGTGATATTGCGGATTGGGCCCTCGACTTCCGTGCCTTTCGGATGTTTCGCGAGGAAGGCTTCCCAAGGATTGTCCTGGGTTTGCTTGAGGCCAAGGGAAATACGGCGCTTTTGGGGATCAACCTCAAGAATCTGAACATCGACTTTTTGGCTTGTGGAAACGATTTTGCCAGGATGGACGTTCTTCTTGGTCCAGCTCATCTCTGAGACGTGGATCAGGCCTTCAACACCGGCTTCCAGTTCAACAAATGCGCCGTAATCCGCGATATTCGTAACTGTGCCCTCGAATTTGGAGCCCAGCGGATATTTTGTATTGATGCTGTGCCACGGGTCTTCCTGCAGCTGCTTCATGCCAAGGCTGATGCGCTGCGTGTCCGGATTAATGCGCACAATCTGAACTTTGATCGTATCGCCAACATTGACAATTTCGGATGGATGATTAACCCGGCGCCAAGCCATGTCGGTTACATGCAGGAGCCCGTCGATACCACCAAGATCAATGAATGCACCATAGTCTGTAATGTTTTTGACAACACCGTCGATCACCTGACCTTCACCGAGACGGGCGACAATGTCAGCACGCTGTTCGGCGCGGGTTTCTTCCAAGACGGAACGGCGTGAGACGACGATATTACCGCGGCGGCGGTCCATTTTCAGAATTTGAAACGGTTGTTCCTGATGCATCAGCGGGCCGATATCGCGAACCGGACGGATATCAACTTGGCTGCCTGGCAAAAAGGCGACTGCGCCATCAAGGTCAACGGTAAAGCCGCCCTTAACCTTGGAGAAAATAACACCCGTGACTTTTTCCCCGGCTTCAAATTGTTTTTCCAGCCTCACCCAGCTTTCCTCCCGACGCGCTTTGTCACGGCTGAGGACGGCTTCACCGGCCGCATTTTCAATGCGCTCCAGGTAGACTTCGACTTCGTCACCGACATTGATGTCGGGATCTTTGCCGGCAATCGCAAATTCCTTGAGCGGAACGCGCCCTTCCATTTTCAAGCCGACGTCGATTACGGCGAGATCTTTTTCTATGCCAACAACGCGGCCGCGCACCACATTGCCTTCATAAGCAACGTCTGCAGCCAGTGTTTCGTTCAATAACGCTTCAAAGTCTTCGATGCTGGGCATCATTTGATTATCTAGTTCAGTCATACTCATCTGGTTTTCAGGGCCTTTAGGTCAGTTATTATGGAATGCCACCGGTATCCTGCTACTTGCATATGTGCATAAAGCAGGCGTCTCTAATGGCTATGTTATGGGCGAGGACAACAAACACGCAAAAACCGTCATGCAGGTACATGACGGTTGCCGCATAAAAATTGCTGGCTTCGAATTAATTTTGCCGAACGACTGCATGTAAAAGGCTACGCCCACCAACTGGATTTGAACACATACTCATGTGCTCTCTTGGCTGATCTTCCTTCTGATCAGTTCATCAGCAGCGTCAAGTGTCTCTATTCTATCTAAATTAGTCGTATCTAGCAATAAGGCATCTTCAGCTGGCCGCATCGGCGATTGGGATCTTTCCCTATCACGCTTGTCGCGTGCTATTATTGCGGCAAGAATATCTTCCCGGCTGATGGTTTCACCGTGTCCTTTGAGTTCTAGAAACCGGCGTTCGGCGCGTGCTTCGACACTTGCCGTTATAAAGAGTTTGACGTCTGCATCTGGGCAGATAACCGTGCCAATATCGCGGCCATCCAAGACCGCGCCGGGGTCGGCATGCCGTCTAGCGAATGTACGTTGCAGCTCAAGTAACGCCTCACGAAGAGCTGGGTGCGAGGCCACGACGGATGCTGCGTCGGCGATATCGACTAAGCGTAAGGCTGGATCAGATAATGTCTCTAAATCAAGGGCGTGAGCAGCTGCCACAGCATCGGCCTCTACTTCTGGTGACCCGCCGGCCTGCTTCACGTCCCGGGCGACGGCGCGGTAAAGCAAGCCTGTGTCGAGGTAGGCATAACCATTTTGTTCTGCAATCTTCCGGGCAAGTGTTCCCTTGCCTGATGCAGCGGGACCGTCAACTGCGATAATCATTGGCTTGCCTCTTCGACGGGGCCGATGTTGCCGCCTATATCTTGCATCAGCGCGCGGAACTCTGGGAAGCTGGTGGCTATCACATCACCGTCGTCAACCGTAACGGGAGCTTTCGCGCCTTGGCCCAGGATCAGGAACGCCATGGCAATGCGGTGATCCAAATGAGTGGTCACTGTGCCGCCTCCGGGCACGTTCTGTGAGCCTCCTCTCACAATCAGCGTCGTGCCGGAGATAATCGCTTCAACGCCGTTTGCTATAAGCCCTGCAGCGGTTGCTGCAAGGCGGTCACTTTCCTTAACCTTTAACTCGCCAAGGCCCTGCATGATTGTTTCGCCTGAGGCAAAAGCTGCAACAACGGCAAGGATAGGATATTCATCAATCATACTGGGGGCACGGTCGGGCGGAACTGTAATTCCTTTGAGTTCTGATGATTGCAAGCGCAAATCTGCAATCGGCTCGCCGCCTTCTTCGCGCTGGTTTTCAATTGTCAGGTTGGCGCCCATTTCCTGAAGGCACTGATAAAAACCCGTCCGTGTGTGATTGTAGAGGATATTGCGAATGGTCACATCTGATCCCGGCACAATGGCAGCTGCGGCAGCAAGAAAAGCAGCCGAACTCGGGTCGCCCGGTACCATGATGTCGCGCCCGCTCATCTCAGGGTGACCGTGAACGGTAATCCGTGTTTTCTCTCCTTCGCGCCTGGTTTCAACGTTGGCGCCGAAATAGCGCAGCATGCGCTCGGTGTGGTCCCGGGTTGCTTCGGTTTCGATCACGCTGGTGGTGCCGCGGGCATGCAGGCCGGCAATCAGGATTGCGGATTTGACCTGGGCGGACGGCACGGGAAGCGTATATTCAATGGGTATCAATTGCGATGTGCCGGTTATGGTCATTGGCAGCGTATCGCGCGCGTCGTCAATAATCAGTCCCATCTGTTTGAGCGGTATTGTCACACGGCCCATTGGACGGCGGCTTAAAGAAGCATCACCGACGCATGTTACAGTAACATCATGGCCGGCAAGTACGCCAAGCATCAAGCGAACACCGGTGCCTGAATTGCCGAAATCCAGGGTGTCGGGGACTGGCTGGGTCAGACCGCCGGGACCTGCGCCCCTAATCTGCCAGACGTCTCCGGCTTTTTGAGCAGGCGCACCCAAAGCTGTCAGGGCCTTAGCTGTGTTAATCACGTCTTCGCCTTCAAGAAGACCGCGTATGTTGGTTGTGCCTGTCGATAATGCACCAAAAATTAACGCCCGATGAGAAATAGATTTATCTCCGGGGACAGTGACGGTTCCGCAAAGGGCGTCAGATTGCTTTGCGGCAAGTGGATTGGCCATAATGCTGCCGATGTGGTTTAATGGTTGGTCTGCGCTGAATAGAGCGCTGCTGAATGCGGCTGTCAATGCCGCGGTTTTATCTCTTAACTGTTAACAACATAATTTCACTTTGACATTGGACGCCGGTTCATGTCAGAGGCTGCAAAATTCTACCAAATCAAGAGGTTTTCCAAATGTCTACGAAAGAAGCACGTGGCACCAAGCGCACGTGTCAGAATCCGGAATGCGGCGCACGATTTTACGATCTCAACCGTGATCCCGTTTTTTGTCCGATCTGTCAGGTTGAATATCGTTTAGCCCCCGCAATCGTGGAAGAGGATACAGAGGAAGATACTGAGAGCACGGAAGCGAGCCCATCAGTGGCTCCTGCTGCCTCTATTCCAAACGATCTTGATGCAGGCGACGGTGAAGAGGTGAGCGATGACGACGCGCTGGTCAGCCTGGAGGATGCCGATGCCGAGATTGAAGGTGACGCCGGCGATGCAGATGATGATACTTTCCTTGAAGAAGAAGATGATGAAGGCGGCGATGTAACTGGCATCATCGGTACATCTGTCAACGACGAGGATGATGAAAACTAAGGTGCGGATGAACCCGCATCTTGAAGCGGCTCTTTGTCTTTCGGCGCCCGGCGACGTCAGGAAAAAAACACCTTTAGATTTTTGCAGGCTGAATTTGAGCGAACACAATGCTTTACTTTGCCTACGGATCAAATCTGTATCCGCCACAAATGCATGCGCGTTGCCCTGGCGCCCGGGCGGTTGCTCGCGCTGCGCTCCATGACTGGCGGCTTATCCTGACGACGCGAGGGACAGCGAATATTGTGAGGACTGAGGGGGCCGTTGTTCATGGCGGGCTGTGGAAATTCCATCTCTCTCACGTTGCCATTATGGACAGGTGGGAAGGCGTCGCGCGCGGTACATACCGCAGAGTGTGGGTTCGTGTGCGCTTTGCCGATGGTGTAATAAAGCCAGCAATAACATATGTTGGCGCACATCGCCGGCCTGGCCGTGCGCGGCCCCACTACATGCTCAATGCCATGCTGCCGGGCGCAACGGCTTTTGATTTGCCGCAGACATATGTTGAAGAAATGCAAAGCTGGTTGCCACAGCGTCCGGTTGGCGCATATCAACGTCATCATGGACGATTCTAAAAGTAGACTTTAGCCGGAGTATTCTCATGGCTTCATGCCGCATTGGCTCTACAAGTAACACGCGTAAATTGCGTGTGCTTTGCAACAATGCGCGTGCACGGTTAGGTTAATCAAATGTTCCATATTTCCATATTTCCATATCTGGATGAGGCTGGTCTATGCACTGGTAAAGAATACAAAATACTTTTGTTTGTCATGAAGTAAACTGAAGATAAATAAAGTTATTTTTATAAACACGTTAACTATATTTATCTTTTTCTATATATCAACTATCTGCCAAACCTGTTTGGCGTAAGACATAGAGATTATAAAAGCAAAGGCGCATTTCGCTTTTGTATTGTGTGAAAAGCTCTCAATCAAGATTGGAATAGGTGAGAAAAAGGACAGGGGTATGAAGGTTTCAGAAAAGAAGACAGCAACTAAAAAGACAGCGGCAAAAAAGATAACAGCCAAAAAGACCGTAACAAAGGCGGCAGCGGCGAAAGCTGCACCCACAAAAAAGTCTGCAGCTAAAACATCTGCAAAAAAGACGGCTGCTAAAACTACGGCAAAATCCAAAACCGCAGCAACCAAGAAAGCTGCAGCTGGTAAATCAGCCGCAAGTTCCTCTGCATTGCGCAAAGCTTTTATTCAACAGCTGGCTTCAAAACGCGTTATTGCGGTTTCTCCGGCAAAGCGGAACCCAGCCGGTAAAAAAAGTCCTGCAAAATAGGGCGCGGGCCATATTTGCAGGACTTCTGTGTTTGACTTATTCGGCCGGCTGACCTGCCGGTCCCGGCCCAACTTCAAGTTCGATGCCAGTCAACTCTTTATTCTGAAGGGTCGCTTCAAATGCCGCCAGGCGTTTGTAAATTGAGATGAGTTCAACGATTGTCGTCCACGAATGCACGAGAAACTGGAAGGAGCTCTCAACACGACCAAAGGCCCTTACGATTTGCTGCATAATTCCAAGGGTAATCGTTCCGGCCACAATTGTCGGGGCAAGCGCGAGATAGGGCACAATCACGCTGAACTGCAGGTATGAATATCTTGCGATATTGAAATACATGTAATGAAAATACAGCCGGAAATAATTACGGCGTACATCACCAAAAAGTTGAGCAATTGTTGGCGGTTCGGCGCGCTCCTGGTGATCTTCACCGATTACAAGTTCTTTCCGGTAAGCTGCCTCAACGCGCTGATTACGGAATTCAAGGCCTGGGAGTTTGACACCAACGGCGGCCAGTAAAACCGTTCCACCGAGCGCCCACAGGATTGCCACAAATACAAGCCCTTGCGGGATCTCTCCGATCAGAGGCAGCTCTTTCACATGATTAGAAAGTCCCCATAAAATGGGCAGAAATGCCAGTAGCGTCATAACCGAATCTAGGAAACGTGTCCCCAGATTTTCGGTGATTGTCGCAAAGCGCATCGTATCTTCCTGGATACGCTGAGATGCGCCTTCGATATGGCGGAGACGGTCCCAACGGTCCATGTAGTAGTTGTTCATTGCCGTGCGCCAGCGAAAAGCATAATGACTTGTGAAGAAGTGATTGAGAACCGCAACGAGCATATAGACTGCTGCAATAAGTGCGAATGTCCATAAATGCCCCGTAAATTCAGTACTTTCAATGCTGTTTGGTTTGGTCAGGGCCTTCTGAATGGTGTTGTAGAAACGGCCGAACCATTCGTTAATCATGACGTCGATCTGGACCTGGAACCACGTCACGAAAACAATCAAGGATGAGCCTGCAACTGACCAGCGGTTCCATTCATGTGGCGAAAACCGCATCCAGAAGCCTGTAAACAGTAGAAACGCGGCAATCAGATATTGGTAATACCAAAAGCCAAGTGCGCTTTTCTGGGCTGCTGCAAAGGCAGCCTGCACCTCCTTGCTGGCGCCCTCCGTCAAAGCCTCTGGATACACATAGCCAAACCAATCCCCAAAACTGAGCCATGCCCCCCAGCCACTGGCACCGGCGAACCAAAGGATGACGCAAAACACGGCCCATGCCATGAATGAACCAAAGAAGAGGGAAGGTCTAGGGAAAAACGAATGAAACATTCAAGGCTCCGGGTACTCTTGAGTGTGAGTGCAATTTTTTGTGCGAATTGCGGTTTCATATCTGCATGCCATCTTTTCAGTGGCATCACAAACCCATAGTGCCGACGAGTGTGAAGCAAGCATGTCGCGTATGAATAAAATTGACGTGTCTTGCTGTGAGCAGGTCGAGAGGTTTGGCAGTTGTTGTGGCATTGTGAGCGCTGTATCTGGCAAATATGAACCCGCGTTGGCTGCCTATAAGGCCAGGAGTAGCTGATATTGTGTTATATACCCATTATTCACATATAAGTTATAATACACGCGTATCGTTAATAAGCGGATGAACGCTATGACACGGCATTCAAATATTTTTTCGCCATATCAGGCTTTATGTGCCCTGCTATTTACCGTTGCCATTTGTGCAGCCTCTGATGTTCAGGCTATCAGTACAACCAATGAGCGGAGTTTTGAGGGCCTAAAAGGCTGGTGGATTGGTTATGGCCGGCTTGGTTTTCAAAATGGCAAGACGGAAAACGTCAAGTGCCGCGCGACATACGATGTCCGGAAACCCAGTGGTCAGCACATGCGTCAGGTTGTGCGTTGCGCCAGCCCTAGTGGTAACGTCGAGGTTGAAAGCAACATCACACAGACCGGTAAGATGCTGGCTGGCACGTGGAACGAAAAGAGATACGAATTTGCGGGTGAAATTACTGGCCGCGTTTTGCGTGATGGATTTCGTGTCACGGTTAATGGAGCGCGTCTTATGGCCCAAATGACGGTGACGATGCGCTAAGACAAGCACGTGGTTGAGATTCAATTTATGAATAGTACGTTGCTCGGTCTAAGAGTCCGTCCGGTAAATTATTCTTAGA
>CAYUYL010000029.1:0-16249 GCA_964449195.1 uncultured Filomicrobium sp.
GGCATTGAATCACAAGTGATTCCAATGAAACAAGTTTTTATCGGACGGGCTCTAACAACAAGGTTGTTTTGCAAGGTAATGAAAAATAATATTTTTTTTGACGACATCCCGCCTTTTCATGCGTTTCATCTTGAGGTCGGTAACGGCCATAAGCTTTACGTCGAAGTGAGCGGTAATCCGGAAGGGGCGCCGGCGGTGATGCTGCACGGGGGGCCGGGAAGCGGCCTCAACCCGCAGCATCGCAGATTGTTCAATCCGGCAAAATTCAAGCTTGTCCAGTTCGACCAGCGTGGCTGTGGCCGGAGTACACCGCACGGCACTTTGGAGGCGAATACAACTCAACATCTTATGCGTGATCTTGATCGGATTCGTTCGGCTCTGGACATTGCACAGTGGGATGTCGTTGGCGGCAGTTGGGGCAGCACGCTGGCGCTTGTCTATGCTGAGCGTTTTCCTCAACATATCCGCTCGCTTACCCTTTACGGTATATTCCTTGGGCGCCGCCGTGAATTGGAGGCCTTATATTTTAAGGGTGGTATTGCAAGCCGTTTATTCCCGGAGATCTTTGCTGATTTTCTTGCTGAGTTGCCGCAGGGCGATCACGATGATCCGATCGCGGGATATGGCAGATTATTTTCAAGCGGTCAGTCTGAGCGCCGTATGCAGGCTCTTAAGCAGTGGACGCGGCTCGAAAAAATGTGTTCCCAGATCGGGGTGGATGAACACGCATTACGTGCTGAACTTCAGGATGAAGCTTATGTATTGTCTCATTCACTTATCGAGAATTATTATTTTCAGAATAACTGCTTTATTGACGGCGACAGACTGATCCGGAAAATCGGTCACTGCGTGTCTGATACGCCGGTGACGCTTATCAATGGCAGATATGACATTGTTACACCGCCGGAGACGGCGTATGAGCTTGCCAGGGCTCTGCCACATGCGCGTCTTGTCATGGTCGAAGGTGCGGGTCATTCCTCGAAAGAGCCAGGCATTGCCGGGGCGCTTGTTCAAGCAATCTCCAGTTTGCCTTCAATCATCTGACACGTTGCGGCCGAATGTAAATTAACGTCAGGTGTCCAGGCCTTCAGTTGCGATATTGAGTATGCGCCCACAATGTTTGCAATGGATGGCATCCGCATCGTGGCGGTTGAGGCCGCAATCCGGACAGTCATAGGTGACACGCGATGGCCGGAAAATGGTTTGAATAAGCCGTAGAAATAGCGCAACTCCAAGCACCATAATAACGACCGACAGTAATCGGCCGGTGGTATCGGCGAGCGTGATATCTCCAAACCCGGTGGTGGTGAGCGCCGTAACCGTGAAATAGAGTGCATCGATGTAGTTATTGATTTGCGGGTTTGTATTGACCTGCAGCACATAGACCAGGGCTGTCATGACAAAAACAAAGACGCCGAGATTAATCGCACTTTGAAGGGTCTCTTCATTGCGCTTGAAAAACGTAAATTCCTTGCGCAGGTCATCGAGAACCCGAAACGATCGCAGTAAGCGCAGAGCGCGCAGAACCCTGAGGAAAAGCAGGCTTTCAATCAACCAGTGCAGAATGAGGGTGATAATGACGATGATGTCCGCCCAAGTCGTAAACTCCATCAAAAAACGGGCTTTGTGTCTGCTTATCCAATAGCGTATGGCAATATCAGTGGCTATGATAGCTGCAATTATAACATCTACGATCAAGATCCAGAATGTGTCATGCAGCAAGGATGAGACGATAAAAAATAGAACTGTCGCGATATCAAATCCCAGCATGCCATAACGAAACATACGGGCGCGACGGGAATTTCCGTTGTAGAGGTCTTGCAGCTTTTCGCGCATTCCGCTTGGTGCTTTCAATGTTTGTTATCCAGGATATTTTAAAACATCAACCTGATATAGTGAGGGTTGAAACTTTGCAAATCTTCGGAAGGATAGGTTGAGGTGATATCGAATAACGGTTCTGGACCGTCATCAGGCGAAATCCTGGATGATATCATTACAGTCGCTGGCGCCTGCTTTGTTGTGGCCACCGTCATTCTCGTGTCCATTATGATTTCTGTGACCGTATTGCCACTGTTTTTCGCATCACAGATGTCGGCAGATGAATTGCCGGTACTGGCCGTGTGGATGACCTTGCTCACGTTTCAGATCGCGGTGAGTGGTTTGATTGTAGCGTTTGTTTGGTCCATCTCTCCCGGCACCGTGAAATTTACGTTTGCACTTGGTTGGCCGCAAACCACGCCTGCAGGTCTTATCCTTCTTTTTATAATCATAGCGGGAGTGATGGCGGGTTTGTCCTTTGTGACATTTATGTTTTTTCCCGCCGATGTGCAGCGTGATCTTGATTTTTTCCGTCAGCAGATGACGAACGCACCCTTCGTGCTGGTGGTGTTGGCTCTCGTGGTTGGCGCTCCCCTTTCAGAAGAACTTCTGTTTCGTGGTTATCTGATGAATCGTTTATCGCAAACGAGGCTTGGTTTTAGCGGCGCAACCATCATTTCAACGACGGGCTGGACATTACTGCATGCCGGCTATTCAACGGTTGGTCTTGTGGAAGTTTTTCTCGCAGGCCTGTTATTTTCCTGGGTACTGTGGAAAACGGCAAGCCTGTGGGTACCGATCTTCTTTCATGCCATCTACAATGGCACCGTTTTGACATATCTGGTGGCGTCGCAGCAGCCGCCGGCGGCCTGAAGACCAGAAGTTCGCCTTGCCGGAGCATTTTTTTACTTGATGGCGCGTCTCATGGAAGCTCTAAGGAGGCACGAAGGATGCAGCAGTATCTCGATTTGATGAACCATGTTCTCAATCACGGTACACGTAAGGCGGACCGCACCGGAACGGGCGCGCTGAGTGTCTTCGGATATCAGATGCGTTTCGATCTGGCCCACGGCTTTCCATTGGTAACAACCAAAAAGCTCCATATGAAGTCCATCGTGCATGAACTCTTATGGTTTCTCAAAGGCGATACCAACATCGCTTATCTGACTGCGAATGGTGTTTCCATCTGGAATGAATGGGCTGACGAAAATGGTGATCTCGGCCCGGTTTATGGGCATCAATGGCGTTCTTGGATGGCACGGGACGGCACGGCAATTGATCAGATTTCCGATGTGATTCATATCATCCGCACCTCACCTGAGAGCCGCCGTATGGTGGTGACGGCCTGGAATCCCGCCGATTTGCCCGCCATGAAGCTGGCGCCCTGCCATTGTCTTTTTCAGTTTTATGTTGCAGATGGCAGGCTATCTTGTCAGCTTTATCAGCGCTCTGCTGATATATTCCTTGGCGTACCGTTCAATATAGCAAGTTATGCACTACTGACGATGATGATCGCGCAGGTGACAGAACTGGAGCCAGGCGAGTTTATTCACACACTCGGCGATGCGCATCTTTATCTCAATCATCTTGATCAGGCAGACGAGCAGCTCAAGCGCGAACCACGGCCTTCACCGATAATGGAGCTTAATCCCGAAGTTCGCAGCGTGTTTGACTTTGTCTACGAAGACTTCACGCTGAAGGGATACAATCCGCATCCTCATATCAAGGCGCCGGTGGCTGTTTAATCGAAAGATTGCAGGTTAGGATTTTGCTGCATGCTCGACGGCATCAACGATACTGTCGACAACATCGTGCACAAGTGCCTCTTCATCCCCTTCTCCCATAACCCGGATTACCGGTTCTGTACCGGATGGCCGAATAACCAAGCGCCCTGAACTGCCGAGTTTCTTTTGACCTGAATTAATCGCTCTTTTGACACTTGAGGCTTCCAGAGGTTTGCCCGATATATAACGAACGTTCTTAAGGATTTGCGGCAGTGGTTCGAAGCGGCGGCAAACTTCACTTACGGGTTTGCCCGTGGACACGACGACCGCCAGTATTTGCAAAGCTGACACCAGGCCGTCTCCAGTTGTTGTGAAGTCAGATAAAACAATGTGTCCTGATTGCTCACCGCCTACATTGAACCCATGCTTGCGCATATGTTCAACTACATAACGATCTCCAACCGGTGTACGCGCCAGACATAGTCCCATATCCTTAAGGCAGCGTTCGAGACCTAGGTTCGACATGACCGTTGCGACGACACCACCGGCCGCTAAGCGGCCTCGGCGATGCCAGCTTTCTCCAATGACCGCCATCAGCTGGTCGCCATCAACAATGGTGCCTTGCTCGTCAACAATGACCACGCGGTCGGCATCGCCATCAAGCGCAATGCCGATATCCGCTCTCACCTCATTCACTTTTTTTATCAGTGTCTCAGGTGCTGTAGAGCCGCAATTGGAATTGATATTGCGCCCATTTGGGTCGACGCCGATTTTGATCACTTCAGCGCCAAGTTCCCACAATGCGTCCGGCGCAACACTATAGGCGGCGCCATTGGCGCAATCGATGACAATACGCAAACCATCAAGACGCAGATTGCGGGGTAATGTCCGCTTCGCGAATTCGATATAACGCTCGCGTGCGCTTTCCACGCGTGTGGCACGGCCAATACTGTCGGCGTCTGTTAATAGGCTTGTCATCGAGCCGCCAATCATCTTTTCGATCTTGGCTTCTGTCTTGTCAGATAGCTTGTATCCGTCGCTATTGAAGAGTTTGATACCGTTGTCCTGAGAAGGATTGTGAGAGGCTGAAATCATTACGCCGATATCAGCGCGCAATGAGCGGGTCAACATGGCAACAGCAGGTGTTGGCATCGGCCCCAGTATAAAGACATCGCAGCCAACCGCAGTAAAGCCTGAAACCAAAGCCGATTCAATCATATAACCGGACAAACGCGTATCCTTGCCAATCACGACGCGGTGGCGATGCGTATTGCCATTTGACAAAATGCGGCCGGTTGCCATACCAACTTTGAGTGCCGTTTCCGATGTCATAGGGTGTACGTTAGCAGGTCCGCGGATACCATCCGTACCAAAGTATTTCAGTGCCATCTATTATGTCCTTGAATATTTATACATATATGCCTGCTTACTGGTCATGGATGTACGGCAGGCATCAATACAACACAGAAGAATTATGCAAAAAGTTTTTCTTTTGCAAAGGTAAGCAGTCTGTTTTTGCCGGATTTTAAATTCACACTGTGTGAGCATTTATTGCATGTATTATAAAAAATGTGAGGCGATCTGGTAACACACACGGACCACTCCCGATCTGAACGGAAAAATGTATACTGGCGAAGCCTGGCGAATATCACTAAAATAGTGATCTATTCATGCGTTGATAGCGTGTCCAAGACCAAAATCAAGAGAAACCGTGAGGATGATGAATGGCGTATTTCCTGGCCGTAGCAAACCGTAAAGGTGGCGTTGGTAAATCGACCATATCCGTTATGCTTGCTTATGCCTTTGCGCTTTGGTCGCAAAAAAAAGTTCTTCTGATTGATCTTGATGCGCAATCGAATTCATCGCTTATTCTAATGGGTGGTGAGCGCTGGATTAATGCGCAGCGAAACTCAAAGAACATTGCCGCATATATTGAAGATCGTCTGTATTCTATCGAGCAAACCAAAATTCGTGAGTATATTGAAAGCGATGTGGGTGATGTGGAAGCCGCTCCCGGAGAACGGCCTGATATTTCAATATTGCCAGGATCTTTGAATTTCGAAGATATGCAGGACGAATTGATCACCTATTACTCGAGGAATCAGACACCTTTCCAACAAGCGAAGGTGAAATGCGCCGAGCACTTTCGTGCTGCTTTGAGTTTTGCCGGTCCGCTTGCCGACATCGTGATCCTGGACTGTGCACCCGGACTATCCAATGCAACTGCTGCGGCTTTGAAGCTTGCCAGTAAGGTGATTGTACCTTTCCGGCCCGATGCTGTTTCGCAATTTGCTGTGGACCGAATCTCACGGATTATTGAAGGTGGGCAGAAATTCGAAGACATTTTAGAGATGTCACTTGAAGAAAGACGTTACATATGCCTTGCGAATTATGTGCGTGAGGGGGGACGCGATCAGATCTATGTTGACAATATTGCGGTTGATCATCCAGTTTTGCAGACATTCATGCCCCAGATGTCGGCTGTATCTGACGCCTTTGATTTTCTAGGCGAGCCTCAACCTGTTGAAGAAAAGTATGGTGAGGCCCTTCATCCTCTTCGTGCATTGCATCAGGAATTAACTACGATTTTGCCTGTTTGAATGATGTTTTGCGTTACAAACTTAGGATCATAACAAGGATGAACAAGTCCGGGAAAGAGCTGTCAGGCCGGCACTTGCATCGCTTTTTAAAGCGCTTTTTGGAGACGCAGGACGATATCAAGCCTGTAACAGCAGAGCGTATTGCCCGTATCCTGGGCGTTACTTTTTCAGCGGCACGGTTACGTCGACATCCCGCAGCATTTTCTGGCCGGCATGCGCGGCTGAAATCTCTTCCATCCGGTAGCCATGAGCAGGAGCATCATTCTACACCGCCAGATAAGACTTCTGCTCAGCTGGAAAATAACAAGCATGCCGCTGCTGCTACTGGAACGGAAGAGAAATTTGATCCCTACGCCTTCGGGCTTGTTCCAATTTTCCGGCTTGAAGGGCCTGAAGGCTTGATGCAGAGGTTGAACGAAATCCGGCGGCTTGATCATTTGCGTAAGATGGCACGGCTTCAGCAAATTATTCTACCTGCAGAGCTTCGCCATGGCGATACCGCAATAGAAGACGTGAGATCAGCAATTGTAGCTGCTGTTCACAAACGCATTGCTGACCGCCGTGCGGCCGCAGGATAACATCTTTTTTTAGCCTGCCTGCTTCGGAGCTATTTGCAATTGTACTGCCAGAAACACCGCTGAAATCAGCCCCAGTCCCGCAAGGCTGGCCATAACGGCATAACTTGCGGCATGTAGGGTTTCATACAGCAGTCCTGCTGAGAATGTTGTAATCCCCATCAAGACACCTGATCCAAGCGCCGCATTGGCGGATTGCGCAGCACCGCCACGCTCGGTTGACACATGGGTTTGAAGCAGATTGACCGTGCCCAGGTGGGTGGCCGCAAATGTAAGGGCATGTAGGCATTGCAGTGGAAACAGCGCCCAGAACGCGGGGTCAAAGGCCATGATCACCCAACGCACAACTGCGCCAATACCACCAATAATAATCAATCCGGTTGCGCCGATGCGAGCTACAAGATGATTGGACATGGAAAATAAACCCGCTTCAACAATTACTCCGAGTGCCCACAGAATGCCGATCCAATTGTCCGAGATGCCCATGGAGCGCCAGTGCAAGGCCCCGAAGACATAAAATACAGCATGAGAACTCTGGATCAGCCCTGCTGAAAGCAGCAGGAGAAGAAACCATTTCTGTGATAGCAAAGTCTTGGCGTCCGAGAGGCCTGTCCGAAAGCCGTGCCGTGTCGTATGTTGTGCGCCGGGATTATCAGGCAAAGCATGCGCTGCAAGAGCAACGGCGACGACAGTGATAAACATCATTGCGGCAATGCTGTCGCCGCCGTAAGAGGCAATGACAAAGCCGCCGATGATATTAGCGCTAATAAATGCAAGTGACCCCCATAAACGCATACGTCCATAGTCAAGTCTCAACCGCCGGGCGCCTGCAAGAGATTTTGCCTCTGCCAGGGGAATAAGCGACTGAGTTGCCAGTTGAAATACGATAATGAGAGTAAGGATTGGCCAAAATCCATTGGCAAATGGAAAGATAATCGCACTTACCACAGCGATCCAGCCCCCCCAGATAAGTGCTGTGCGATGATCTTTTCTAGTGTCAGACCATATGCCGATGGCTGGTGCTGCAAAGATGCGCACGAACAGGGGAGCCGATGTCAGCACGGCAATTTCAAATGCCGTCATTCCGCGCCATGATAGCCATATTGGCATAAAGGGCAGATAAATCCCAAGATTTGCGAAAATCGCTCCGAAATATAACGACGTGTAATAGGTAAAACGGCGGATCAAGATCTCGACTTTCAGGCGGAATAGTGCTGAGAGTTACCCGCAGCGTTCATAAAGCCCCATAGGATATAACCCTGCTTTTACATCAAACAGATGCGGATGATAACTGGCCTGGTGCCAAAACCTTACGTAATTCGTTTAGTAGGCTTATAACGCTGAACTCGCGCATGCGTTGACGATCCGGGGGGAAGATCAATGCATGTGTATGCTCGAAATCTACCGATGAAACGGCCATGATCACCGTGCCTGGCGGTTGCGCATCTCTTGGGAAAGGTTCAATAGATGCGATGCCAACATCGGCGGCGCATCTTTCACGTGCCTGTTTGGCGCAGGCCACAGCCCTTGTCTCCATTGGCATATCATTAAAATCAGATGTCAATTGCTTGACCGGCAGAATGTAACCGCCAACAAATATCGTCATTTGCGGATCGGCGTTCGTCATACGTGAAGATAAGAGGCCACCGGTCAAGGTTTCCAAAGCGGCCAGCGTCAAGCCCTTTTGCTGCATCAGCTTGAGGACGGCACGCTCCATGGTTTCATCATCAATGCCGAAGATGTCGTCTCCTAGAATTGGCCGGATCTGAAGGTCTTGAGCCTCTAGTTCCGCCTTTGCGCTGGCTTCATTATCAGATTTTGCTGTTATGCGTACCTTGATGCCATCAATACCGCTTGCCTGAAACGCGAGCGTCGCGTTGCGTGTACGGTCGAGGTCTTCAATGCGCTCTTGCAGAAGCTCGGCAAGCCTGGATTCGCTGATACCCCACACCTTTAGTACGCGTGAGCGGATAACGCTGTTCACACCGGCGCGCGTGCGCAGATCCGGAATGACTGTACCCTCGACCATGGCGCGCATTTCAGATGGCACGCCCGGCACGGCGTAGATCACCTTATCGCCAAGCGGGCAGACAAGCCCCGGTGCAGTGCCAGGCATTTGCGCCATTGTACGGGCACCAACCGGAACGTCGGCCTGACGTAGATTGTTGAGCGGCATGGTTTGACCGCGGGCTGCGAAGCGTTGATGAAGTTCGGTTGCGATTGTCTCATCCCGCTGCATGCCGCCGCCCATGATACTGGCGATTACATCGCGCGTAATATCATCCTGCGTCGGCCCCAGACCACCACAACAAATCACCGCATCTGACCGTTGAAGCGCTGTGCGCAGGCAAGTCTCAATGCGTTCGAAATTATCACCGACTTTGACTTGGAAATAGGAATCGATGCCATTGACCGCCAATTTCTCGCCGATCCAGGAGGAATTGGTATCAGTAATGATGCCAAGTAACAGTTCGGTGCCGATTGCAACCACTTCACAGCGCACGGGAGTCTGCCTCCTGTCGATGGCTTTAAGAGCACTTATAAATGCCGATGCCTCAACCTTGGAATGGGGGTATATGAGAGCGACGATAGATTTATTAGAACTTTTTCCACTTTGTCTTGCTGCCGGGCGCCAAAAAGACCTCCTCTTTAGGCGTCAAAGGACGGTTTAAAATAGCATTACGGTGAGGAAAGCGCCCAAATTGCCGGATAATATCGCGATGTGCTTCAGCGTAACGCGTATAATCGTCATTTCCTATGGCAGTAATAAGAGCCACAGCCTGGTCCTGGTCTGCAAGGTTTTCACTGTGCTCAAATGGCAGGTAGAGAAAGACGCGCTGGTCATCTGCCATGCCATCATCAAAGCCGAGACTGACAGCCCGTTTCGCCAATTCCAGAGCCTGTGTATCGCTTGCAAATGCTGCTGGTGTATCACGGAACATATTGCGTGGGAATTGATCAAGAACAATCACGGAGGCCAGTGCCATCCGGCCGTCGTCAAGGAGTTGATCCACTGCTGTGTTGGCCAGCATAACGTAGAGGATCTTGAAACGCTTCCCTATGAGACTGTCTGTTTCTTCTGATTTGGTGAACCACTGCTTTGGGTTCAATTCTGAGAACCAAAATTCAAGAATATCTTGAACCCAATTTTCGTCTGGCTGATGATCCATTGTGATAACTCAGATGCAACAGTTGTTTGCGCAACGCTTAGCTTTTAACGTCGGTCAACTCAGTGCTATCGCGCGGGCGTAGCTCAACGGATTCGCCACAACCACAGGCGGATGTTTGATTGGGATTATTGAAGACGAACTGGGCGGATAGCTGATCGACTTGATAGTCCATTTCAGTGCCGATCATGTAAAGCGTTGCCATTGGATCAATGAGGATCTTGACCCCTTTATCTTCAACGATTTCGTCGAATTTTTCAGAATTCTCGGCAAGCTCCATGGTATACTCCATGCCGGCGCAACCGCCTTTTTTTAAGCCGATCTTCAGGCCTATAGATCCTGGCTTTGCAGCCACAAGGGTGCGCACACGCTCAGCGGCGGCATCAGTTAAGGTCATAATCTTTGGTCGTGGACGGGGAGCCGTTGTCACTTTCGTCCTCCTCGTGGCTCATTAAAAGCCACTCATCAGTAGCTTACAAGTAAGCTTTTCAATGTGATGTCATTTTATACTGTCAAAATTACGTACAATGTTATGTAGGGTCTACTGTTCATCTATCAAAACATGTTGAGTGCAAGACGCGCTTCGTCCGACATCCGGCTCATCTCCCAAGGCGGGTCGAAGGTCAGTTCAACGCTTGTGCCACTGACACCGGGGACGGTATTAACCGCGTTTTCCACCCAAACCGGCATTTCTCCAGCAACAGGGCAGCCCGGCGCAGTGAGTGTCATTTCAACCTGGACGTGCCGGTTGTCATCAATATCGATCTTATAAATCAGGCCCAACTCATAGATATCAGAGGGAATTTCCGGATCATAAACGGTTTTAATGGCCGCAACGATATCGGCTGTCAGTTGCTCCAACTCTTCACGTGACAAAGCCGACCCTTCGACCGGAGTTCCACCTTCAGACACTGATTTTGCACGCTTTTTACCGTCATCCGATCCGCTAAATGCTTCATGAGCTGCGATATCGAGAGTGGTATGGTCTCGCTGCTGTTGTGTTATTTCGCTCATCGCTCCGCCTTCACCCTATCAAGTGAACAAGTCATGCGCTTTTTTTAATGCTTCTACAAGAACGTCAACTTCTTTAAATGTATTATACATTCCAAAAGAGGCCCGGCACATGGCAGTTACGCCGTAATGCTGCATAAGGGGTTGCGTACAAAGATGGCCCGCACGGATCGCAACCCCGGATCGATCCACTATCATTGAGATATCATGTGGATGAAGGCCGTCGATTGCAAACGAAACGATACCGCTTTTTTCGGGGGCAGTGCCATATATTTTCAGCCAATTGAGTGAGCTCATCTGGTCATGTGCATAAGCCGTTAACGCATGCTCATGGTCTGCAATCGCCTGACGCCCGATTTGCATCATATAATCAAGAGCTGTTGTGAGGCCTACAGCTTCCACAATCGGTGGTGTACCTGCCTCAAAGCGTGTTGGTGGCGGCCCGTAGGTAACTTTGTCGGTGGTGACATTTTCTATCATGGCGCCGCCGCCGAGAAACGGGGGGAGTTTGTCAAGATGCTCTTTTTTTCCATAAAGCACACCGATGCCTGACGGCCCATACACTTTATGTCCTGAGAACATGAGGAAGTCGGCATCAAGGCTTTGGACATCAACGTCCATATGGACCGTTGATTGCGCGGCATCGACAAACACGAGGATGTCATGCCGGCGCGCAAGCTTGATCACCTCTTCCATTGGCACAATTGTCCCGAGCACATTGGACATATGCGTCAGGGCGATCATTTTGGTGCGTGGCGTGATAAGTTTTTCAAACTCGTCCAGCAGAAACGCGCCGTCAGCTCCAATCGGCGCCCATTTGAGGACGGCCTCTTTGCGTTCGCGCAGGAAATGCCACGGCACGATATTGGCGTGATGCTCCATGATTGACAGAATGATTTCATCACCCTGCTGGATGTTGTCCATTCCCCAGGTATGAGCAATCAGATTAACGGCTTCTGTCGCATTCTTTGTGAAGATAATCTCATCAGCATGGCGCGCGTTGAGAAAGCGCCTGCAGGTTTCGCGTGTATCTTCAAATCGTTGCGTTGCAGTGTTAGAGAGATAATGGATTCCACGGTGAACGTTGGCATACTCAAAGCGCAGAGCATAATCCATGGCTTCGATTACGCAGGCTGGTTTTTGTGCCGACGCCGCATTATCCAGATAAACCAAGGGCTTATTATTGACTTCGCGGTACAGAATGGGAAAATCATTGCGGATTTTGTCCACATCATAGGATGGAATATTTTCCGCAACGTGTAATTTCTGCGCTGGATCGTGCACGTGTTAACACTCCCCTCAGGTATTTAGCCTGGCAAGCCAGTTGCCTGCGGTATCGCTTAAGGCCTCGGCAATACGTTCATTTTCGATCTTCTCAATCGCTTCAGCCACAAATGATTCGATAAGCAAGGCTCGTGCGGTTGCCTCCGGAATACCGCGTGAACGGCAATAAAAGATAAGATCCGGATCAATCTCTGCGCAGGTGGACCCATGACCGCACGCGACGTCGTCGGCATAAATTTCAAGCTCAGGTTTGGAGTCAAATTCGCAATCTTGCGACAACATCAGAG
This sequence comes from uncultured Filomicrobium sp., assembly GCA_964449195.1. GTDB lineage: Bacteria > Pseudomonadota > Alphaproteobacteria > Rhizobiales > Hyphomicrobiaceae > Tectiglobus. The sequence goes on from CAYUYL010000029.1 coordinate 12,467, forward strand.
CCTGTGCCATCTGCTTGCCGTCGGTTTTCTGGGCGCGCTGATGGACAACGACCTTACCCTGAAAAACGCCACGGGCCTGGTTGTCGAGGACGAACTTGAAGAGTTCACGGCTTTCACATCCGGGCTCCGCATGGTCGATGACCATGGTCGTGTCGCAATGTTGCTTGCCATACAGCAGGTCGATGCCTGACACGTCCGCAGAGGCATTGGCTCCTTTGAAATTAATGTTGATATCATTGCGCGCCAAAGAGGCGCCTTCAGAATACTGAAAGCCTTGATAAATACTCTCGGTCTCCAAATCGATAAGCCATTGTGAGAGGTGCGTGCTGACCTCGGCCTCGCGCTGCACTTTGATGTGTGCGACCTTGGCTTTAGCGCCGATACCAAGATGTGTTAGCGCATTGACTTGCGCAGCTTGCGCCCCAAGTGAAACATGGCTTTCAATTAGCGTTGCTGTTAGGCCTGCTGCGACGGAAACAATATGGCGTGTCGTGATGGCAGCCGGCTGTGCGCCGGTTGCAACATGCACGATATGGATTGGCTTTGCCGGAGAGCTTGAAATCACGAGAGCGGCACCGTCGCTCATAAACGCCGTATTGAGCGCGCCGACAGATGCTGTATCAATGATAGGGTTGGGTTTGCCGTGTGCGTCGGCGAAGCATTGATCATTGAGTGCCTCGGAAATCGGCATGAACTGCAGGCCGTCGCCGCCAGACGCGGAGGCATCAGATAGGCCGGCACTAAACTTCCCATCAATAAAGATGAGGCATACTGCATCAATGCCTGCTAAGGCACCAAGCTTCTCATCTACGCTCTTGCGATCAACAGAAACTGCCGGCGCAACCATGGGGGCAAAAGCGGTCTGAAGATTGGATCGCAGATCAGTGTATTTCCACTCTTCGATCCGGCGGTGCGGCAAGCCCTGCTGGTTGAAGGTATCTATGGCTGACTTGCGCAACTCCGCCACTGCAGCGTTCCCGGGAAGACCCGAGCCGAATTCAGAAAAATGCCGGGTTAGAGCTGCTTCTGCCTCTGTTTTTTCTATGGATATTGTCATTGTGCAATCCCGGCTTCAAGCTGCCTGTTCAACATAGGCTGCATAGCCTGACTTTTCGAGTTCCAGAGCAAGATCTTTGCCACCAGTGGCTTTGATTTGCCCATGAGCCAGCACATGCACCTTATCTGGAACGATATAATTGAGAAGGCGCTGATAATGTGTAATAACCAGCATTGCACGATCTGATCCGCGCAAGGCATTTACACCGTCGGCCACAATCTTCAGTGCGTCAATATCAAGGCCTGAGTCGGTCTCATCAAGCACTGCCAGCGAGGGCTCAAGCATGGCCATCTGCAGGATTTCAGAGCGTTTTTTCTCGCCTCCGGAGAAGCCGACATTGACCGGACGCTTAAGCATTTCCATGTCTATGTTCAATTCAGCGCTCTTTTCTTTGACGAAGCGCATGAATTCAGGCGTTGTCAGCTCATTGTGACCACGTTTCTTGCGCACGGCATTCACAGCAGTACGAAGGAATGTCAGGCCTGCAACACCTGGAATTTCCATAGGATACTGAAACGCGAGAAACACACCGGCAGCTGCGCGCTCGTCCGGTTCCATCTCCAGAATATTTTCACCATTCCAAATGATCTCACCATCAGTCACTTCGTATCCATCGCGGCCGGCGAGCACGTAAGCAAGTGTCGACTTACCGGAACCATTGGGCCCCATAATAGCATGCACCTCGCCCTTAGGCACAGTAAGTGACAGACCCTTGATGATCGGTGTGTCTTCATCTTCCAGCTTGACGTGCAGGTTCTTGATTTCGAGCATTTTAGTCTTCCGTTTCTTTGATCATCGTGTGAGTTGTCAGGCGGCGCCAAGCCCAAATTGCCAGGAAAATTATAATCGCTGCCCCAAAAGCGCCGCTTGCAAGATCGTGGTGACTGTGAACGTCATATCTGATCCAGCATTGGCCCCACCAGAAAAAACCATGATTGCAAACTTGAAACTGCCGCACCTGCAGGGCTGCATCGTCGAGATTTATTCCAGGCAATGGTATCGAAGATCCGATCACCAGTATCACTGCAATCATCACAAATGATACGCCTGCATATCTGATAGCGGTCTTAATTATATCCATCTATCACCCGACACTGCCTTCCAATGAGATGCCAATCAGCTTTTGCGTCTCTGCCATGAACTCCATGGGCAGTTGCTGCAGCACGTCGCGTACAAATCCGTTGACGACCAGCGCAACGGCTTCTTCCTCGTCAAGGCCGCGTTGACGGCAGTAAAATAGCATATCTTCGGAAATTTTGGACGTTGTCGCTTCATGCTCGAAATGACAAGAGGCATTCTTTGCTTCGATATAAGGCACGGTGTGGGCGCCGCATTTGTTACCGATCAGAAGTGAGTCGCAACACGTGAAATTACGTGCATTTGTTGCTTTGCGATGGGCTGATACAAGGCCACGGTAAGTGTTGTCAGACCGTCCGGCAGCGATGCCTTTCGAAATAATCCGGCTTGATGTGTTCTTGCCGAGATGAACCATCTTGGTGCCGCTGTCGACCTGCTGATGGCCATTTGAAATGGCAATCGAATAGAACTCACCACGTGAATTATCACCGCGCAGGATACAACTTGGGTATTTCCAGGTAATCGCTGATCCAGTTTCAACCTGCGTCCAGGAAATTTTGGAAGAATTGCCACGGCAGTCACCACGCTTGGTGACGAAATTATAGACGCCGCCTTTCCCGTCCTTATCCCCCGGATACCAGTTCTGCACCGTTGAATATTTGATTTCCGCGTCGTCCAGTGCAATCAGTTCTACAACCGCGGCGTGCAACTGATTTTCATCTCTCATTGGTGCGGTGCAGCCTTCAAGATATGAAACGTAAGAGCCTTTATCAGCAATAATCAAGGTGCGTTCGAACTGGCCCGTGTTCATTTCATTGATGCGGAAATAGGTCGACAATTCCATCGGGCAGCGAACACCTTCAGGGATATAAACAAAAGAGCCATCCGAAAACACAGCTGAGTTGAGAGCCGCGTAGTAATTATCAGACTTTGGTACGACGGAGCCGAGATATTTCTGCACAAGTTCGGGATGCTCGCGAAGGGCCTCTGAAATAGAACAGAAAATGACACCGGCTTTGGCCAGCTCCTTCTTGAAGGTGGTGACAACCGATACAGAGTCAAACACGGCATCCACGGCAACCTTGTTGTAGCCGGATGATGGAGCATCATTATCGTCGATTTGGCTGGGCTCACCTTGTTGGCGCACGCCAGCCAGAATTTCCTGTTCTTTGAGTGGAATGCCGAGCTTTTCGTATGTCTTCAAAAGTTCCGGATCAACCTCGTCTAACGACTTAGGGCCCTCGGTATTCTTGGGGGCGGCATAATAATAGAGATCTTGGAAATCAATTTTAGGATATTGCACCTTGGCCCATGTAGGCTCAGGCATGGCGAGCCAGCGCTGATACGCATCAAGGCGCCATTCAAGCATCCAAGCAGGCTCTTGCTTTTTTTCCGATATAAAACGGACGATATCTTCGTTCAGCCCTTTCGGAGCCTTGATGGTCTCGATATCTGTTGTAAAGCCGTACTTATACTGGTCGACGTCAATTTGTTTGACCTGTTCGATTGTCTCTTGAACAGCAGGCATTTGCGTCTCCACTTTACCACCGGGTTTCCTGAGTAACCGGTTTTCTTGTTGTTAAGTTGTACAGCTTAGGCGATCGCGCGTTGTTCTGCATTGGCAGTTATGCGGCACCACACATCTAGAA
>CAYUYL010000030.1:0-15966 GCA_964449195.1 uncultured Filomicrobium sp.
GTCATATCCGAGAGAAAGCTGTCGAGAAGGTCTATTCTGAGCTGGGACGCGTCCGCAAGGTCCGTGACGCACGAGCACACGCAGGCCACAAGACGACCATTGCTGTTGCAGGATGCGTTGCGCAGGCAGAAGGCCAGGAAATTATCGATCGCGCACCGCTTGTCGATATCGTTGTTGGCCCACAGAGCTATCATGCGTTCACGTCGATGATTGCAGATACCGAACATGATGGCCGAAAAATTGTTAAGGTTGACCTGGACGACCAGGAAAAGTTTGAGGCACTGCCGCAGCGCACAGGGGCACGCGTGGCAACCGCTTTTCTGACAATTCAGGAAGGCTGCGATAAATTTTGCACGTTTTGCGTTGTTCCCTACACACGCGGTATGGAATATTCACGCCCTGTCAGGCAGCTGCTGGATGAAGCCAAAGCACTGATCAAACGTGGCGTTTGCGAAATCACGCTTCTCGGCCAGAACGTCAATGCCTATCGAGGTGAGGGGCCTGACGGCCGGGACTGGTCGCTAGCTCAACTTCTTAACATGCTGAGCGAACTCGACGGTCTTGAACGTCTGCGTTATACAACAAGCCATCCACGCGATATGAGCGATGATTTGATTCAAACTCATCGCGACAATGAAAAACTGATGCCCTATTTACATCTACCGTTCCAGGCGGGCTCTGACCGCATTCTGGCGGCGATGAATCGAAAGCACACCGCTGAGGATTACCTCGATATTATTGAGCGCATGCGAATGGCCAGACCTGACCTTGCGCTATCAACCGACATCATTGTTGGTTTTCCAGATGAAACGGCTGCAGAATTCGAGCAAACGCTACGTATTGTTGAAAAAGTGGGCTTTGCACAAGCCTTCTCTTTCAAATATAGTCCACGCCCCGGCACGCCGGCAGCAGCGCTTGATGCCCATGTTGACGAGGCAGAGAAGACCACAAGGCTACATACTTTGCAGTCCCTTCTCAGAGAACAGCAGCAGGCTTTCAACAGCAATTGCGTCGGCAAAACTCTGCCCGTTTTATTTGAACGCCGTGGACGCAACACAGGGCAATTGATTGGCCGCTCACCATATCTGCAACCCGTGCATGCCATGGCTAAAGATGAGATGCTGGGACGTATTTTACCTGTGGAAATCTCCTCCGCCAGCAATAACTCACTCTCTGGCGTCGTGTAGAGCGTCTAGATCTATAGCTCATATTCGAGAAAGAGTTTTTGGGAGGGCAAGAAGTTCTTCCATCTTTTTTGACTTCATGCATATATGGTTCAAATTGATTGAATAAAGATTCTGATATCCGCGGCAAATAGTGCTAAAATTGAACAGAAGAGACAATTAATTTTATATTGCAAGTGTCGGAGACAAGCATTTGAACGGAGTGCGCGGCGCAAGTTCCGGACGTCTTGTGGGGCGTGAGAAGGCTCATAAGCGCGTCGTTGTGACTTTTGAAGATAATCGTCACCTTCCACGTGTTCTAGGTGAATATGATTCGCATTTAATCCTGATGGAAGACCGCCTCGGAGTAGAGGCTCAGGCGCATGGCAATGGTGTTATACTTGCCGGCAGTGAAGAGGCGTGTCATCTTGCCCGCAAGATTCTCGAAACGCTCTATGAGAGAGCGGCCCAAAATCAAGACCTTGATATCGGTCCAGGGGATTTCGACGGACTTATAAGGCACGCAAGAAGCGACGCCTCCAAGGCGTCTAATCAAGGTGAGATCGCCACGCGGCGCCGGGTTGTCAAAGCCAGAACCCCGACCCAATCTTCCTATATCAACTTAATTCAGACGCTTGACCTGGTTTTTGGTATTGGACCAGCCGGTACGGGCAAAACCTACCTGGCCGTTGCGGCTGCCGCACACTTTCTGGAGCGCGGTCTGGTATCACGCATTATTCTATCCCGCCCAGCGGTTGAAGCTGGAGAACGGTTAGGTTTTTTACCTGGTGATATGCGCGATAAGGTCGATCCTTATCTGCGGCCACTTTATGATGCGCTATACGATGTCCTGCCACCTGAGAAAGTCGAACGCGATATTGAAACAGGTGTCATTGAGATTGCTCCGCTTGCTTTTATGCGTGGCCGCACTTTGGCAAGCGCATTTGTCATTCTGGACGAAGCCCAGAACGCTACGACGATGCAAATGAAAATGTTTCTGACACGTCTGGGTGAAGAGTCAAAAATGGTTATTACCGGCGATCCATCGCAAATTGATCTTCCGGCGGGGCAAAAGTCCGGATTGGTGGAGGCTGTTGAGCTGCTGGATGGCGTTGATGGAATCGGAGCAATACACTTCCAGAGTTCCGATGTTGTCAGACGTGATCTTGTAGCCCGTATTGTAAAAGCATACGATACACGGGATGCGTTATCTGTGACGGCCCACAAATGAATGATGTTGTCAACGATCTCTTAATTTCCAGCTCACGTGCCAGCGATTTCAAACGGAAGTCCCATCGCTGTTTTTCAATTGACTGGGCGGTGGAAGCCGGTGAATGGTCTGAACTTGAACCAATAGATCAAGTTATTTCGCAAATCGTAACTTGTCTCGAACAGTCGAACCTCGACTGGCCTGCATATAGCTGTGAGGCCAGTGTTGTGTTTAGCAACGACGAAGCCGTTCGGACACTTAACCGAGACTTCAGGAATATTAACAAGACAACAAACGTGTTATCATTTCCATCGTCTAGTAGAATGCCCAGTCTTGGCGACATACGTCACATCGGAGATGTGATCTTGGCATCAGAAACTATTTTGCGCGAATCTGTTGACCTTGATCTTCCCCCGCGTCACCATCTTATACACCTTATTATTCACGGAATACTTCACTTACTCGGTTACGACCATGAAAGTGCCGCAGATGCAGACACTATGGAGACATTGGAAACTCGTCTTTTAACAGGTCTTGGCATTCCTGATCCCTATCAGGCATAATAGTATTAGAAATAGCTAAAGGAGACCGGCTGTCGTCAAGAATAGGTGTATCTATTTCCAAGATGGCACGGGTATATAAGATGGCAACCGAGAGTGAAACCCCATCTCCCGAAAACGCCAAGAGCAATGGACATGAAGACGCAATTCAAGGCGGATATGGCAGTTCGACCGTAACGACCGCGACCGCAATGAACGCAACTGGCGGCTGGCTTGCTGCACTGCGAAGCCGGTTTGGACTTCTTGGCGGGCCATCGCTACGTGACACGCTTGAAGCAGCACTGAGCACCGATGACGTAGATCCTAATGCCTTTTCCCAACAAGAGCGCGCCATGCTTTTGCGCCTTTTGCGTTATGGTGCGCTGCGCATTGATGATGTCATGGTGCCACGAGCGGATATCATTGCAATTGAAGAAAATGAGAGCGTAGGCCAGGCGCTGCAGTTGTTTGTGAAGGCGGGCGTTTCAAGACTTCCACTTTATCGCGATACGCTCGATGATCCGAGTGGCATGGTTCACGTAAAAGATTTGGTCAGATGGCTTGTGGAATTCAGCGACGGAGCGGAATTGCGTAACGCTCTTGAACCGCCCGATGCAATGCAGGATGATGCCTTAGACATCAATCTTGAGATTAGCGATACAGCCCTGGCAAAGCCTCTGACCGTTGCCAAGGTTAAGCGTCCCGTTCTGTACGTTCCCCCTTCTATGCCGGCGATGAACCTCTTACTGCGAATGCAGTCTACACGTATTCATATGGCACTTGTTGTTGACGAATATGGCGGGACAGACGGACTTGTGACCATTGAGGATCTTGTTGAGGAAATTGTCGGCGAGATCGAAGACGAACACGATGAATTCGAAGATCCCAAAATTACCGGGGATTCCGCAAATGGCATGATTGCATTGGCACGAACCCCAGTTTCGGATCTGGAAAACCACCTTGACCTGAAACTTCTGCCAGAAGATGAGGATGTAGATACCCTTGGCGGTCTGGTTTTCTCCCTCGTGGGACGCGTGCCTGCCCGCGGCGAGTTAGTGCGCCATCCGGCCGGGGTTGAATTTGAAGTTCTTGATGCCGATCCAAGACGTATCAAAAAATTGAAAATTCATATTTCCAACACCTCCATAAGCAGGACTTAAATTATTGAAGTCCTGCGGGCATATCTCTGAACACATCACTTAACGAGAACTGCGTACTATCAGCAGGCATATCAGCACGGCGAAAACCAAATCGTCACCGGAATAGGATCTGATGGTCTCTCTTTGAGGACTGTCTTCGAGAGGCAAATGGATGATGAGGCTGGATAAACTCAGCTTTATACATAGGCACTTAGCAGCCCAAACCGGATGGCAACGAAATGCGACCGCCTTTTTCGCAGGGGTGGCATCCATATTAGCATTAGCCCCTTTTCACGCAGCCCCGGTACTTTTCCTAACACTCCCCGTCCTGATTGTATTGGCAAATCCCAGACCGCATTCATGTTCCGGTCGGCATGACAAAGGCATATCGGGTTTGGCGATTTGCATCCGGCCCGCGCTATCCTGGGAAAATGCCAAGCGCGGCTTTGCGATCGGATGGTGGTTTGGTTTTGGCCTGCATCTCGCCGGGCTCTATTGGATTGGCGGCGCGTTTCTTGTGCAGCACGAGGTTTTTGCATGGCTTCTCCCCTTTGCGATTACGCTGATGCCAGCCTGTCTTGCTCTATTTCATGGCGCAGCCATTTCGCTATTGGCTTGCGTATCGGGTTCCGCTGCAGCACGTGTTCTCATGCTCGCCCTTGCTCTGTCGGCAACAGAATGGCTGCGCGGTCATATCCTGACCGGCTTCCCGTGGAATATTCTAGGGTATGCCCTGGCCCATCCGCTGGTTTTTCTGCAAACGGCCGGCGTGACCGGAATTTACGGCATGACGTTGATTGCGCTATGCGTATTTTGCATGCCACTGCCAGCTGCTTTTGAAGCACTGCAACGCAAAAAGCCAAGCGTGGCCATGATACCTATATTGCTCTTCACAATTGCTCCGCTGGCAGCAATGGGCATTTACGGAGCATATAGCTTGACACGTCCTTCAACCGGCAAGGTGGCAAACGTTAAGCTACGCCTTGTGCAGCCAAGCATAAACCAGCGCGACAAGTTCGATCCCTCTAAACGAGCTGAGATTTTCAAGCGCCATCTCGAATTATCTCGCCGTGGCCTTTCGCAAAATTACAAGGAAGGCAATGATATCACACATATCATATGGCCAGAGGCGGCACTCGCTTTTCTTGCTCTGCGCTCACCAGAAGTGCTTACCTTAATAGCTGACGCATTTCCCGAAAATGTTACACTGGTTGCCGGCACATTACGTCTTGAAGATGAAATGCCGATTCAAGGACGGCAGTACAAAGTTTTTAATTCAGCGATGGTTGTTGGCAGTGATGGCAGCGTTATCGATGTCTATGATAAAATTCACCTTGTGCCGTTTGGTGAGTATCTGCCATTGCAGACGTGGCTGGAAGCCATTGGCCTTGAACAGTTAACCAGGGTGCGCGGAGGATTTGCGGTTGGATCAACAGACCAGTCGCTTACGCGCATACCCGGCATCCAAGATGCGCGCATCCTGATTTGCTATGAGGTTATTTTTCCTGGTGAGGTCACCAACGGCTTAAAGCGCCCTTCTGTATTGATCAATTTGACCAACGATGCCTGGTATGGCCAATCGACGGGGCCATTTCAGCATTTCCATCAATCTATCGTAAGGGCAGTCGAGCAGGGAATCCCGATGGTCCGGGTGGGCAATAACGGCATTTCAGGTATTATAGATGGGCGCGGCCGCATCATATCAAAACTGAGTTTGGATGCAGTTGGTGTTATTGACTCACATCTCCCAAAACCAATCCCGCCAACGTTTTACAGCCGTTACGGAGATCGGACGTTTGCTATCATGTGGTTTTTTTTGCTTGGCGCACTTTACTATCAAATCAAAAGGTCAGAAGCTTCTGAAACGCCGAATATCTTAACGTAACGCTGTTGTTCTTGGCTGCCGAAGAGCTTTTCAACTCAATTGGATGCGCTTAATCCACATCTTACCTGATACCACGCAGCTACTATCAACAGACGCGAATATGCACGTTTCCTTGAGGAATTTTTATAAAGCTACGTGGCATTAAAAACAAATCATGTTACATTCAGTAATAATTTTTTTATGACATATTACTTGCTTGCATTCGTCTCTGTACAAGTTTATTGCTCTGGTGTTCCGGCTCCCGTATTTCGTTCCCGAATCGCCTTCGCTGGAAAAATATATAAACTTCTGATTTTATTTAAGTTTTACAGGAGCTTGGCGACATAGGCCGGCAATAAGCGTTTGATCCGTAACACTAATGGCTTGCGTCACAGCTTACGCCAAGTCTTGCATCGCAACATTTAATGTCCATAGTTCAAGTTGCGGCAACTGCGTGAAGCCTCATTTGTTTAAAGCTTCACCAAGATTAAGATAGAATTAAATTCTCTTAGGTTGCAGATCCCCGCAATTTAAAGGATACGACGTTGGAAAGTGATAAAAAACAAAGCCGAAAGCCCCGCAAACCCAATCCCATAGATGTACATGTCGGCTCAAAGGTTAAGTTAAGGCGCATGTTACTGGGACTCAGTCAGGAAAATCTGGGTGACCGCATCGGCTTAACGTTCCAACAAATTCAGAAATATGAAAAAGGCACCAATCGTATTGGCGCAAGTCGGTTATTTGAGCTGGCCAATGTCCTGGGGGTGAGTGTTCAATTTTTCTATGATGGAGCACCGGTTCCGGAAATAATTTCCTCAGTGCCTGGTTTTGCGGAAGATACTACGTCTGATCATATCGAAAGTTTTATGACAAGCTGTGAGAGCATTGAGCTTAATCGCGCTTTTGCAAATATATCAGCCCCACGGTTACGCCGTTCTATTGTAGAGCTTGTTCGTACGATCGCCGATTGCGGCGATAGTGAAAAAGAGACAGAATAGCGTTTTGTTTTTTAAGTAAATTTGCGCGCATTTGCATTTAATGAGCATATTTACTGCGTCCGGCAGGCATCAAGGCTTGACCGATTTTCGAAAGGCTGCAACAACGTCGAGCCGTATATAGTAATTAACATAATGATGGGGTCAAACGTGTCAGCCCGGACTTTTTATTTCACAAGCGAATCAGTTTCTGAAGGCCACCCAGACAAGGTTTGCGACCGGATTTCGGATGAGGTCGTCGATCTCTTCTTTTCTGAAGGCTCAAAGGCTGGGATTGATCCAAGCCAAATTCGCGTCGCCTGCGAAACGCTTGCGACCACCAATAAAATCGTGATTGCCGGTGAAACGCGTGGACCGGATACAATTACGCATGACATGATCAAGGAACGTACGCGTGCTGCGATCAAGGACATTGGTTACGAGCAAGACGGCTTCCATTGGGAAACTTGCGATATTGACGTTTTGCTGCATGAACAATCTGCAGATATTGCCCAGGGCGTTGATGCGAGCGGCAATAAAGACGAGGGTGCCGGTGATCAAGGCATTATGTTTGGTTATGCCTGCACCGAGACACCGGACCTGATGCCAGCTCCTCTTTACTATAGCCACAAAATACTCGAGACTCTGGCATCTGCCCGAAAATCAGGAGAGCGTGGTGCCGGCAAGCTTGGACCTGATGCCAAGAGCCAGCTTTCCGTTCGCTACGAAGATGGCAAACCTTCGGCTGTTACGCACATCGTACTTTCAACTCAGCACATCGACGACAGTCTCAGCTCTGAAGATGTACACCACATTGTCGAGCCTTTCATTCGTGAAACATTGCCTGCAGAATGGATCACTGCAGATACTGAGTGGCATATCAATCCAACCGGTAAATTTGTTATTGGCGGTCCGGATGGTGACTGCGGGCTGACCGGCCGTAAAATTATAGTTGATACCTACGGTGGTGCATCCCCCCATGGCGGTGGTGCTTTCAGCGGCAAGGACCCCACCAAGGTTGACCGCTCAGCAGCCTATGCAGCGCGGTATTTGGCCAAAAATGTTATTGCAGCAGGTATGGCTCAGCGCTGCTGCATTCAAGTCTCCTATGCCATTGGCGTGTCAAAGCCCTTGTCTATCAATGTTAATCTTTACGATACTGGCAATGTAGATGAAGGTAAGCTTGAAGCGGTGCTGATGAATGCTATGGATTTAAGCCCGCGCGGCATTCGCGAGCATCTTGATTTGAACAAAGCAATTTATGCACGAACAGCGGCCTATGGACACTTTGGTCGTACGCCTGATGCTGATGGTGGTTTCAGCTGGGAGCGAACTGATCTGGCCGACGCGATAAAAGCGGCTATGGGTTAACCGCACAGCGCCCCCTATTTTCAAATACACGGCACTGGATGCAATAATTGCTTGCCACGTCGAAAACGGCAGGCTTTTGTGACACCAGACCGCTACGCAAGATCTTTCTTTCTGGCAGCGATACTTCGGATATAAAGTATCGCTGCCTAAAGGCTTATAGTTGATTTAAATATACTTATGGACGTACAAAGCGCGGATTTCGATGGCACGATGCCTGAAAGCATGTCAGCTCAGAATACATCTCCAATAACTTCAGAGCTGAGATCATTCGGGCGCAGGCGGGCTCGAAAAACAACAGCACGCCAGCGCATGCTTGTGGATCATGCACTGCCGCTGTGGCGCGTTGATCCGTCAGCACCGCAATTATCTGATCCCCAAGCCATATTTGGAAATAACGCCTCAGAAACATGGCTAGAGATTGGCTTTGGCGGTGGCGAGCATCTGCTTTGGCAAGCCGAGCAAAATCCGCATGTTGGATTCATAGGGTGTGAGCCATTTATCGACGGTACAATAAAAGTACTGGATGCAATTGAAAGTCGTGATATGGCAAATATCCGCCTCTATGATGATGATGCGCGCCATGTGCTGCGGTGGCTTCCTCAGGCATGTGTTTCTCGTGTTTTCGTGCTATTTCCCGATCCCTGGCCTAAAAAGCGGCATAACAAACGCCGTCTTTTAAACGCAGCAACATTAAACCTTATCGCTAGTGTGATGCAGAGCGGAGCCGAGCTTCGAATCGCAACAGACATTGGTGATTACGCACGGAGCATCCTGCTGGAAATGCAGGACGTTGCGTCCTTGATATGGACCGCCAAAAACCCACATGATTGGCGCATCCGGCCCGCCGACTGGCCTGAAACACGCTATGAGCGTAAGGCTCTGAAAGAAGGACGATGTTGTTATTATTTTCACTTTGAGAAGACCAACACCATGGAGCAATGCCCAAAGTATTAACAAAAAGCAGAAGAAAAACTGTGAAATATTCTTGCAATAAACGATACCTTCACATACCATTTCGTCACTCATGATCATATAAACTCTGAGAGTGGGTCCGTAGAGGGCTCGCTCTTTTTTTATTGTTTTAGTTCAATAGAGATGACTGCCTGTACTTGGGTCGTGTCTTGTGAAATTTTCATAAGCGTTTTTTGACTAATATTTTTGCAGATCATCTATAGGGATTCACTAACAGCGAATTGCATCGTTGCTGTTTGGTTTATGATACTAATAAGGATGGTGATGTCGGATACAAAACTTTTGCATCATAGATTCATACGCGAAACAGGTTTAGCTGCGGCCATTGCGGAACTCGTTGAACCGTCGCTCGAAGATATGGGTTTCCGGCTTGTTCGCGTGCAACTTATGGGGCGTGACAACACACAAACCGTGCAGATTATGGCCGACCGCCCAGACGGAACAATTTCTATTGATGATTGTGAAGCGATATCTCGCCAATTATCACCTTTACTCGATGCTTTCGATCCTATTCCCGGCACCTACCGCCTGGAGATATCTTCTCCTGGTATCGACAGACCCCTCGTCAGGGCTGCAGATTTTGAAGACTGGTCGGGCTATGAAGCAAAGATCGAACTGCGGGAGTTGCTGGATGGACGCCGTCGTTTTCGCGGAATTCTTGAAGGTTTTGATGGTGGCGAAGTCCGCATTGAGGTTGAACTCGATCAAATTGGCCGCCAAATCTTGGGATTGCCCGTTGAGTTCATTGAAAGTGCACGATTGGTATTAACGGACGAACTGGTTGAGGAAAGTTTGCGGCGTTCCAAACAACCAGTCGGGAAATTTGATACGGAACATACCGCTCAAAGCGGCTCTACTTCAGCCGAAGCGGAGCGGCCTGGCGAAGCGAGGGATGAATAACTATGGCGATGGCAGGCGTTAGTGCGAACCGTTTAGAGCTTTTGCAAATTGCTGATGCGGTTGCGCGCGAGAAATCTATTGACCGTAATATTGTTATTGATGCAATGCAGGGCGCCATCCAGAAGGCGGCAAAATCCCGTTATGGCATTGAGAACGACATCAGGTGTTTTATTAATCCGAAAACTGGCGAGACAACATTGACGCGTGTGCAAACCGTTGTCGAAACTGTTGAAAATGAATGGACAGAAATTCGCATAGAGGATGCACGCCGCACTAAAGAGGACGCAGAAATCGGCGACGAATTGGTTGAAGAGCTCCCGCCGATGGATTTTGGCCGGGTTGCGGCTCAAAATGCCAAGCAGGTTATCGTGCAGAAGGTTCGGGATGCAGAGCGAGATCGCCAATACGAGGAATACAAAGACCGCATCAACGAAATTGCCAACGGCGTTGTCAAACGTGCTGAATACGGCAATGTGATCGTCGATCTAGGCCGGGCTGAAGCTATTATTCGGCGTGATGAGATGATTCCGCGTGAGAATGTTCGCTACGGTGATCGGATACGGGCTTATGTTTATGATGTCCGTCGCGAGCAAAGAGGCCCTCAGATTTTCCTCTCACGGACACAGCCCGAATTTATGGCGAAACTCTTTGCCATGGAAGTGCCGGAAATCTATGATGGTGTTGTTGAAATTAAGTCTGTCGCCCGAGATCCGGGGTCTCGGGCAAAAATTGCAGTGATTTCAAAAGACACTTCAATTGATCCTGTTGGTGCATGTGTAGGCATGCGTGGACAACGTGTTCAGGCTGTTGTGAATGAACTCCAGGGGGAGAAAATTGACATCATTCAATGGAATGATGATCCTGCAAACTTTATCGTGAATGCTCTGGCTCCAGCGGAAGTCAGCAAGGTCGTTCTCGACGAAGAGGCAGATCGCATTGAAGTTGTCGTGCCGGAGAGTCAGCTTTCCCTGGCGATCGGCCGCCGCGGTCAAAATGTACGGCTTGCCTCTCAACTTACCGGTTGGGACATTGATATCCTGACCGAACAGGAAGAAAGCGAACGCCGGAATAAGGAATTTTCAGATCGTTCGCAACTCTTCATGAATTCCTTTGACGTTGACGAAGTGATTGCACAATTGCTTGTCACCGAAGGTTTTACATCGGTTGAAGAAGTTGCTTTTGTTGAAATTGATGAAATAGCAGGCATTGAGGGATTTGACCTTGATACAGCCGAGGAAATCCAAGCCCGCGCACGCGACTTCCTGGAGCAACAAGAACAGCAACGCGATCAGAAGCGCAAGGAACTTGGCGTTCAGGACGAGATTACCAATATCACCGGCGTGACTAGTGCCATGCTAGTTGCCTTCGGGGAAAACGACATTAAAACGCTTGAAGATGTCGCTGATTGCGCGACTGACGATCTTGTCGGATGGGTTGAGCGTCCAAAGGAAAAAGGCGCTGAAGCTATAAAGCATAAGGGTGTACTTGATGGGTTTGGTGTCGGCCGTGAGCAGGCGGAAGAAATGATTCTTGCCGCACGCATTCTTCTCGGTTGGATTGATCCCGCTGATATCGAGGAAGAAAGCGAAGAGCCCGCAAGTGAAGAGAGCGGCTACGAAGAAGTAGAGAACGAAGCGGAAGACGTTGAAGTTACCGAAGCAGAGCAGACTGGTGACGCCGTAACGGAAACGCCTTAACATAAACAGCATAAAATAAGGATCCGATCAAAATCAGAACGCGCATGAGAGCAAAGCTTCACCACCAGGCTTCCGAAATTCGAACTTCGCCGGAGCGCACGTGCATTGTAACGCAAGCAATCCACAGCCAGGATGATTTGATAAGATTTGCTCTCTCACCAGCCAATGAGGTTGTGCCCGATATTGCCGCTCGCCTGCCGGGGCGCGGCGCTTGGGTGTTGAATTCCCGGGACATCTTGACATCAGCCATCGCACGAAAAGCTTTCGACCGGGCCTGGCGGCGTAAGGTTGATGTTCCCGAAAACCTCATTAAAATCGTCGATAAATTGCTTGAACGGCGCGCTCTTGATGCACTAAGCCTTGCCAACAAGGCCGGTTGTGTCATATGTGGATATGAGAACGTTAAGAAACGCATAAAAAATGCCAATTGCGTTCTGCTTTTACAGGCGGCTGACGCCAGTGCTGAGGGCCGGAAAAAACTGGCTCGAAAGTATCGCGGTTCATGTGACGCTTTGAAAATAGAACCGCAAATCATCGATATTTTCACTGTTCAGCAAATCAGTTTGGCCATTGGCAGGCCAAATGTGGTACATGCTGCTATAGATTGTGCAGAGGTGACGGGTAGATTTGCCAAGGCAGCTACACGGGCAAGCCAATTTCGATCGCATGTGGCGACATGCTAAAGCTATGTTGTTACTGCGAAAACTCGTAAATCGCCATCGGAGCAGGCGAATGATGTAAAAAACAGAAACGGGACAGTCATGGACGAATCGAAAGAAACCGACGAGAAGGCTGAAGGTGGCCGTAAACCGCTCAGCCTTAAGCGGACAGTGGATACAGGCCACGTCCAACAAAAATTTAGCCATGGCCGTTCAAAGTCGGTTGTCGTCGAAAAGAAAAGAAAGCGAACGGTGACCGCTCCGAAGCCTGAGAGCGGCCGTATGGCCGGCAGGAATGCCGCAAATAATAAAAGCAGCTCCAGGAGAACGTCGTCCAAGGGCGGGCTCTCGCAGGAAGAGGTTGCCAAGCGGGCCGCTGCGCTTGCGGCAGCACAACGGGCTGCTGTCGAAGCCGCTGAGCGAAAAGTCAAGCAAGAAGAAGCCGAACGCAAGGCTGCCGTGGAAGCTGCAGAGCGTAGAAAGGCTGAAGCCTCAGCAACTGCTGCGGCAAAGTCTCAGGGACAGGCTGAAAAGAAACTCAGGGAATCCCAAGATCAGTCTCAGTCTTCCACTGAGGCCGCCACCACTTCGGCCTCTCAAGCAGAAAAGCCGCAATCTGAAATAAATATTCAGCCCCACCCATCTTCTGATCGGCCTGCAGCGCGTAAAGATGCAACTGCACAAAGGTCAAACGGGTCTGCGAATGCACGCCGTCAAGATGCTATGAAACCAAGCGGGATGGCACAAGGGGCTGGCAAGGCGCCATCAGCAAAACCAAGACAACCATCAACACACAGCCGTGCCAATGAGCCTCTTCTCAAGCCGCTTGGTATGGCGCGGCCAATGATCGTTACGCGAACAGACCGGCCGGAGCCTAAAAAACCCGAGCCTCCGAAAAAGGCCGAGGAACAATCCCGGCGTGCGCCCAAGCCCGCAGCCCAACCACAAAGAGCACGCGAAGAGGAAGATGATCGCCGTAAACGCGGTGGCAAGCGCAGTGCTGCACGCGGTGACGAAGGCCGTGTTCGCGGCAAACTCACAATCACCAATGCGTTTGATGAGCGCCAGCGTGAGCGCTCTCTGGCATCTTTGAAACGCAAGCGTGAGCGTGAAAAGCAAAAGGCCATGGGCGTTGTGCAGCCGCGTGAAAAAATCGCCCGCGAAGTGACTATTCCTGAAGTCATCACCATTCAGGAACTCGCAAACCGTATGGCTGAACGCGCCGTTGACGTTATCAAATACCTGATGAAACAGGGCGCGATGCACAAAATTAACGATGTGATTGATACGGAAACGGCACAGCTCATCGTTGAAGAATTTGGTCATACGTCAAAACTTGTATCGGAAGCCGACGTCGAAGAAGGTTTTATCGATGAGATTGATGCTGATGAAACTTTAAGATCGCGGGCACCAGTCGTGACCATTATGGGGCACGTTGATCATGGTAAAACATCGCTTCTGGATGCAATACGCACAACCAACGTGACAGGCGGTGAAGCCGGTGGAATTACACAGCACATCGGTGCGTATCAGGTCACGACAGACAGTGACCAGAAGATAACATTCATCGATACGCCGGGTCACGCTGCATTTACGGCGATGCGCGCGCGTGGTGCAAAGGTGACAGATATCGTTGTGCTTGTTGTTGCCGGTGATGACGGTGTCATGCCTCAGACCGTTGAGGCGATCGCCCACGCCAAGGCGGCTGAAGTGCCACTGATCGTTGCGATCAACAAGATGGATAAGCCGGATACCGACCCAAATCGCGTGCGCACGGAGCTTTTGCAGCACGAAGTGATCGTCGAGAGCATGTCGGGTGAAACGCTTGAAGTCGAGGTCTCAGCGCTCAAGCGCATGAATATGGATAGTCTGCTTGAAGCGATTACCCTGCAGTCCGAACTGCTTGATCTTAAGGCGAACCCAGACCGCTCAGCAGAGGGCTTTGTCATCGAAGCCAAGCTGGAACGCGGCCGTGGTCCGGTTGGTACGCTGCTTGTGCAACGCGGGTCTCTGGCCGTTGGTGACATTGTGGTGGCCGGAACATCTTGGGGGCGTGTCCGCGCGCTTATCAATGACACCGGCAACAATGTTGCCAAAGCGGGGCCGTCTTTCCCTGTCGAGGTTTTAGGCTTCGATACTGCTCCGGAAGCCGGTGACCAGTTCGCTGTCGTCGAGAACGAGGCCCGGGCGCGGGAGATCACTGACTACCGCATCCGCAAGCGCCGTGAAACTCTGGGATCTGCAGGTACATCACGCACCCTGGATCAGATGATGCAGCAGTTACGTGAGGAAGGCAAAAAGGAGTTCCCGCTCATTGTCAAAGGCGATGTGCAGGGCTCTGTTGAAGCGATTGCCGGTGCTCTTGCCAAAGTTGGCAACGAGGAAGTTGAGGCGCGGATCATTCACTCCGGCGTTGGCGGCATCACGGAATCTGACATCACGCTGGCGACAGCCTCCAAGGCTGTGATTATCGGCTTCAACGTGCGCGCTGGCATGCAAGCCAAGCAGGCTGCCGAGCAGGAAGGGGTCGAAATCCGGTATTACAGCATCATCTACGACCTTGTGGACGATGTGAAAGCCGCCATGTCCGGCATGCTTGATCCGACCTTGCGTGAAATCTTCCTCGGTAACGCTGAAATCCGCGAGGTATTTAATATCTCGAAGATCGGTAAGGTTGCAGGTTGTGTCGTAACCGAGGGCCGGGTTGAACGCGGTGCTAAAGTGCGCCTGCTGCGTGACAACGTGGTGATCCACGAAGGCACATTGTCAACGCTGAAGCGCTTCAAGGATGAAGTGAAGGAAGTGCCGGGCGGACAGGAATGCGGTATGGCGTTTGCCAATTACCAGGACATCCGTGCCGGCGACGTGATCGAGTGCTTCCAGGTCGAAACCATCCAACGCACACTCTGACGCTTTTTATACGATGAACCGTTTGTTGTCCCTCCTGCCTGTATGGCAGGGGGGATTTTTTGTATGGAGATTACAGAATTGTATGCCCTGGCTATTCGCAGTTTTCCCTGGTTATGGGTGAAACGATAAAATCTGCTTGATAGAGGTTGGTTTGTGGGACGGTTTAATATGCTTCTGCTAACGCCAGATTGCTAGAACGGCACCACCTCATGTTCAGGTGACAGTTGAGAACTCTGCAATCGGCCTGATGCCACTGCTTTATGACGATGTGAACGGGATGATCCCCGCTCAGCTTTACGTTGCCAACCGAGCAAAGGTCGATGCTGAATACTACCAAAGCGAGGTTTTGCGCCTGCTGAAACACCAGCTATAAGACAGCTAACCTTGATTGTCCGTGCCGGAGCAATGTCGGCCGCCTCAATATTCATCGGCCTACCCAGGGCCATCTGCATTGCCGCAAAGAAGTCACGCAAGCAGGGCTAGGTATATGGAATTATTTCATTTCTTACAAAACATTTCGAAAAGGGTGATGTATGCTTCATTCCCGGAAAACATTTGGAATGGTGTT
>CAYUYL010000031.1:0-15509 GCA_964449195.1 uncultured Filomicrobium sp.
TTAGCTCCAGGGGTGGTGGCCGGCGATTTGACGGGGCCTTTTTCACAGGCGACTAATTATGCGCAGTCAGAAAAATCTGTCCCGTCTCGTTGATGTGAGCGCTCGAAACACCGCAAATTCTACTTACTGAGCGGTTGTGCTCTCTTAATCTTCTTTTTCAGGTACTTTATTATTTTTCTGCGCTTTTCACGTCGCGCCTCATCTAAAGGTGTAGCCTGCCAGCGATCGCGAACATTCAGCGGATGCCCATGCGCGATCAGATATTTAACAGCTTTCAAATGCCCTTCTGCTGCAGCCAGATGCAATGGCGTCCGCAGATCATAGTCCTGCGCGGCAACCGGCACCCCTTGCGCCACCAGGCGCCGTAATCCCAAAATATTATTCTCTGTAGCAGCCCAAAGCAGCTCGGCAACCGCAAGAGGATCGGCATAATTCGCAGCGCTATCTTCAGGGCCGTCCATATCTTCAACAAAATGATATGGCTTGGCAGCAACCGCACCTTGCTTTGTGAACATTTTGACAACACTGGAATGCTTACATTCCATAGCATCGTTAATCGGGTACGCCCCCCAACGGTCGGGTTTGGGCTCGACGCCCTTCTTCAATAGAAAGTTAATGACATCGATATGGCCTTCAGCAGCCGCCAGATGCATTGGCGTTCTCTGGTCATAATCGCCGCGGCTCAAATCATGTTGCTCTTCATGTAGCCTGAAAAGTGTCCTCACATCACCGGTATGGGCTGCCCAACCTGCCTCCGCGACCTGCGACGCACGCCAGCGTGCAAGCGGCAACCTGGGATCTATACGCTCGCGGTCCGTCATGACGCCATCATAAAGATGAAGACGGCATTTCTGGACCATCTTCTTGGCGAATTGAACACCACGCACGCTGTTGCCCTGCCGGTCAAGGCGTGGAGAGAAGATACAAATTCCCATAAGTTTGGGCACAACAAGCATAACCCCGCCGCCAACACCGCTTTTGGCAGGCAGCCCAATGTTATAGAAAAAGTCTCCGCTGCCGTCGTACATGCCGCACATTTGTGTCACGGACAAACAGTTGCGGACGGTCCTTTGCTGCAAGACACGTTCCTGTGTCATGGGACATACACCTGCGTTCGCCAATGTTGCCGCAGCCGTTGCCATGTCTTTGGCTGTTAATTCCATTGAGCATGTACTGAAATAGAACTTAAGCGCCTCCGCAACAGCCGGACGATGTATAAATTCGAAATCATTTGGATTATCGGGATCTGGATCTGCCGGTATCTTTTGTGAGTTATACGGCAGCTTACCCGTCGCCATCAGCAAATAACCCATGGCGATATTATTAAATCCGGTAAAGTTTTCCTGCCTTGCCGTCTCTTTATTAAAACGCGGCAAAAGCTCTTCAGGTATATCATCGCCCGTCCGCAGACCGGCAGTATTACCTATCATTCGTGCCCACTGATGGCGCACATGAGAAAAGCGGGATGAAAATTTCTCACCACTTTTGATCAAAGCTGCGGTCATAATCGCGCCGGCATTGATCATCGGATTATAAGGAATTTCAATCTGTCCGGCATCGCCTTCCGGTACATTGCTGGCATGATGAACCATAAGGTCCCGGTCGTTGAAGGCGCGCCCTGATGGCTCATTTCCGACGTGCTCATGGACTTTTTCTTCCCCCAACTCCTCCATAGCCAAACAATAGTTGAACGGCTTACACATAGATTGTACGGAAAAACCAACGTCGTGATTCCCACGCACATAAACCTGTCCGTCAATCGTTACAACGGCAACGCCAAACTGCTCGGGATTAGCATCTGCTAAGGGGGGGATGTACGTTGCCAACTTCCCAGTATCATTCTTTTTGACATCATCGAAAATATCATCAAGGCGCTGCGAGAATTCCATAAAATCAGGAATCACCAATCCGCCCTGCAATGTGCGCTCAACCAGCAGCTCTGAAGACCTGACAATCTGATTAAATGACTTAAAATCAAGGAGTTGACCACGATTTTCGTCAAGCTTTTCATGGAGCTTTTGCAAGCGCACGTCTGTTTCCGGCAGACCTGCAACTCTTAGAGCCTGGCGGATATGAGGTTCAGGCACAAGGCCATCGCCATCGTTGTCCAGTGCAAAAAAGAGACGCTCTTCCCGATCGAGAGCATATCTTGAGGTCGCTTTGTCAAACAGTTCTCTCAAAGGCACCAACCGTGCTGCAACCTCATCAACAATTCTTGAGATGACACCAGCTCCTTGGATTGCAGATATAAAGTTTTCACAAAAGTAATCGAAATGAATTGTTTTTATCTTTTTATACCGGAATAATCGCGCATAGATACCATGAAGATATTTATCAGCGGCACCATGCATTTCATCTTCGCAGAAAACGCGGGTTGCAAAAACGGATTGATGCTTCCGAATGGCTTCCAGGTTTGCGCCGGCAAAAAAACGTGTCAAGCGAACATCATGGAGTGTTCTTTCATAAAAATCATCCAAAGCCCGTTGGATGATGTCGTGCGCCGAATGGCCATTGGCCATCGCCCAAGTCTCAAGATCCTCATAAAAAGGCTTGTTTGTTGTTTCTTTCATCGCACGTTACGCCTCTGCTTTACATGACGAATCAGAGCTAACGATGTCTTAGCTCTACGCCCGGCTGTCGGATCCATTCGAATCACTCCAACCATTACAGTCCCCACACCGCGTACTCTCAAGCATCAGGTGCATCGGCAACAAATTTAAAACGCATGGCCATTGATGTCATTGAATTTGCCGCTCTTTACTTTGGTGATACTAAGCTGTGCAGCGGCTGTGGCGCCACAGAATTTAACCATATTTTTCTTTTTTTATGCAAATGGTGTTCCCGAAACGGTGGCGGTCACACAACAGTCATATATATGGCAAAACGAAGTTGAATTGGCGGCTATAAGCTGAAAATACGGCCCCAAAATGAGATGGCGTTTACGAAACAGCGGGGCCCAAAATAGATCAAAAGCATGCGAGTGATTGGGTTTGATCACGGCACCAAGAGTGTTTGCATAAAAATTACACAGTCTCCGCCTAAATTATCATCAGCCGCATCATATTCTAGCTTTTGGCTCTATGGCATTACACACTGATCTTGATACTTCTGCGTACCCCGCACTGTAAGGCCTGCTTCAAGCGCCTTGTGATAAATACGCTGAGATATCGAAATATGTTTGGAAGAATAATTGTTTGATTGGTTTTAACCATGGGACGTAAGCAGCGCTATGGCCAGCGCTGCAAGCTTGATGTAGCTTTCCAAATGTAAGCTGTCTGTCCAAGCATACGACAGCTTACAAGGGCACAAAGTGCTATGGCAAAGGCAATTTCAGGCTCTGCCCCTGTCTGTGTTGCGGTAGTTCACACAAGCACTTGCAACACGGCGATCGTGTCCGATAGCACGGCATATACTCTTGCGTGTGCTATAACTGAAACGCAAACGCCGGAATGATGTTGACATGCCGTAGCTACCGCGTGCAACAGCTGCCAAATACCTAATTTGGCAGTATGGCGATGAATGGAAGCCGGCGCCGGGAATGATCTGAAAGTTACCTTGACAACGGATCTTCGCAGCTGCCGGGATGGCCATAAAGCCTATGAAAACAGCTGCAACGATAGTGCTGGCTGACAGAACTCTAAACATAAAAACTCCTTTGATATCTGAAGCCTGCCTCGGCCGGCTCTCATCTGCTTACATCAGCAAGCCTCTGATTTACACAATCAGACAGGGACTCGGCAAGCCCCTATCGGTTGCTTACCTGTTCGCGATGTAATGTATAAACTCCGGCAGCAACCACAACCGCTGAACCAGCTATTGCCCATGTATTTGGAATTTCGCCCAGCATCAGATATCCAAACGCCATGGCCCAAAGTACGACACTATAGCGGAATGGTGCTACAACGGAAATCGCAACTCCGCGCCAACACTCAATCAAACTATAATAGCCGATAAGAACAAGGACCGCAGCTGCACCGAGATTGCAAACTGCGTTCAGTGAGGGAGTTACCCAGACCTCAAACAAACCAACCACGCAACCAGATAGCATCACGGTGAAGGATGTTATAAAAGTGATCAAAACCGAAGGTATCGAACCATACACGTAACGCATTGCGATATCGCGCGCCGTTACAAACAAAACACAGCAGAATGCACATAAATACCACCAGGAAAAGCCATCACTACCGGGCCTGATCACAAGCAATATACCAAGAAAGCCAACGGCTGCTGCAGACCATCGCCGCCATCCGACAGTCTCTTTGAGAAGAATGGCAGCCGCTGCAGTCAGCGTTAGCGGCAGAAGCTGCAAAATGGCTGTAACGCTGGCGATTGGCAAACGAAACAAAGCATTAAAAAACAGAATTGCAGCGAAGACCTCCGAAACGCTGCGTATCAGCATTGGAAAAGACCAAAGTCTTGGAATGTGCATCAGCTTGACAGTGAATGCCATGATAGGCAGCAACAAAATGCACCCAAACAGACCACGCAGCACTAGGATCTGACCAATCGGCAATTCTGAAGAGGTGGCTTTGGTCAATGTATCGTTGAGCGCAAATGCGCCCATGCCGACGATCACCAAAATTATTCCACGGAGATTCGCTGCTGTTTGTGTTGCACTTTCTGCGGTTGGTATAGCTGCTGCAGAACGATGCGGCGCGGATTTATCCACCAGTCACGCTCATATGACGAAGTACGGCCGGGTGTTTCGTTTGACGGTCTATGACGAAGTCGTGCCCCTTGGGCTTACGGCCAATCGCTTCATCAATCGCCGCATAAAGTGCTTCCTGATTAGAACTGGTGCGCAGCGGCGTTCTCAGGTCTGCCGCATCATTCTGGCCAAGACACATATAAAGCGTACCGGTACAGGTTAAACGCACGCGATTGCAGCTCTCGCAAAAGTTATGAGTCAGCGGTGTAATAAAGCCTAAGCGACCGCCGGTTTCCTTCACCTCAACATAACGCGCCGGTCCACCTGTTTTGTAAGGAATATCCTGAAGTGTCCAACGCTTTTGCAAATCGGCTTGAACGGCTGATAGCGGCAAATACTGGTCAACTCTGTCGCCCGCAACATCGCCCATCGGCATTGTTTCGATAAGTGTCATGTCACAACCATATCCATGTGCAAAACGGATCAAATCATCAATCTCAAGATCATTAAAGCCCTTGAGCGCGACCACATTGATCTTGATCTGAAGACCTGCAAGCCTGGCAACCTCAAGACCATCGAGAACCTTGTCCAGATCCCCCCAGCGGGTAATCGCCTTGAATTTCTCATGGTCGAGCGTGTCGATCGAAACGTTAATACGGCGCACACCGCAATCATAAAGTTCGCCTGCATAACGCGAAAGCTGACTGCCGTTGGTCGTTAGCGTCAATTCCTGCAACGCATTGCTTTTCAAGTGTCTGCCAAGACTGCGGAACAACTGCATGATGTTGCGGCGCACAAGCGGTTCACCGCCTGTTATGCGTAGTTTTTTGACGCCCTTTTCGATAAACGCCGTACAAACGCGATCAAGCTCCTCCAACGTGAGCAAATCACGCTTCGGCAGGAAGGTCATATTTTCCGCCATGCAATAAACACAGCGAAAATCACACCGGTCTGTCACTGACACGCGTAAATAGCTGACGCTGCGGCCAAAGGGGTCGATCATTTCTGAAGATCTTTGCAATTGTGACACGGGCGTGCTCTTGGAGTTGCCAGATGTTTATGAATTGCTCTCTGAGAGAAATGGATAAGATGTTTAAGCGAAAAAGTTGGACTATTCAGGTATGCGATGCAGATACAGCTTGAAAACCACCCGCAATTTCCCATACGTCAAAACTCAGGGCTACAATAACAGATCAATCCTCAATACCGAAGAATTTTTGCCATGCCGAGGGTTGCGCTTGCTTCTCTGAGCTGCTTTTGCCATTCTTTTTAGGCTTGGGCGCCGGGATCGCTAAAGCTGCCGAGGTCGTCTGAAATGCAGTTGCTGGCTCAATCGTCTCCATAGTTGTCACAACATTACTCGTTGAACGCTGCATACCAGCAACAATTGTCTCCCGTTTAGGCCCGATCGTCTGAACCACGCTTGAAGTTGGAACACGAGGTGCTCGAGACGATGATGCAACAGTGCGCACAACACTCGATGTCGGGGTCGGCACTGTGCGCACACTACCCGAGGTGGACGTTGGGACGACTGTGCGCACCACGCTTGAGGTCAACGTCGAGCGGGCAACGCTAAATGGCTGCTCCACAGCAGGCGCATTATGAGGGCTATTGTTTTCAGACGGTACGTTCTTTACAATGGCTCCAGAGCCGGTTTGTTGCCAGGCAGCGAATTGAAAATCAAAAAAATTGATATTCAGATTGTTGTCGTAAATCCCGGCGATCGTCATCCGATCAAGGGCGGGGAACCGTTCGGTCGAAATGATGCCTCCAGAGAAGAGCGCAGCGATTGCAATCACACTTGCGGCGATCCCCCCACCCAGGGCAGGCATCATGAGATTCCGCTTCCTGCTGACATGCTTTGGCAAATGTAATGAAGAGGGTTGTGTGCGGAACCTAGAGGAGGGGATATAACGAGACCGGCTGGCCGCCCGTTCGCTAAGCGTACGCAATGTTGTCGAATGCTGAGACCTCTGTGAGCGCTCATCAGAGAAGAGCATATGATTGCGTTCCGTCTGAGAAACAACTTGGAAATAACCATAATGCTCCTCAATAATATGCGTGAGTATCATCGCGGCCTCTTCCAGCGTCTTACACGAATCTGAGACCAGTTTTCCTTCAATATAGGGAACAAAACGCCCAAGGCTCTCAATGATCGTGATTGTGATGGGATGGTCCATCTTGCTTGGCCACACTTCGCCAACGTGAATGCCCTTGTTGTGTTCACTCAACTGAATTTTCATGGGGGCACTCTCCGCTACGTACTATATGAGCAAATCACTCTTCAGATAAAATGCAACATAATGAATATAAGACACACGCACGTAGGGATTAATCACGGCAATTTCGTGTCATAATTGTACGTCATTATACGTCAATTCATCACATTTTGTGATTTTGCATTTCACATTCTGACATCAATGCCAGCCTCAGCCATATACTTTTTCGCTTCGCCAATGGTAAATGTGCCAAAGTGAAATATTGAAGCAGCCAGGACCGCGCTGGCATGACCGTCTAAAACACCGTCTGCCAGATGCTGTAAAGTGCCAACACCGCCGGACGCGATTACCGGAATCGGCACTGCATCAGCAACGGTACGTGTTAAGTCCAGGTCAAACCCGATCTTGGTTCCATCGCGATCCATGGATGTCAGAAGAATTTCGCCAGCCCCGAGATTGGCAACATCGCGCGCGTATTGCACCGCATCCAGGCCCGTTGGCCGGCGCCCGCCGTGGGTGAATACTTTCCAGTGATCTGACTTGCCTAGCACTGATACTTTTTTGGCGTCGATGGCAACGACAATGCATTGCGAACCAAATTTCTCCGAGGCCTCGCGAACGAAATCGCGGTTGTTGACCGCTGCAGTATTGATCGAGACCTTATCAGCACCGGCATGCAACAGACGCCGGATATCATCCGCGGTACGCACACCACCTCCAACCGTCAGTGGCATAAAGCAGCGTTCAGCCGTATGCTGCACGATATCCAACAAGATATCGCGATCCTCATGGCTGGCTGTAATGTCGAGAAAACACAGTTCGTCAGCGCCTGCTTCATCGTATGCGGCGGCAGCTTCTACCGGATCACCGGCATCTATCAGATCGACAAAGTTGACACCTTTAACAACACGGCCATCCTTCACATCCAGGCATGGAATAATGCGTTTTTTCAACATCAGGCCATCCCCCTGCCGTCATGATCTTCGCTATCCGATATGGCATCGGCGATGGCCAACACATGCTCAATGGCAATACGGCTTGCCTTGGCCTTATCCGCCGCCATAGGATCCAGGCCTGTAATTGACAAAGCCGTAATGTTGTTCAAGCTGCTTAATGTCTGACGGACTTTTTCGACTGATGGCCCATCCGGCACTGCAAACGCGTTCGTCCGCACAACCAGTTCATCATGCACGTCCATATCGAGATGAACATACGTACTCTTGGTGTTTCTCTGTAAATGATCATTCATTTCACTGGCGGACTGCGCTATGGGCAAGCCATGCATATCAATAAGAGCCTGCTCCGCAGCCTCTACGTCACGCACCCCAAACAGGGCAACGTTTTCCAGTGAGACAGGCGTGGTAAACTTTGCGTGTTCACGCGACATACCATACCAGGCGAGCCCCGCCGCAACCGCCAGCGCCATGCCTTCAAAAAGACCGCTGGTTGTGGTTTCGGGTGTACTAAGATCGGGATGCGCATCAAGCCACGCCACCCCGGTCTCCTCACCGCCAAGCGCCGCAATATTCGCGACAGCTGCGAGCGAACAACTGCCGCATAACGTGACCGGCAGTTCACCTTGCGTCCGCGCCTGACGGATTTCATCTGCAATCTCACCGGCAAGCACGAAGCCTGACCGCAATTCCTCCGGATACTCTTCTGAAGGGCTCACAATGGATTCGCGAACCTCATAACCTTCATCGTTCAGGCGCTTCGGCAAACCTGCCTCACGCAGCGCCCACGGCAGATCACACCAGGTCATCTCATATGGCTGGTTCGGCCAGTACGCGTAAATCAGCGTTAGTTTCACGATGCGCTCCGTTTCGCGGCAAGCAGTGCAAGGGCTGCGGCAGGATCAAGGCGGCCATCGTAAAGGGCACGTCCGGAAATGGCGCCTGCCAGCTGTGCGTATGCCGATTTTAGCAAATGGTGAATATCATCAATGGAAGCAAGGCCACCAGAAGCAATCACAGGAATAGACGTAGCAGCCGCCAGCTCAGCCGTCGCGGGTAGATTCAGTCCCTTTAGTATGCCATCGCGGTCAATATCGGTGTAAATAATGGCCGCAACGCCAGCATCCTCGAAGCGGCCGGCTAATTCAGCGGCTGTCAAAACGCTTGTCTCAGCCCACCCTTCAACCGCCACTTTGCCACCTTTGGCATCAATGCCAACAGCGATTTGCCCCGGAAACTTCTTGCAGGCCGCGCGTACGAAATCTGGATCGCGAACTGCCGCTGTGCCTAATATGACCCGGCGCACACCTCTGGCCAACCACATCTCAACTGTCGCCAGATCACGTATTCCACCGCCAAGCTGGGACGGAATTGACGTTGCCGCAAGAATGGCCTCCACCGCGGCTGCGTTCACCGGTTCGCCTGCAAAGGCTCCATTGAGATCTACAATGTGCAGCCATTCAAAGCCTTGCGTTTCAAAAGCAGCGGCCTGCGCAGCAGGATCATCGTTAAATACTGTTGCCTCGGTCATGTCGCCCAGTTTCAGCCGCACGCACATGCCATCTTTAAGATCAATTGCTGGAAAAAGAATCACGAGAACTTATCCTGCGTTGCAAGTCCGACGGCTGCATCCCAAAATATCGTGGTCAAGGAATGCCGCAGCCATCAAATTTCTATTTTGTTTTGCCATCAATTTTCAGAGACAGCGACAGCTTTTAGGCCTATCGACAGACATCTCATCATAAATAATAATAGCCGGATGTGTTTTGCTTAACTTTCCCTTGACGCAAGTCAAGGCATTATGAGGACATATCACAAGTCGATCCGGTGTTATGTCATATGATAATGGTCTTGCTTTCAGATTATATGCCTCTTATGCAAAAAAAAGTCCGTGCTCTCAGCGAAGCCGATGCCATAGACATATGGATCGCCCGCTGGCTTAACGTGCGGCGTAAGGATATTGTTGCAAGATACGGCTGCGACCCGCGCCGCATCTATGAAATATGGGAGGGCACCAAACATCCCGCTTCCCGCGCTAAAGCGTTTGAGCGCTTTCTGCATCGTTATCCGGGTCTGCAGGACCGTATCGATTTTGGGCGCCACCGCCGCATTCCCCGCAATGCTCTCAACAAAGACCAGCTCAATTTATTTGATGACTGAGACACACGCACTGCGTGCAACATCATTTGCCGGACACAGCATGCTTTGCGTAACTGACAAGCAATGACATGTTGCAGATAAAATGCTGCAAATGTCACGCAGCCCGAAGCCAATCTGAAATTCAACGAAATAGTTGTGGTATTGCGGTAGTGGAGGTGATAGCGGGTCGCAAGGCAGGCAAATCGTGCGACGGCAATCAAATGTTGTATGGGTATTTCGTTTTGAGAAAGTTCAGTACATCATGTTGCAGAGGGAGAACGTGACATGTGCTGGACGGCAACCGTTTCTGTGGCGATGGTCGGTGTTGGAGCCGTTGCAACGGGTGTTACAATTATGCGCGGAATGCCACCTGCCATACCGGCTGCAGCCGCGTACTTCACTTCTATGGAACTTCTCCAGGCAGCTGGGTATGCGGTCATCAATCAATGCGGCACACCGGCGAATGAAGTCATCACGTTTCTTTCGATTCTGCACATTGTTTTCCAGCCCTTTTTTATCAACGCCTTTGCCTTAGAGCTCGTCCCGCATAAAGTAAAAATGCAAACGCGAACGCGAGTCTATATAGCCTGTGCGATGTCTTCAATCATCATGATTCTGCAACTTTATCCCTTTGATTGGGCCGGCAGCTGCAGGATCGGCGCCTCGCTTTGCGGCAACCAACTTTGTACGGTCTCAGGTCAATGGCATCTGGCATGGGATGTGCCCTATAACGGCCTTCTTGTACCGTTGGAAAATCTCGTAAAAATTTATTTTGGCTTTCCC
This sequence comes from uncultured Filomicrobium sp., assembly GCA_964449195.1. Lineage (GTDB taxonomy): Bacteria > Pseudomonadota > Alphaproteobacteria > Rhizobiales > Hyphomicrobiaceae > Tectiglobus. The sequence continues at coordinate 10,743 of CAYUYL010000031.1, forward strand.
ACTTATATGATTGTCGCGTTCCTTTTGCCGCTTGTTTATGGTGCATGGCGCTTTGTTATCTTTCATGCGCTGGCGGGACCGATATTCGCCAGCTCCATGACCAGCAACCCGAACGAAGTTCCAGCTATCTGGTGCCTGTTCTCAATCGGCATTCTGCTGATTTCCATCAGCCCACTCATACGCGTCACAGTTGAAAATCGTTCCTGGTATGGTTGGGGAAAGACTGGTTCATAAAAGATACCGGTATGTGCCACACTATTCTGCTTAGCTTGCTTTGACCAACGGCAACTCATCAAGAACCGCCTCCCAAAGCCTGCGCGCACGGGCCAGCCCCACCGGGTACCCAACACGGATTCGATTGAACTGCTGCCCGCATATTGGTTGGGACCGTCCAAAAGCATCAGATCACTATCTGCCTGTCGTTGGCTTTGACAGTCCTGCAATCAAAGCAGCCATGCTGTGGCGAGGCCAAGGAAAGCGAAAAAACCGACTACATCAGTAATGGTGGTTACAAAAACGCTGGAGGCAACGGCAGGGTCGTAATTAAGCCTTTGCAGCGTAAGCGGGATCAAAATGCCTGCCAGAGCGGCAGCAAGATGATTAAAGATCATCGCCGCCCCGATCACCACACCCAGCAGGCCTGATCCGAACCATAGGATCGTGAGCACTGCAAGAATAAGGGCGAACAGCAATCCGTTCAGCAATCCAACGGACACTTCGCGCAGGATCACCCGTGACGCGTTGACAGAACTCAGGTCGCGGGTTGCCAAAGCGCGTACCACAACCGTCATCGTTTGTGTGCCGGCATTGCCGCCCATCGAAGCGACAATCGGCATGAGAACGGCCAGCGCCACCATCTCAGCAATTGACGCATCAAAGAGATGAATAACGAGAGACGCGAGCACAGCGGTCAGCAGATTAACGAACAGCCAAACAAAACGGCTTTTGGTTGTATGAAAAACGCTATCAACAACACTCTCATCACCAACCCCGCCAAGCCGCCGGATATCTTCGTCGACCTCATCCTGGATAACCTCGACAACATCATCGACGGTCACAACCCCGACCAGCCGGCCATTGCCATCGACGACGGGTGCGGAAAACAAGTCATAGCGCTCAAACAGTAAAGCCACCTCTTCCTGGTCGGCGGTTGCCTCAACCATCGAGATGTCACTTTGCATGATTTTTTCAATTGCTATGTGCCGCTTACTGCGCAGCAAATATGATAGGTTTACCGACCCGAGCACTCTGAACGTCGGGTCGACAACATAAATTTCCGAGAATGTTTCCGGAAGATCATCCGTCTCGCGCATATAGTCGATCACCTGCCCGACATTCCAAAATGGCGCAACGGAAACAAACTCGCCCTGCATAAGACGCCCAGCAGTCTCATTCGGATAATCAAGATTGCGCTTGAGCGTAGCCCGATCACCCTCCGGCAGTTGTTCAAGCACAACAGCCCGGTCCTCAGGCTCCATCGTCTCAAGAAAATACGCAGCATCGTCCGAAGCCAGCTCTGTGACGGCGCGCGCAAGATATGATGTCGGAAGTTCCTGAGAAAGCTGATCGCGAACGGTCTCATCAAGCTCGGAGAAAACGTCGTAGTTAATCTCCGAGCCAAGCGCTTGAACAAAAGGGGCGCGTTTGCCTGCCTCCAGCAATTCAATCAGATCTGCCAGATCCGGGGGGCGCAACTCAGCAACAAGCGCACGAATGCGCGCTTCATCCATCGCGCCGACTGCGTCGGCAACATTGCGCACCATATCCGCATCAACGATCGTTAATGCCTCTGGCGGAGTTGGATTCGTCTGGCTGTAAACCATGAAAGGCGCCGTAACACACTATTCAAGATATACCTACAGGATCTGCTGGCATTCCCCGCACGGATCAGGTGGAGAGAGTTTTTGCTATCCAGTACGGCACATTTTTACGGGGTAGAGCAACGCTCTATATCAACTGACAACAGGCCCTAGGCCGTGAGCAATAATCTTACGCATAACCGAGGGTAATGCCTGCTGCTTAAGCTCATGCCGCGAGACCCAACTACAACGCCCCGCATCCGCCCAAAACGTTAAGGCTGCATCACGCGGAACAATTGTACGGTAGACCTGCATCTCAAGCCGGAAATGCGTAAACGTATGGACCACCGTACCGGGCACGCTCCACCACTCCGAACGTACTGGAGCGGTTCGCAAGACTTCGCTGGCTGCGGGAAGCGCATCTCTCCATTCGGTTGAGGGCACTTCCATCATGCGCGCCAACAGGCCTTTTTCAGGGCGCCGGCGCAATAGCAGTTGACCGGTCTCAGATAACGCCACAAAGGCAAAGCCATAACGAACCGGGCGATTCGGCTTTGGCATTTTGGCAGGCAGCTTCGCCGCAAGGCCAAGAGCATGGGCATCGCACTGCGAATGCAACGGGCACATCAAGCAGGACGGGCGCTTGGGCGTGCAAACGGTCGCGCCGAGGTCCATCATAGCCTGGGCAAAGTCGCCCGCCCGCTCTTTTGGTGTCAAACGAGACGCCAGCTCTCGCAGACGCGGTTTGGACTGTGGCATAGGCTGTTCAACAGCAAACAGCCGCGAGACCACCCGCTCCACATTGCCATCGACGGGTGTTGCGGTCTTGCCGAAGGCGATGGCAGCAATTGCGGCCGAGGTATAGGGACCAATACCGGGAAGCTTACGCAGTTCAGTCTCTTCTGCCGGGAACTGCCCCCCGCATTCGTTTGCGATCTGAACCGCACAAGCGTGCAGATTACGCGCGCGCGAGTAATAGCCGAGCCCCGCCCACTCTTCCAGAACACTGTTCTCATCTGCTGCTGCAAGGTCTGAAACCGTAGGCCAGCGCATCAGAAATTTTTCAAAATATGGAATAACAGCCTTCACAGTCGTTTGCTGCAGCATAATTTCACTGAGCCAGACCCGATAAGGATCCGGTTCTGCTCCAGGCTTATAGCGCCAGGGAAGATCCCGCCGCTCATTATCATACCATGTAAGTAGCGCAGGTGCGGTTGCAGAACCGGCACGGGAAGAACGTTGTATGCGTGCAACTGTAGTCATCGTTATGGCTCTCCAGGCACAAAGCGAATCATATAATAACTGTAACGGCCTCACGTATTTCGCAAAATGGCAGAAGGCATATTATGCGTGCAAAACCCTTAAGACAAAAACCCTTAAGACAGCATACCGCCTCTAAAAGCAAAGCCCGTGCAATTGGGGCATTTATCCCCGACATCACAAAACGGGCGTTTCAAAAGTACGGTTTCTCAGCTGCGGCAATTTTGACGGACTGGCCCACAATTATCGGCGCTGACCTGGCCGCTGTGACATGCCCGGAACGGCTGAAGTGGCCACGCAGAATTGAGACGTCACGTGATCTTGATGCACAGCCAGGAAACCGCGGAGCAACACTTGTGCTGCGCACGGAGCCATCGCGCGCGCTTGATGTACAATATCAGTGTTCCGCGATCCGAGACCGTATCAATGCATACTTCGGGTATTGCGCCGTCTCAGACATTCGTTTATTGCAGGCGCCTCTGAATGACACTCAGCCCCCTCCCGAAGTGCCGGCCAGCAACAAACCCACGACTATGAATGCCGCATCGGATAGCGCCCTGCGGCATGACGGAAATATAAACGGGGCAGCGGCATCCCAAACCCCGCTAAATTGCGCACTGGCGCGTCTGGAGTCCAATATATGCGGGACACACCATACGAACACATTAAGTTTAGATAAGAATTAAAGAGTTCTCAATCTCATGGAATTGTCTATAAGTGCTGCTTGCAAGAGATTATGATTTTCAATGCCTTATTACAGGCAGGATGACATGATTATTCTGATGCAAAAGCAAAAGTGCCAAGGAGTGCAAAGGTGCATCAACCGTTAGAACTTCTCTTTTCCAATGATATTGACCGCCGCTCATTTGTTGCCGGTGCAGCCTTGTTCAGTGCCGGCCTGCTTCTTCCTATAGCAGCCCAGGCTCAAGGTCAGATTAATGAAGTGCCCATCGATAAGCTGCTGGCGCCAGATGAGCTGCCCGAGCTCACCGTTGGCGATAAGAATGCACCGGTTACGATTGTTGAGTACATGTCGATGTCATGCCCTGCGTGCGGCAACTTCCACAAAACTACCTATCCAAAGCTTAAGGAAAAATATATCGACACCGGCAAAGTCTATTTTGTCATGCGCGAATTTCCGCTGAACAACCTTGCAGCCGCGGGCGCAATGCTGGCACGCTGTGCTGGCGATAGCGAGAAGTCTATCGCGATGATTGAGGTGCTGTTCGCCAAGCAGCGCGATTGGGTTTCCAACCGCGCCGTGGAAGAACTGACCAAAATTGCCAAGCAGGCTGGCTTTACGCAAGAGCGCTTTGAGAAATGCCTCCAAGACGGTGAACTCCTCAAGAAACTCTCGAAACGCCGCGATAAAGCCGACAAAGACTTCGGTGTTGACGCAACGCCGTCGTTCTTCATCAACGGCAAACGTCTGCGCACCCGGGTTTTTAGCACCGAAGCATTCGAAAAAGTTATTGAACCATTATTAAAAGACTCTTGACCCGCCAAGCTGAGCAATCAAATATGTAGGTCTTGTTGAACTTCAACGCATGAAGGCCGATTTGGCGCAGCGGAAGCCAACAAACTCTAGACTGTAGCGGGATGTCGATACAGAAGTACGGCATAAGACATCTGCAAACACTGCGTGTGCCCAAGAGCCTTAGAGTCCGTCCTTAAAATTAGCCAGTAAAATCAACGCCTCTCAATGCTC
>CAYUYL010000032.1:0-15155 GCA_964449195.1 uncultured Filomicrobium sp.
AGCGTGGCTAAAGACAGATACATTATCTGGAATACCGAAGACGTCTGAGTAGGCCCAAAAGAAATTTACAGACATGAAGTTGCTTAATCTGGTGGAGATCATGGAGTGCCTCAGTTAATATACAGGGCGGTATTATACGCAATGCCGTTTGAGGTCATTTATACGGCCATGCCAATAGATACCATTGGCAGATGTCGACGTGCCGTATTTCAACAAAACTAATCTGTAGACTGAATATGAAACCAGGATGGAGCACACGCTTCATGCGAAGCTGTTGAGCAGGCCGTAGCCAGTGCGCAATCAGGACAAATGTCTCAACGACGTCGTTATTGATATTTACATCTATAACTGTCGTATATAATTGCGGGCATGGACATTGTCCCCACGTCTTGGCACTGTAAAAGCCGGTTCAATGAGAAAATGTGAAAATGCCAGACTGCGAACGCGACTCCATCGTTGCTGAACTGACCCCGCCTTTTCTGGTCAGAACACCTGCTGTGCAGACGTCGCCGGTTGTCTTTTGTTCACCGCATTCAGGGCGCATCTATCCCAGTGCATTTATTGCAGCCTCGCAGCTAACGCCGCAGCAATTACGTAAATCAGAAGACTGCTATGTCGATGAGCTTTTTGCGGCAGCGCCAACATTTGGAGCCCCTCTTATTATGGCGCGTTTTCCACGTGCCTATATCGACGTCAACCGTGAACCGTATGAGCTTGATCCAGCCTTATTCATTGAGCCGTTACCAGACTTTGCCAACACACAAACAACACGTGTTACAGGCGGGCTGGGTACTATTGCACGGATTGTGTCTTATTCCGAAGAAATTTATGCAGAACGCCTATCGCTGCATATTGCTCTGGAGCGCATAGAACGGTTGTATAAACCGTTTCATCGTGCGCTCAACGATTTGATAGAAAACACCCGTCGTAAATTTGGCTTTGCCATACTGATCGATTGCCATTCGATGCCTTCAACCTCCAGCATGCACCCGGCCGTCGCGCGTCCCGATTTTGTTATTGGCGACCGGTTTGGATCTTCATGCAACAGGCAGCTCACACGCATGATCAAACAGTCTCTTGGCCGAATTAGCGGAAATGTGCAGCTCAACAAACCATATGCAGGCGGTTTTATCACTGAAAATTATGGTAAGCCCACACGAAATGTGCATGCCATTCAGGTTGAAATTAATCGCAGCTTGTATCTGAATGAAACGACGCTGCAAAGATCGCGTAACTTCACACGGTTCAGAAATAAAATCTCAACACTTTGCGAAGATATCGCATCACAAGTTCCACACCTGATGGTATGGCGCGACGCCGCCGAATAAATAAAGCATGAAGCACCATAAAACAGTCTTGCGATTTTAAAACACAAAACTTCGTAAAGATTTCTCGTGGTGTATTCTACTTTAAAGCCTCTATGCGCGCTTGAGCCTTAGCAACACCCTGGGATAAAGCGATAGTATAAAACATCCTGGCCTTTTCAGCATTTGCTTGTTGAGCATGCCTTCCCCATGCAGCAAGAACATTTGGATCAAATGTTTCTGCGAGGGCAAAAATTGCCAAGCTGTCACCTAAGCTCGCCAATCGCGCAAGCATGACACGCGCTTGCGGCATCTTTCCAGCATCAATCGCATTACGTGCCGTCATCAAGCTTGCCTTCGGCAAATTTTGATCTGAAAATGCAGCAACTGCAGCATCGTTATTTTCAACTTGTCTGCGCTCGTTACTTTTTGCGGCATTTCTTGCTTTCATATCAGCAGCACTGATAGCTTTTCTCAGAGGCACTTCAATTTGAGTGTTAAGCGCGGCAATTTGCCGCCCGCCATCATCATCAAGACCAGCCTTGCTTGGCGCGGGCGCGCTTGACAAGGCTGCGTTCTTCGTGAGGCTAGCATATTTCATGCTTTTAGAGGCTGCATTGGGATTATCTGTTACATCAATTGCAGAACCTGAAAAAGACGTTGCTATGGAAACGGCCATGCCGGAATGCGCAGCTTCATTCTGTGATTGTTGTAACGCAATCTGTCTGACATCGGGGCTTACGGATGTAACCTGAACACCAATCTGTTTATTATTGTAAGTGCCTCGCGCATATTCGCTAATCTCCTGCCAAGACGGCCATTTTTCAGTTTGCACTGTTGTCAGCAACATCATGGCAGGCACAACAAAAAATAAACCAATCAGAAAGCCATACATAGAAGATCTAATCTGTTCAGCGATTCTGCCTGTTTTTACTTCCGGTTCAGTTTGATGCCACGTTGCAGGGATGGGCACGGGCGGCTCATCAATCTCTTCATCATCAATGCTGTAAGTATGATAGCGGGGATCGAAGTCAGAATCAGCCTGGCCATTGCTCTGATTATCAAATTTAGCATGATATGAAGAAAGCCCGCCTGCAAGCTGATCTATAAGACCGTTGCTCTGAGAAGGTATAGAGGTTGAGGTGCTATTTAAATCTTGCCCCTCAATAGCAAGTCTGCCTTGTGTGGTTTTGGCAGACGCCGCCAACACGCGTTTACCATTTACGCTCATTGGTTAATGCTCCCGAAGAACGAGTAACTCATCCCGTCAAACATATTAATTAACTTAAAACGCCGAACTGCGAATTTCGTGGCGAATATAACACGCTTATTCTTAGTCCAGAAGCATAATACAACTTAATCCACTTTAAACATACGTTCATGTATAAAACAAACAAAATCTTCCAAAAAACCTATAAAAGCAACAACTTATGCTCAAAGCAAGCATGCCGTGGAATTTTGTACGCCATTTCGGAACGGCACATATCTTCTACTTCGTGTGGTTTATCTACAGCATTATGTGATACCTGCTACTTGCAAATGTAACGTCTGTCATTGATGTGGCAGTATCATGTTTTTTCATTGGCAATGAGATTTAATCGTGTTGATAAATGAATCTAAAGTTTCTCTGGCGCCAGTGCACGGACGACTTCACGGCCCAGTTCACGGCCAAATATCATGGAGTAAGATATGAGCATCCTGCTAGCTGGCCTTGCCATTTTCTTTGCCACTCATGCACTTCCACTATTCGGATCACTCAGGCAATCACTTATTGATGCGATTGGGCGAAGTGTATATGTCATCGGGTTTTCATTCTCATCAGCAATCGGATTGATTGCTATCGCCTACGGTTACGGCGAACTTCAAATTGATGGCTCAGCCAATCCCGCTTTCTGGACACCACCGGTCTGGATGAAACACATTGTTTTCCTGCTAATGCTGCCATCGTTGATTCTTCTGACGGCTGCCTACATCCCAAGCCGCATACGTGACATGGTGGGTCACCCGATGCTGGCAGCCATCAAGATTTGGGCCTTTTCGCACTTGCTTGCCAACGGTGACCTTGCTTCCATAATTCTGTTTACAAGCTTTCTTGCCTATGCGGTCATAGATAGAATATCGGTCAAAAAGCGTGCTGCCGCAGGACTTCCAACACGCGGACCAGTTGCTGACCGGCAAGGCGGAGTAAGCGGTGACATCACAGTGATAGCCGTGGGGTTATCAGCATACGCATTCATGCTATTTTATGGGCACGGCTTGCTGATAGGTATTCCACTTCTAAACAACTAAGTTCGCGTTCTGGATCAACCGCTTTATCCCTAAGCAGAAGCCATAAAGCGTTTATAAAACCAGAACACAAATAAAAATTCATCCCGTTTTTTTCGACGAACACACTTCGGGTGCGGAGTGCCGGAATAGGAACTCTGAAATTGCGCATCCGCCGGTTTCGTCAGGCGCATGTTAACAGGTGCTCAGACGTGAAAGCGAAACGACCACACGATCGCCAGCTTCCGAATGATGTTAGTGCCGATTTAGGCGGCCTTGATGCCGAATCAGTCATGGAGCACGTCGAGCGCCGCAAACTCGCCCATGAACTAAGGACACCCTTCGCAGTGATCCTATCACGTGTGGAAGCCTTGCTCGATGATAATATTGCTGTTTCCTCGGAAGAGCACCGCATGGCTTACCTTGATGAAATCCGGCTTGCGGCTCATCATGCCTTGGAGGTTGTCGAAGCGGTCACAACCGATTCGGACACGGCCGCCAACCAGGAGACAGACGCGACAGATCTTTACGAGACCGTGCATCAGGCATATACTTTGATGCAAGCTCAAGCGGATGATGCCGGTGTCAAACTCTCGCTCGCGCCCTTCAAGGAACATATATCCGTCCGCATCAAACCGTCATCGCTTCGGCAAATGCTGCTCAACATTCTTGTCAATGCCATCAAGTTCACGCCATCAGGCGGTGAGGTTGGCATCGCCTTGTCGATTGCAGATGACACCTGCACGATTCTCGTAAATGACAACGGCATTGGCATTGCTCCGGCTGAGCTGGAACGGATCAGACAGGCGCGCCCCGGCCGCGGTTATGGATATGCGATCACCAACCTGCTCGCCACCCTATATGATGCCAAGCTCTCAGTTGAAAGCAGGCGCAATCATGGCACAACGGTATCCGTGACGCTCAGCCGAAGTATTGACTGACGCGTATGCGAACACCTCTATCTCATAGGCATAAGTCAGCCTTCAAAGGGCGCCACATACGCGCATGTTTTTTTTAATTAATCTTAAGCAGCTCAACTTCGAAAATTAACGCTGTGGCTGGTAGAATTTCGCCACCTGACCCGCCATCACCGTAGGCAAGATTGGCAGGACAAACCAGACGGCTTTTGCCACCAATCTTCATCAATTGCAGACCTTCCGTCCAGCAATTGATCACACGGTCCAATGGAAAAGTTGCGGGCTCACCGCGGCGAACTGAGCTATCGAATACCGTGCCGTCCCCAAGCGTGCCGTGATAATGCACGGTCACCTTGCTGGTTGCCTTTGGCGATGCGCCAGCTCCCGGCTTTAACTCTGTTATGATGAGGCCGGATGGCATCGTTTTAGCACCAGGTGCTTGAGCTTCTTTCGCAAGCAATTTTGCGCTGGCCGCCTGCTGTATGGCACGCACTTCACGGCGCTTTTGCGTAAGCAACGGCTGGATTTTAGAATTCCAGTCCTCCGGCCGCGCCTGGGGATCACGCCTCAGAACAGCATCAATGATACCCTGGGTCATGATCTTGAGTTCTGCTTCTGAAAAACCATACGGGCGCCATTGTCCGGCAATCGCATAACCAAATGCATACAAGGTTTTGTCCTTGTCTGTTTCAGCTTTGACCTGTGCCTGAGAAGCCGCAATTGCCCCAAGCGTAAGTGCCACGACACCAATGGCGAGCACAGAGAACCTAAAAAAATACATACAGACAGTTCCTTTCATGATCCACATCTCCGTGCTTCTTAAGATTGTGCTTCTTAAGCAAGCGTCCGAAGATGTCATGGTCTTGGCGGGATAATTATGACCTTTTGGTGAGAACAATTTGGAAAGTTCTTCAAAAACGCTGCTGAAGCATTTTATGAAATCCAAAACATTGCAGCATATCAATGATGCGCAGCAAGATACATACCAAATACCATGGAATATCATTTGAATTGGATTAAAAAACTGGACAATTTGTCTTTGTATGGAGAGCCAATAGACTATCCAACACACGACAATGGCTCAGTGGCATTGCAGCGGCGAGGATGTTATTTTTGATTGATAAATCCATCATTGAAATTATCCCATTCAAGGCATGCCGGCTCTCCTCGCGCAACAGCCAAATCGATGCGATATTTTATCAGGCAAGTGCGATTCAATCATTTGCAAGCGCCTCCGCGCGAAAGGCTTTTCATTGGTTATGGCTTGGACGCTATCTCAATGAAGAACCGGAACATAGTTTCTTGGCTGTCACGCAACAGCATGGTGTCGTTGGCTATCTGGCCGGCAGCCTTGCTGACCCCGCACAACGACAGGCGTTCAACGATCTTCCATATGTCAAAGACTTTGCCCACATGACAGCACACTATCCCGCCCATTTTCATATTAATGTCGCCAAGGACCTCAGGTCTGCAGGCATCGGAGCGCGGCTGGTTGAAGCTTTTACCTCACACGCGCACAGCACTGGCACGTCTGGTATTCATATCGTAACGGGCAGGGATATGCGTAATGTTGGTTTTTACACACGCAATGGCTTTGAAATCCGGGCCTCCACATCAAACGGCTCCCGTGAGTTGGTCCTGCTAGTACGCCAGCTATAGGCCGGCACGCCAAGTTTTAACACAACAAACGGAATGCCCTTAGAAGTGACGCGCTCCGGTTGCTTCATCAGAGCATCTCATGTGTCGTGTATTCACCATTAAACATCACACGTGCACAAATTAAATCCTCTCCCACTAGGGTGTTTTCGCATTAAACTACACCACACGCAGAACCATATCACTGATGTTATAATGAGATGAGCGAATTTTGCGATTCAACCTAAAACGAAAACACCCTATATGTCTGGAGAAATGGAGCACATCCCATGCCGCTCAATATTAATGATGACTAATGATGAAAAAACGCACAAAGCTGCCAAGCTCTCCAAAGCATTCCCATTCATTTCAATCACGGCCATTTCACCATCGGCGGCATGCTGGAGAGAATTGAATCAACATTTCCACCTGTTTTAAGGCCGAACAGAGTGCCGCGGTCGTAGAGAAGATTGAATTCGACGTATCGGCCACGGCGGATCAACTGCTCATCGCGCTCAGCCTTGCTCCAGGACATGTCCCAATTGCGCCTGACAATTTCTGGATAAATGTCGCTGAAGGCCCGGCCAACGTCTTGGGTAAAAGCAAAAGACGCCTTCCAGCCCCCAGCATCAGCTGCTGGTGTTAAGTAATCGTAAAAAATACCGCCGATCCCACGCATTTCCTGGCGGTGCGGAAGATAAAAATACTCATCGCACCACTCTTTGAAACGTGGATAATCCGCCACCGTATGCCGGCTACAGGCCTGCTCCATCGCCGCATGAAAGCTTCGTGCATCATGATCGTCCTGGGTGCGCCGCGCATCAAGTACCGGCGTCAGGTCCGCGCCGCCCCCAAACCACCACTTGGTCGTCACCACCATTCGGGTGTTCATATGCACGGCCGGCACGTGCGGACTCTGCATGTGTGCGATGAGTGAAATACCGGAGGCCCAAAAGCGCGGGTCCTCCTCGCCACCGGGAATATTTTTGCGGAACTCGGGTGCAAATTCCCCATATACGGTTGACGTATGCACACCAACCTTTTCAAACACCCGTCCACTCATCATGCTCATGATACCACCACCGCCGGGTTCACCGGAATGATCGGTGCGCGCCCAGGGCTGGCGATGGAATTTACCCGCCGGCCGGTCGTGCAAAGGCGCGTGTTCCGGCAACTCCGCCTCCAGCGTCTCAAATTCCGATATGATGTCATCGCGCAGCGCCTGGAACCAACTTTCCGCACGAGCCTTGAGATCACCTATGTTTTCTGGAATATCCATCGCCCTGCTCCGTTGTTCTTGAGGCACAGCATACAAACTATTTTCAGGTATCATCCAAGAGTTGGCCGCAAAACAAGAGCCGCCATCGTTTTGTCGCGTTACATCATTAGGGAAGTGTTGATTTGCAAAGAACGAATTATTTGGTGCGAATGCAATTTCTTCACCCCAGATTTCTGCATGAAATTTGAGAGAGCTGAGACAAACGCCCCTACGTATAAAATGCGGCGGATGCAATGTGCTGCTGCTTGCCCGGCACGTCCTTACATGACAAACACTGGCGTAGTGAACGACCACCGGCTAAAAGCCGGATTGGTCCGCCATTCGGCGGACTGGGTGCCCGAAACAAACTTGGTCTTTTGACGCCTCCGTGCCGCAAAATTAGGAGAAACAAAAGATCAATAACGAAAAAGCTCTCCTCTTGATCCCATGCCGCCTAAAGGCGTGGGGTTTACGGATCCCCTATAGGGGACTCTAAAATGTTCCGTTGGTTTGAAAACTCTATTGACCCGTTTCCGGCCGGTCGGCCTTCCCGCCCGCCGTCTAAGCTGACGCAGTTTTACTGGCATTTCATAGAACCTATCTGGCCCTACTGGCTGGCTGTTCTGGCAACCGGATTTATTGCCGCTCTGATCGAAGTCTCATTCTTTGTCTATCTCGGGCAAATCGTTGATTTGATGCGGGAAGCTGAAACACCTGAGAATTTTCTCAATGAACACAGCGGCCTTTTGATTTGGATTGCCTTTATTGCTCTGATCGCACGTCCGGTTATCTTTGGCATCGATGAACTGATAGCCAATCAGATGATTGCGGGGCCTGTCTCCACCCGTATTCGCTGGGATACGCACCGTTATGTGCTGCGCCAGAGCCTGGATTTCTTTCAAAACGACTTTGCCGGGCGCGTTGCAAACAAAATCATGAGCACAGCGCCATCGCTGCGTGAGTCCGTCGCGCAAATGTCCGATGCCATTTGGTTTGTCGTTGTCTATACTGCCAGCGCGGTTGTTCTGTTCGCAAACGCAGACTGGCGTCTCGCCCTGCCCCTGCTGGGTTGGATTGCGATGTATGCCGCAACCATTATGTACTTTGTACCGCGCATTAAGCAGATGTCCGCCAACACGGCGGAAGCGCGTTCAATGCTGACCGGACGGATTGTCGATAGTTATACGAACATCCTCACAGTCAAATTGTTCGCGCATGCAGAGCGCGAGGATCAATACGCGCGCGACGCGCTGCAAGAACATCTCGACGTCTATAACCGTCAACTCCGCATGATTACGATCATGAACCTGACGATATGGATTAGTAATGGCCTCCTGATTGTCTCAAGTGGCTGCATGGCGATCTGGCTATGGTCCGCAGGCGGCATAAGCATTGGCGCGATCACACTGATCGTCGCTCTCACTATCCGGATCGTCAATATGTCAGGCTGGGTCATCTGGGTGGTGACAAGCGTTTTTGAAAATATCGGCAATGTGCAGGAAGGGATGGAGGCCATCTCACAACCCTACACCGTAAGTGATGGACCGCTTGCAGTGCCACTCACAGCCAAGCATGGACGCATCGTTTATGACCGGATTGGTTTCAATTATGGAAAGCAGGACAGCAAGATTATAGAAGACCTGTCGCTGACCATCAAACCTGGGGAGAAGATTGGTCTGGTGGGCCGTTCCGGCGCTGGCAAATCAACGCTGGTGAACCTCTTGCTGCGCTTCTATGATTTGGAGCGCGGACGCATTCTCATTGATGGCCAGGATATCGCCACCGTGCCTCAGAACAGCCTGCGCGAACAGATCGGCATGGTTACGCAGGACACATCACTACTCCACCGCTCAGTGCTGGACAATATTTTATATGGCCGGCCAGAAGCCTCACTTGAAGAAGCTATTTCAGCTGCGCACCAGGCCCAGGCGCACGATTTCATCTTGTCTCTGAAAGATGCCAAAGGACGTGTTGGCTATGAGGCACACGTCGGTGAGCGCGGTGTGAAACTGTCAGGTGGTCAACGCCAGCGTATTGCCATCGCCCGCGTCCTGCTGAAAGATGCTCCGATTTTGATACTCGATGAAGCCACCAGTGCACTGGACTCGGAGGTTGAGGCTGCAATCCAGGAGCAACTTTATAATCTCATGGCAGGAAAAACGGTGATTGCCATCGCCCATCGCCTCTCGACCATCGCCGCAATGGACCGACTGACGATCATGGACCGAGGTTCTATTGTCGAACAGGGTACCCATGAACAACTGCTTCGCAAAGGCGGCGTATATGCGGATTTGTGGCGCCATCAGTCCGGCGGCTTTCTCGCCAAGGAAGCGGCTGAATAAATGGATATGCATACATATCGCCTGCCGCTGTGAGGTGCATTGCGCATGTATCGGAACCGGCAAACCTTAGCTTGCTGTTACTGCGCTTCTTTATGCTCAGCCAGCGTTGCTGTTTGCGCGAGTTGCATAAGCTGTGGCCGCAGATCATCGGCTCTAGCAAGCGGCGTATCAAACCATAATCGTGCGATGCTATCACCAAGCACCAGATCCAGGCCTTCGCAGTCAAGACTGGCAATTCGCCAAGGCCCCGGACTTTTATTCATAAGCTGAACAGCATAGCGTTCCACAGTGCTGCTGTGGTCGCTGTTCATATGTGCAATCGCATCGGCCTCAAGCGGCTCAAGCTCTCTACAAACGTCAGGTGCACTCAAAATGTGAGCGGCAGCCATGTCATAGGCCTTCCCAAAGCCGCCGTTGAGCGCGGCTCGGGCTGGCTCCATCCGCCAAAAAGCAAAATCGGCAAAATCCACATAAAGTGACGATTTAGGATGACAAGCCAGGAAACGGCGGCGCATGCGACCCATATCGCTGGATTCTTTAACCTGATATGCGTGTCCCATGACAGATATACGTGGATATGCGGCCGGATCACCTTTGCCGGGCGTCCCCATGAGAAGCGCGCAGCGCGAATCCCGGCTCAAGGCCCCGAAATGTGATGATAATGATGAAATAAGAAAAAATGGTGCACCATCACTATCCGCCGCCACATTGACCTGGCTCACCAGCGGATCATACGTTTCCGCATCAAGGCAGGCCAGCGCTGCAAATCGCGACGTGCGGATCAGCGTTTTTGCCTGGCGGCATGCTTCTGCGTCAATCTCGCGCAAAACATTTTTGCCGTTATCATTAGCCATGATGGATCTCGTTTCTTTAAAACCGCTTTTTTTGTGAATGACGTGTTATTCTGGTTTAATTTACGACAATTATACGCTTTGATGATTGGATATATAGAAAGATATAATCAATAAAGATTGCTGCCTGACATCAAGACATGGGATAAAATCAAATTTTGAACACCTTAATTCGCAGACGTAATCAGTAAGAGCCTGTCCGTAAAAATGTTGAGTCATCAGAATCGCTTATGGTTCAACTCTTTGAGTGAGCGAGGTCCGTAAATATGAAGTTTACCCCTTTAGTTGTGCTTCTCTCTTTATGCCGACTATCGAGCAATCAACAATGCAGAACATTGAGAGGCGTTGATCTTATTGACTAATTTTAAGGACGGACTGTAAGTAACTGCAATTTATGATGCCAGCTATGAATACCCTTATCTGCTGCCATAGGCCGAAAGTGTTTGGAGAGATATGATGCTGTTTGCTCTTAAGCGCATGAGCGCCACTGGTCTGATAGTGATTTCCTTAAGCTTTGCACTCCACCAGGCAGCGCACGCCCGCGAGACCGGTAAAAAGGAAAATCAAGTTGCAATTGAAATGAAATCCCATCTGGGAAGCTACATGGCCGGCCGGCTGGCACGAAGCATTCATGATAGCTCGCAAGCTGTTGCATTCTACCGTCAGGCGCTGCGCTCTTCACCAGACAATCCACGCATCATGACACGGGCATTTCTGAGTGAAGCCATGCATGGAAACTTTGCTGAAGCAGACAGCATTTCACGTCGGCTTGTGGCAATGCAGCCAGACAACCGGCTTGCTCAGCTTTGGCTTGGCACGACTGAGTTTCGCTCAGGCCGCTATGCGGCTGCAGACAAAAACTTCCAACTCGCTGCCAGAGATCCGATCAGCGAACTGACATCCCAATTGGCACGGGCTTGGGTTTCTTTAGCACGTAACCGCCAGAAAGAAGCGCTACGCAGGCTGTTGCCATCCGTAAATCGCGCATGGTCAGCATATTATATTCAATATCATCGGGCCCTCATTGCTGATTTATCTAAACGTCCATCAGAAGCCCGCGAGATTTATCGTCAAATCTTTAGAGCGGATGCGCGTACACCGCGTACAACCGCAGCTTACATTCGCCATGCGATTCATCGTGGCAGCTACACTCTGGCAGGCCGCACCGCACGAAGGCATATGCAAATCAGTTCCAACGGCGGGCATGCATCAATCGCCGCACTGTTCGAAGATGTAAAAGCCGGAAACAAAGTTAAACTGATGGTTCAAGCGCCGCATGACGGCCTGGCAGAGGTTTTTTATGGTCTTGGTGAGGCCCTCATTAGCGAAGGCGGTTTGGAACTTGGAACGATTTATATGCAAATGGCCCTCTCACTGAAGCCAGACTTTCCATTTGCACTTGCTGCATTGGCAAATGCACACGAAGCAACACAGAATTACAGCAGCGCCATCGCAGTCTACGACAGTATTCGTGCCGGAACGCCACTTGAAATGGAAATTGCAATCCGCAAAGCCATCAATCTAGATGCTATGGGCGAAACCGATCAGGCAAAACAAATTTTGGATTCTATCATTACGGCCAATCCCAGCAAGACACGCCCGCTTGAAGCCATGGGTAATATGCTGCGGACGAGCAAACGTTATGGCGAAGCTATTAAGTATTATTCACGTCTGATCAAACTTGTTCCCAAAGCGGAAAAACGCCACTGGACATATTGGTATGCCCGCGGCACCTCCTATGAGAGAATTAAACAATGGACAAAGGCTGAAGCAGACTTGCTGCGGGCTCTGGAATTAGATCCGGATCAAGCCCTGATTTTGAATTACCTTGGCTACTCATGGGTTGATCAACGTGTCAATCTTCAGCGCGCTTTTAAGATGATTGAAAAGGCCGTTGCGCTGAAACCTGACGACGGTTACATCGTCGACAGTCTTGGATGGGCTCATTATCGTCTTGGCAACTTTGATCAAGCTGTAATTCATCTCGAGCGTGCCGTAGAGCTGAAGCCCGAAGACCCAATCCTCAACGATCACCTTGGCGATGCCTTATGGCAAGTAAACCGCATACGTGAAGCCAGATACCAGTGGGAACTGGCACTCTCTCTAAAGCCGGAAGTAGAAGAGGCTGTGAAAATCCGTAAGAAGCTTATTTCCGGCTTACAGCCACAATCTGATATCAAGACTGCTGAGCAGAAAGTAAAACGTGCGGCGAACGAGAGTGGACAAATCCAACCCGTGCGTTAAGGCCCGTGTTTTTACTTAGAACCAGAAAGCCAAACACTGCACACATATATCCCGCCAACGTGGCATACTACTTATGGCACCATCAATCCTCCCCGTGGATCAGTGAATGACAGGTGACAGATGTCATCCCCGCACACAGAAAAAGCGTACGCTAAAATCAACTTAAATCTGGAAATTATAGGACGTCGGGCTGATGGTTATCACGAACTCGTCAGCCTGGTTTCTTTTGCGCGCGATGTCTTTGATATTATAACAATAAAGCCATCTGGAAATTTCAGCCTGCATGTTTCAGGACCGTCCAGTCACAAGATTGACGGCAACAATATTATTGTCCAAACAGTCAAAAAGGCAGAAAGCAAATCATCCGTCACTCAACTTGGACATATTGAACTTGTCAAAAACCTACCTGTTGCAGCAGGTTTGGGCGGTGGTTCAGCAGACTCTGCAGCGGTCCTCAGAGCCATTGCAAAGCTTAATGACATTTCAGATATTGCAACAGAGTTTGCAGATATTTGCCCAGAGATCGGTGCTGATGTTACTGTATGCCTTCAAAGCGGGGCATCTGAAGGTGCCCTTATGTGGGGCATAGGAGAGCAGGTTTGGCGCCCCTCAGCACCAGATGGTGCTCTCATACCAAGCGGAATTGGTGCCGTTTTAGTCAATCCAGGCGCAGCTGTGCCAACCGGTGATATCTTTCGTGCTTTAGGGGCTTCACCCTTGGAAACGGCTCCCGCCGCACCTGATATGCCTGGCGCATTTCGTACATTTGAGCAACTCGTACAATTTCTGCAAACCTCAAGAAATGATTTGGAGACACCAGCACGCGCCGTGGCACCTGTGATTAATGATGTCCTGGCTGAGCTTGGAGACTTGCCGCACTGCGCGCTTGCACGCATGTCAGGCTCAGGCGCCACGTGTTTCGGTCTATTTCAGAGCCTTGCTGACGCCCAGACCGCAAAGGAGCAACTCGCATCAAAGCAGCCGCAATGGTGGGTTCAGGCAACAAGGCTTGGTTAAAGAGATGCAACCAAGCATCATGAGAGCTATAAGCTCACGTGATGACCCAGATACATCAGCTGGAGCGCAGGGTTTTCTCTGATCTTGCCAACACCTTGGTCATCTATTGCCCAACAAGCGTGAAGGCTGGGAACGGGATGGCCAAGTGCCTTTCCTAAGGAAGGAGATTGATTGCTGGCGTCGCGCGGCTAAATTCAGCTGTGCCTGCAGCTTTTTCAAGACTGCCATATTGAAGTTGTCAGCCTTACGCACTATCAACGTCAACTTCAGTCGAACAGAAAGAACCCAAAGAGAATGAGCGATAATGTCGTTATCCAGATCGGCTTGCCGATTGCCCTATGCTTGATCATGTTCTCGATGGGGCTTGGTCTGACAATCGGAGATTTCGTAAAAGTTCTCAAGCGGCCGCGAGATTTCGTGCTCGGGCTCTCTCTTCAATTGATCTCGCTTCCCGTTATCGCATTTCTGATCGCCAGCCTGTGGCCGGTGACACCTGAGACTGCCGTTGGAATTATGCTTATTGCAATCTGCCCGGGTGGGGTGACGTCGAATTTGCTAACGCACATGGCACGCGGTGATGTCGCCCTTTCAATCGCCCTGACAGGCGTGATGAGCCTAGCTTCATTTGTGACACTGCCTCTGATCCTGGACTTCTCACTAAACCATTTTCTTGGCAGTGCGGCTCCAGATCTTTCTATGGCCAAGGCTGTCGCGATTGTTTTTCTTTTAATCACGCTACCAACGGCTCTGGGGATGCTCGTGAGATATTTTGCGCCTGGTTTTGCAGACTGGGGGGCTGAGCGCTCCAGACCGCTTGTAAGCTTTATTTTCCTGCTCATTCTTGTGGGCGCCATCATGGCTGACTGGCGAAATCTTCCGAACTATTTGAGCATTGCGGGGCCGCCGATTGTCGTTTTCAACATCATTGTGCTGGGAACTGCTGCCGTGCTTGGCTCTTTGCTATCAACAGGCCCGCAACAGCGTACGACCAATATAATTGAATGTGGGCTTCAAAACGCAAGCTTGGCCATTACTATCGCCTTGTCAACGCTGCAGAATGTGGCCGTAAGTATCCCGGCTGCCGTCTACGGAATATTTATGCTTGGGACCGGCCTGGCTGTGGCGTGGTTTTTGCGGCGTTTCAACTGACGCGGCTGATCAGTTGATGGACACCCAATGCCCATCAACCGAGCAGGTTGCACAAAAAAACACCTGCTCTGCACATTTAATGTGCGTTGTGGTGCGGATTATTTTTAGGACAATACTGCTTAGAGTCCGTCCGGTAAATTATTATTAGATTTCAGTCTTTCACAATGCGCCGC
>CAYUYL010000033.1:0-15045 GCA_964449195.1 uncultured Filomicrobium sp.
TCATCGCCGAGGCGCTCGGGACATAACCTGCAACATCAAACCAGAACACAGCCACTGACGACACCAACGGTATCGCTGCCTCACGCCTTATCGCCCTCCTCAGAAAGAGCGATAAGATTATTAGCGCGTGTACGCAGAAAAATGACTTTCCGCTTCTAATTCTAAAGTTATTGCCGCCATTTCTTTTTCCGGGCTATGCCAACGTGAGAATTACTATAGGTTAGAGGTCTTAATCAGATTCAGATTATGAGCACTTGCACGCCCCAAACCCTAGGCTTTCTTGCAGAGCTCGCGCGAGTTGCATTTCCCTTCAAGCCTGCACGAATGCAGCAACCAACAAAAAGATCTGAAGATCAGGGGCTTTCAACTGCGTGTGTGCTGTTGACTGCTCATGCCCCCTGTTTCGCAGCAAATTGGGACGCATCGAGCGTAATTGTCAGAGCCTAAAACAGGAGATCGGGCCCGGCCATTACGAAGGTCGCAGCCAGCACACAACAGAGCGCGCCTAAGCCAGCCAACCCTCGCCGCCACACCTAGGGTGAGCCGTCTCAACTCAGAAATGGACATGTGGCCACGCTCAACCAAGGCCGTAATTTCGGTTCAGCTCACAGGCAAAAAAGCTGCTCTGCTGTTTTTTGGTTCTCTATAAAGCCGATATGGTTCAGATGATTCCCCATTCATAGCCAGAGACGTCTTTATCCAGAGTAAAATCAACGATGTACTGCGCGATTCTTTCTTCATTAAACAATGACCGGTAGCGGTCTTGGCCCCTCTGGGCGATTTGCCGCCATTCATCATCATGCAGTGCCGTACGAATCTTGTTTACGAGGTCATCTGCATCATTAAAGAAAATCGCCTCGTCTTCGCGGATGAAACGTTGCAGTCCGGTTGCATGATAAAGACAGACACATCTTCCGGTTCCAAAGAGTTGGGATATTCTGTCAGACGAATAGAGATACGTGTCATTTTCGGAAGACCAGTTCAGCGCAATCTTTGAGCTTTTCAATATATTAAAATAATCACTTCCAAATATCCTTGTTTTTCCGGAGCCAAAAAAACCACATTTTACATCTGGTGCCATGGACCGCACGTCCATTGGTAATTTCCAACGCTTTGAGTGCGATGGATCCCCTGCAAAATATACAAGGTCATAAATTAAATTAACGTCGTCTACTGGGTTGCCTTTCTCTATGGAGGGGTCAGTGCAGTTGGGAAGATAAGATGTTCGCAAACCTTCTTTGCGCAACCTATTTAAATCTTCCCCGGCGCTTGTAACAAACGTCGCGTCCACAAGTCCGCGCAGCCTTAACAGCCTTTGAAATCTCTCTTCAGTTGCCATGAGGTCATTGTCAACATTGGCTATTTTACAACTCCGCAGCTTCGTTTTCAGAAGCGAGAGAGTGCTGGGAGCAATCAAATGCGCTTGGAAAAGCATTACAAAGTCTGGCTGAACAGCTTCTACAACATCAAGTAGTTTGTGATTGGCGAGTTGTCGGCCAATATAGCGTATCCCGAATGCTGCAGATGCGATGTCACGATCTGAGACATGCGTTACATTGTGCCCGGAGCGGATCAACCCGTTACGAATTTTTCTGTCTGTTGCATAGAAAAAGCGTGCATATTTATTATTAATTCCCGGTCCTACAGTAATAATTTTCATAATAAATTTCCGTCTCAAGCGTTCATCAATATCTATGCTGGGCGTCTGCTACCGTGAACCTTGTTTGAAATTCCATAGTGCGTTACGTCTTTCAAAGACTTATCTCTTTTTTTTCAGAGGCGCATATCGCGTAAAATATTACAAACAGGATCTGCTGCATTAGCCTCTTAAATGATGTTCAAAGATAATCGTCCCTCGGGTTTTCCATAAGCAAATATTCAGCCAAAACGAGGTTGCCAGTCTCGCTCTCAGTCTCAAAGCGTATCTTATGGAGAATAAATCGTAACGACGGGTGCGAATGCCTATGCGGCACATTTGTTAGCGGTATCAGAACAGCCTCTAAGATATACCGTACATGAGGTTGCCGCGCCCGACAAAAAGGATCTCACTTCTCGCCGGGGCGCCGCAACCTCATGTACGGTACGCATTACACCCTTTTTAGAAACTGTGCCATATACGGCTATGGCTACATAAAGATATGAGTCAGCTGATTTAACATAGTTGTGAAAACACCACTTTCCTCGTCAATCAGACGAAAATGCCTTGACTTTCCAGTCAGAGCCGCGCCGCCGTCTATGCTTACGGCGTTTCTTTATTTTCCTAGCTGGGCGGCGAGCTATCGCAGACGCATTTTCAAATTGGCCGGCAACAGCCGCAGTCCGCTTTGCCCTCCTCCTTGCAACAGGTTTTGTCACAGCCTGAAAAGAATCTGTTTGCAAACGCCCTGAAGACGACTGAGAACCGGATTGTTTTTCTGAAATTATCGCGTCATCAGATTGTGCCCCTAAAGCCATGCGCTCTCCGCCAAAAGATGTTGTATCAATGCAGCGGCGATAGCCCAGCACACGTGTGCCCTTGTTCCCCTGCTCCACAGTTCCAACCGCAGAGGTCGATTTCTGGGCCGTTTCAGACACAGTAACGGTTTGATTTGAGCTCATTTCAGCGCGCCAGCCAGACACGATTGTATGGGAACCTGGCTTGTTGGCTAATTGCGATGGAGATATCAGTTGCGCACGCTGTTCAGGTGTAACAGACTTGGAAGGTGCACCACCGCAAGTTGGGCCAATACATTGCAAACCACAATTTCTACCCTTGTAATTTTGCACAAGAACTAAGAGCACATCTTCAGGGCTATGGATTGGCAATGACGCGTTGCTGTTATCTACAAAGGTAAATAAAGCTTCCTTAGTGCGGTTATCCCACCTGCCATTCACAGGAATGTTGCCACAACCAGCACGACGAAGTTCACGTTGAATTTTTCTGGCAAGGCCAATTTTTGCGATCGCACCATCTAAAGACGATACTTTCAAAGCCCCATCTGACTGCTTGGGCTGCACAATGCTCCAGCTTAAACGGGCATCTGTTTGCAGCGCATCTTTATTACTGGAAGCCAGATGTTGGGCTTGCTGTCTAACTTGAGTTGGTTTGGGAGTTACTGATGCCGCGACCGCCTTATCGCCACCAGAGGCAGCCCCTGGAAACTGCTGAAAATAATCCGTTTTCTCCAGTGGTAGATGGAGCTTGTTAAGCGCCTCGTGCGAGACATTCCGTTCATTTGTCTGCAAGACAATAATGATGGCTGAGAGAAATGCAAATGTATACGCAATCAACTTAATCATGTTTTTCCCCTAAAACACAGGCGAAGTTATATATATGAAAAATGTCGTAATATTGAACATTTTGACGATTAGATGGATATATATGCCCAACTCAGGGATATTGACCTAACGTTGTCACCTCCTTCCCCTATGCCGGCGAAGTAACACGGCCAGTCGCAGCAACATTTTGCATATCCGTCATAAACAAATAGCGGCAATCTAAATGTGATCAAAAGAAGCCTAAAGATGGGCGGGCAGCAACAAATTGTTCGCATTTTTGGCGAATCGGCTGTAAATTAGTGATGAGGGCATGTGGTCGTTGTTAAGACTACATGATAATCAACTCTGCTAAGTCCATCTGCGCACAGAGATAAGCTTTTGCGGTGAAAGCTTTCGTGTGTTGCTGGATTGCCATCAGCAACTTGCAATTGAATGTCAATTAAAGTTGTCCTGTCCGTGTGTTTTGGGAAACACATGTTGCTCGATGCAGGTTCTGGAATTGATGTTCGCAAATGACGCGTAGCAGTTGCTGTTGCAGTGTTTCCTCATAATAAAACACTCGTGCGCACATGCTTTGTGCCGCCGCGTAAGGTTTATTACACGTCTCGCTTACCCTCTGGCAAATTTGTGTGCCCGATATAAGAAAGGGCAATCCTATGAGACATGCTCTAGGTGTGCTAGGCGTTATGGCTGCGAGCGTACTTTTGCTCGTATCTGCTGCCATGAACTGGCGTTTTGGCTACCATCTTGGTATCACCGAGTTGGATGGTTTGATATACGGTTCGGCCAGCGCGGCTGCCGACTGTTTGAAAGCGCTCGTTCCGTTCTTTATATTCGCCGCGATACGAAACAAGATGTGGGCACAAGCTGCTGCATCTTTCCTGGTCTGGAGTGTTGTCACGGTTTATTCGCTGACATCCGCTCTTGGTCATGCCGCGCTGAATCGCCAAGACACGGCGGGTACGCGTGCCTCCCAGGCGCAAGCCTATCAGGATCTCAGATCCGATCTCGAACGGGCAAGAGATCAGCTTAGTTGGGTTCCCCAGCATCGGCCTTCTTCTGTTGTTCAAAGTGAGATGCAGGCTCTTGAGACGAAACGTCAATGGCGTTGGACGAGTGGCTGTACAAGCATTAAGGGGCGTGGAAACCGCAGTTTCTGTGACACTTATGCCGGCTTGAAGTCTGAATTTGCATCTGCAAATGAGGCAACAAAACTTGAAGCTCGTATCGCTGATATCAATGAAAAGCTAAATGCAAAATCGGGCTCCGTTTCTCATTCGAACGGCGATCCACAAGCAGCTATTTTAGCACAAATCGCGGGTGTTTTCATACCTGGTGTGAAGGTTGAACATGTTCAGACAGCACTTATTATTTTCATCTCACTCCTCCTCGAAGTTGGATCAGGTCTCGGAATGTATATCGCTTTCAGCCAGTGGCGCATGGGTGACGCACGAGGGCAGCAGCAACCGGAAATCAAAGTTGCAAAAACACTTACACCTGCACCCTTCGCATCAATTACGGAACCTGTCGCAACAATCACAGTGGAAGAACACCATGAAGGTGCCAACGACAACTTGTCCTCTCACAGACGTATTGCACCTGAAAGTGATGTCGAAAGATACCATGGCGAGCGTGTCGAGGAGCAAACCGGTTCAACTTTAACAGCAACAGCTTTATATGAAGATTATTGTTCATGGTGTGATGAACAGGATAAGGAGCCACTTGCTCTTCCAACATTCGGCCGGGAACTTGGTGAACTCGGTTTACAAAAAGCAAAAATAGCAGGTCGTATTCGTTATATTGGAGTATCGCTTCGTTCTGCAGTGGGTGTAGGGGAGGATAACGATATATCCGTTCCAAGCGTCCGTGCAGCCTAAGTTTAGGCATTCAAGGGGTCGCTTCGGCGGCCCTTTGTTTTTTTTAAATTTGGTTTTCCAGATGACAGACAGCGTATGCTGTCTTTTTTGTGTCTTGTTGCTTGTTTTGAGGCTTTTAACGAATTCATGTAAATCGCGATTGCTGGCTTTTCATCGCTCTACTTTTAATTGAAACACGTCCATTCCTATTAAAGGAACAGTCAGTCATTATGACAGGTATTTTCAATGTGCGCACAAATATCCTTTCCATAGTTGATTTGCGGTTCTGAGGATGGCAGCCACTGTGGTGTTGCCAATTCCAGGCAATAGCGTCATATGCTGTCATCAGAACTACCTGCCTTTTAACAAGGTTGCATTCCCGAGTGTAAGGTCCATCACAATGCCAAATTATCCCCTCCCAGCACCTCCCATAGCCCCGAAGAAAACGCACACGTCTTCCTGGCACGGCATTGAACTTCATGACGATTATCACTGGCTCAGGGCGCAGAACTGGCAGGATGTGATGCGCGATCCGGCCGCACTGCCTGCTGATATAAAGGCGCACCTTGATGCCGAAAACGCCTATGCAAAAGATATTATGGCCGATACAGAGGCACTTCAGGAAACGCTCTTCCAAGAGATGAAAGCGCGCATTAAGGAAGATGACAGTTCGGTTCCCGCGCCAGATGGGCCCTGGCAGTATTATTCAAAGTTTGTGACCGCAGGCCAGTACCCGCTATTTTGCCGCCAACCACGCGGCGGCGGCGATGAAACCGTGCTGCTTGATGGTAACACGGAAGCTGAAGGGCACTCTTATTGGCAGCTTGGCGGTGCCAGCCACAGCCCGGATCATAAACTGATGGCCTATGGTATCGACACGAATGGCTCGGAATATTTTACGGTCCGTGTTCGCGACCTCGAGACAGGCAGGGATCTTGACGATGTCATCCCTAACACAGGGGGAGGCGTGGTTTGGGCGCGTGATGGCAGGACGTTCTATTACACCCGTCTTGATGACAACCACAGGCCACTTGATATCTTCCGCCACAAACTTGGGACCTTGCCGCAAGACGATGAACTCGTGTTTCATCAGGATGACAGCGGTTACTATCTCCATCTCAGCGAAACGCAATCAGGCGATTTTATCCTGATCGATGTCTCCGACCATGAAAGCAGTGAAGTCTATCTGCTTGATTCTCATGATCCGCAGGCTAATCCGCGCCTGGTAGCTGCACGCAGCGACAGGCATGAGTACTCGGTTGAGCACCACGGCAATCATCTTTACATCCTTACTAACTCTGGAGGTGCTGAAGATTTTCGTGTTTGCATGGCCCCTATAGAAGCTCCAGCCCAGGAAAACTGGCAAGAGCTTATTTCACATGAAGCTGGCACGCTGATCCTGAGTATGACGCTTTTCAAGGATTACATGGTCCGCCTGGAACGCGCCTGCTCTTTGCCACGCATTGTTATCCGCCGTCTCACTGACAACATGGAACACGAAATCACGTTTCCAGAGAACGCTTATAGCCTGGGCATGTCCGCAGGTTATGAGTTTGAAACCACAAGCCTGCGCTTCACATATACGTCGATGACAACGCCCGCACAGGTTTTCGACTACGATATGGAAACGCATGAGCGCACCTTGCGCAAAGAACAGGAAGTGCCAAGCGGTCATACTCCTGCCGACTATGTCACGGATCGCCTGTTTGCTACCGCCCGCGATGGCGTGCAAGTACCGGTTTCCGTTCTCTATAGCAAGGGCACCAAACTGGATGGCACAGCTCCTCTGTTTCTCTATGGCTATGGCAGTTATGGCATTTCAATACCGGCAAGTTTCTCAACATCACGGCTCAGCTTGGTTGACCGCGGATTTGTCTTTGCCATCGCCCACGTCCGCGGCGGCAAAGACATGGGCTACCGCTGGTATACGGACGGCAAACGGGAAAAGAAAATCAATACATTCACCGACTTTATCGATTGTGGTGAACATCTCATCGAACAAAACTATACTGCGCGTGGCCGAATCGTTACCAATGGCGGCTCTGCGGGCGGTCTGCTCATGGGAGCGGTGGCCAACATGGCACCGGAACTGTTTCATGGCATTATTGCCAACGTGCCATTCGTTGATGTTCTGAATACCATTCTTGATAAGGATCTGCCGCTAACGCCGATGGAGTGGCCGGAATGGGGGAACCCGATCACATCGCTGGAGGCCTTCAAGACGATCCAGTCCTATTCACCCTATGACAACGTTAAAGCCAAAGCTTATCCGCATATCCTGGCACTTGCAGGCCTCACCGACCCGCGCGTGACCTACTGGGAACCCGCGAAGTGGGTTGCAAAACTCCGCGAACATGCAACCTCGGATAATATGATCCTGCTGAAAACCAACATGGATGCAGGCCATGGCGGTGCCTCCGGCCGCTTTGAGGCGCTGCGTGAAGTCGCGCTTGAATTTGCCTTTGCTTTGAAAATTACGGATCAGGCTGTGTGAACAATCTACCACTTTCGCGTCAGGCATAACAATCAGACACGGCTTCTTACACGACAACGTTCGTGCTAATACAGCGCTCATAAGAGGTGTATATGCTGTTTCCTACTTCAGACAATGAGCTGATTATCAGAATCCGTGAGCTCAAATTAAATTTTTTCATTGGTGTGCTGCCAGAGGAAAAACTGGCAAGACAAGCCGTCGTGATCAGCGTGTGGATGTCATCAATTGGTCACGGCCGCCACACCTCAGATGATATTAATGCATACGCCTCTTATGCTGATCTTATAGACCGTATTAAAGCTCTGGCGGACAGCGGACAGCATATCGAGCTTCTGGAAACTCTGGCTGAAAAAATTGCCGGCCTCGCATTTCTGGATACCAGGATCACAAAAGCAGTTGTCGCTATCGATAAGCCGGACATTATACCGGAAGCCGAAAGCGTTGGCGTAACGATTCAAAGATCGAGACAAGCATAAAAGCTCCGTGCCAGCGCGGCACGTCTGGCTATCGCACTTCCTTGGCAATGCGCACCGCCATCTCTTCAAATGGCGTGACGGGCGTAAAGTGTGTAATGAAGCTACCATCTGGAGCCATGAAGTACAGGAATGCCGAGTGATCCATCGTATAATCACCCGGCTCTGTGCCGTTTGAAACCTTGCGCGCGTAAGCCCGGTACACTTTGATCATTTGATCTACCTGCTCCGCAGATCCGGTCAGTGCGGTAATTCTGCTGTCAAAGTGGGAGAGGTAATCTTTTAAGATTTCAGGTGTATCACGTTCCGGATCGACGGAAACAAATAAAGGACTAACGTTATCGGCTTTCGAACCAAGCTGTTTGAGCGTTGCAGTTACAGTCTGCAGAGCCGCCGGGCAAATGTCAGGACAATGAGTGAAACCGAAAAAGACCAAAAGATATCGTCCCTGAAACGACTTATCACTCACTCCGTGGCCATTATGATCAATCATATTGAATGGGCCACCAATTGTTGCCTTGCCAACCGTCCATGTTTTCTGCTGTGGCAGGAAGTACGTGCTCACACCTGGAAAAATGGCAAATGCAGCTGCTATTCCGGCGATTAGCCCTACCGCACCCGTAGCTATGACCGTGAATCGCATGATACGCTCCTTTCATCGTGATATGGCCGATGATGGCTGCCACTATGAATTTACATGTTTCCAATATCGTGGGCATCATTGCGATCACCACTGCGGCACAGATACTGTACTCTGAACACTACGTTTTTTAAAGTTGGCTATACCGCAAAATGCACGCTGCAACGCCCCGCCTGGCACAGCCTCACTTAACATGTCCTCAGATTACAAAAACCGGCGTCTCAATGCTTCTTATTGATGGACGGCAACCCGGGGACTTGAGTATAGAATGATGCACAAGCCAATTTTGCAAGACATACAGAGCACATTCAAACTCAAGCATGAACGGCACTGGAACATAAATCTCGCAAAATTGAAAATTTTCAGGTTATTGATAAAGCGAACCATGAATGATGCCCAAGCATCTTGAATTTGCCGGAAATAATCCGGCCCTTTCAGCCGATGAGAGCAGGTTGCGCCTGCAAACGATTGTGCGGTTGCGCTGGTTTGCTGTTATCGGCCAGCTCATTACCGTTTGCATCGTTTATTTTGGCTTACGGTTTGATTTACCTATAGGCTTCTGCCTGCTGACCATTGCCGCCTCGGCCTGGCTCAACATTTTCCTGGGCGTTAATTACCCTCTACGCCATCGCTTAAGCGCGCGGTTTGCGTCGATGCTGCTGACTTACGATATGGTTCAACTGACAGTTCTGCTGTTTTTAACGGGCGGCATTCATAATCCATTTATTATGCTGATTATCGCGCCGGTTACAGTTTCGGCCGCAACATTGCCTGGCCGCAACACGATCGTTTTGGGTGCAACGGCCCTTGCCCTTACCACTTTCCTCTTCTTATTTCATCTCCCTTTACCCTGGGGTGCAGGGGAAAGACCAGAGTTCTCAAATGTTTATCTGCTTGGCTTTTTTACAGCTGTTGTGGCCTGCACAATTTTTCTTGCGATTTATGCCTGGCGACTTTCCCATGAAGCCCGCCAGATGTCCGCGGCGTTGACAGCAACTGAGCTGGTACTGGCGCGTGAACAAAAGTTACATGCTCTTGATGGACTGGCGGCTGCCGCAGCGCACGAACTCGGCACCCCACTCGGCACGATTGTGCTGGTTGCCAAGGAACTCGGCAAAACATTGCCTGCTGACAGCCCCCTTCAGGAGGACATGCAGTTGATGCGCGGACAGGCCGAGAGGTGCCGTGATATCCTGCAGAAGCTTACCCGTCAACCAAGCGGGCAGGACCCCATGCACCTTCATGTGACCCTCAGTCAGATCATAGATGAAGCTGCAGACCCGCATCGCAACGGTGAAGTCTGCATAACATATCAGCTGTCGCCAAACGCGCAGGCTGTCAACAAGGCTGAACCACACGGTGAGCGCAACCCGGGACTGATTTATGGCCTTGGTAATCTTATTGAAAACGCGGTTGATTTTGCTAAAACCGAAGTCATCGTGCGTGCCAGCTGGGGAGGCGGCAAAGTGGCCATCGAGATTATTGACGATGGCCCAGGTTTCTCCCCCGATGTGATTGATCACATCGGAGAGCCATATATTACAACACGCCCGTCCAATAAAGGCACTGGCGACCAAACTGGCCTGGGACTTGGTTTCTTCATTGCCAAAACCCTTTTGGAGCGGACCGGCGCTGTCATAGAATTCGACAACCGCCAGGCGCCCGAGCACGGTGCAATCATCAAGATGACATGGCCGCGCGGCCTGTTTGAAGCCAAGCCCGTTTTAAACGCCATAACGGGTGCTTCCGCGAACCAGGCCACTTAACGTTTTAATCGAAAGATTTCAATGATTACTTGGGTTTATGAGCAGATCAGGCTAATATTCGATATTCTTAAAGGAGACAGACTGTGGAAGACGATTATTCATTCAGCCCAGAAGAATTGCCAGAAGACGTTTCGCTGGTCATTGTTGATGATGACACACCATTCCTGCAGCGCCTGACACGGGCGATGGAACAACGCGGATTTGAGGTAAGGTCGGCCTCGTCAATTACCGAAGGCATGTCGTTCATACGCGAAAAGCCACCTGCATTCGCTGTCGTCGATAT
This sequence comes from uncultured Filomicrobium sp., assembly GCA_964449195.1. Lineage (GTDB taxonomy): Bacteria > Pseudomonadota > Alphaproteobacteria > Rhizobiales > Hyphomicrobiaceae > Tectiglobus. Next base: position 10,771 of record CAYUYL010000033.1, read on the forward strand.
GCGACTGGAAGACGGCAATGGCCTCGATGTTATTGCGGAATTGTCCCGCGTCCGGCCAAATGCACGTGCGATTGTTCTGACTGGCTATGGAAATATTGCAACTGCGGTGTCTGCAGTAAAACTCGGCGCTATCGATTATCTCGCCAAACCAGCCGATGCCGATGAAGTTACCGATGCCTTGCTCGCGCCACCCAACGCCATGGCACCACCGCCAGAAAACCCGATGTCCGCAGACCGCGTGCGTTGGGAGCATATCCAGCGCGTTTATGAGCTGTGTAATCGTAACGTATCGGAAACAGCACGCAGGCTCAACATGCACCGCAGAACTCTGCAGCGGATACTTGCAAAGCGAGCGCCTCGTTAGGACCTGCTCAAAAAGCATAAAAAGCGGGATTTAAGGGCATGCGTCAGCTCCCATCCAATATCGGAACTGGGGTAATTGAACTGCCCGCTTTTTCAGGCTTAAAGTGATAGTGAATTGTGGTTCGGCTCAAAACACATGAACCGCTGCCACCTAAGTTGCAGAGGCAAATACTGCTTGGTCTCTCCCCTTATACACTATCTGCAAGCAAGCAAGAAGACGGTCGCGGCCGCGACCGTCCCACAAGAAAGGCACGTCGCCTCGGCCTCCCGCCTTGTTTCAGCCATACGCTGCGTCTCTGTTTCCCTTAGTTTCAGCAAAATGACCTTTATCTTTAGCTGACAGGTTGCCGGGCAAGTAAAAATATTTACTGTACAAGAGAAGTCACTGCTACGCCGGTTACGCAATTGGAAGACGAGCGCAGGGAATTTGGAAGCATGCTGTTTACGAAATCCGGGCCCAGCAGCGAAACGGCTGCATTGAAATTCGATGCCACAGCGGGGACACTGGCTGCACAGCGCCATACACCACTACCGGTTGAAGAACTCCGCCGCACAGTCGATCCTGCATCGCTGGGCTTTCAATCAACGGCAGAGCTTGAATCAGCAAGCGGACTGATCGGTCAGGACCGTGCCCTGCGGGCAATCGAGTTCGGCGCCTGCATGGATGCGCCTGATTTCAATATTTTTGTACTCGGCCCCCCTGCTGCGGGAAAAACAACAGCGGTCAAGGCTTACCTGCAAAAAAAGCAGCTTGAACCCGTACCAGTCTATGACTGGGTCTACGTGAACAATTTTGAAGACGCCAATTGCCCCAATGCCATGCGTCTGCCCTGTGGCTGGGCCCATGATCTTGCCAAAAGCATGATTAAAGTCATTGATGAATTGCGTCAGACGGTGCCAACGGCCTTTGAGAGTGAAGACTACCAAGCCCGGCGCCGTCAAATCGACGATGGTTTCCGCGCGGGCCAAGAAGAGGCCTTCGAGGCCCTTAATCAGAAAGCACAACAGCAAAACATTACGATTCTGCGCACGCCAAACGGCATTGCGATGGCCCCAATGCATGACGGCAAGGTGGTCAAGCCGGAAGTCTTTAATGGCTTGCCGGAAGATATGCGCAAAAGCGTTGAAGCCAAAATTGCGGCGCTTCAGGCAGAGCTGGAGGCTATTCTTGAGACTGTGCCCAAATCGGACAAAGAGCGGCGCAGCAAACTTGCCGACTTGAACACAGAATTTGCCGAGTTTGCCGTCAGGGAGGCATTGGAGGACATCAAAGCGCAGTATGCAGAACTGCCTGAAGTGGCGGAATTTCTGGAAGCGGCCGGCCATGACCTTGTGCGCAACGTGGCCTTGTTCCTGCCACAGCCGGAAGAGGCTGAGCAGATCGTGCGCCAGCCCGTTGATGTTTCGCGTGATCCCCGCTTTCGCCGCTATATGATCAATATCATGGTCGCCAATGGCTCCAAGGATTTGTGTGAGCGGCCAATTGTTGAAGAACTCAACCCCACCTTCGGCAACCTTGTTGGCCGTGTTGAACATATCGCCCAGATGGGCGCCTTGATCACGGACTTTCTGTTGATCAAGCCGGGCATCCTGCATCGGGCCAACGGTGGCTATCTTCTTGTCGACGCACGCAAACTTTTGCTCTCGCCATTTGCCTGGGAAGCGCTTAAGCGGGCCATCAAAGCCGGTCAGCTTAAGGTTGAGCCACCAGCAGAAACCGCAGGTGTGATGTCCACCCAGACCCTTGATCCTGAGCCGATCCCTCTGGATCTCAAGGTCGTCCTCTTTGGAGATCGCGAGCTCTATTATCTCCTGGCGGCCAACGATCCGGATTTCAACCGTTTGTTTAAGGTGCAGGCTGACTTTGACGATACCATTGAACGCTCGGCGGAAAATCATGAAGCCTATGCCCGCCTGATTGCGTCGATCGTCGCCAAGCATAACCTGAAACACGTTGATTGCACTGGTGTTGCACGGTTAATTGAGGAAGGCTCACGACTGGCGGATGACCGCGACAAGCTTTCAATCGAAGTTGGCCGCCTTGCCGACATCATCCGCGAGGCAGACTTCTGGGCCGATTCGATGGAGCGCACCGAAATCAGTCATGAAGATGTCGCGCGGGCAATTCATGAGCGGATCCAGCGCGCTGACCGCTTACGCGACCGCGCCCAAGAAAGTATCGGACGTGAAATCGTTTTGATCGGCACCGAAGGCGCTAAGATCGGCCAGATCAACGGCCTTGCGGTTCTGCAGCTTGGTGATTTTGCATTTGGCCGCCCCAACCGCATTACGGCCCGTGTCCGCATGGGACAGGGCCGGGTGCTTGACATTGAACGCGAAGTCAAGCTCGGCGGCCCGCTCCATTCCAAGGGCGTCATGATCCTCTGGGGCTTTATCGCCGGCCGCTTTGCACAAAATATTCCACTGGCACTTGCCGCAACACTTGTCTTTGAACAGTCTTATGGTGGCGTGGATGGCGACAGCGCTTCATCAACAGAACTTTATGCGCTGCTCTCGGCCCTGTCTGAAGTTCCAATCAACCAGGGCCTGGCCGTGACTGGTTCGGTCAACCAGTGGGGTGAGGTGCAGGCAATCGGCGGCGTCAACGAAAAGATCGAGGGCTTTTTCGATGTGTGTAACGCGCGCGGGCTGACAGGCGATCAGGGTGTTCTGATCCCCCAAGCCAATGTTCAGCACCTGATGCTGCGGCCAGACATCATAGAGGCCGTTGAAAAAGGCCACTTCAGCATCCACAGCGTTGCCCACATCGACCAGGGAATTGAAATTCTCACACGCGTCAAAGCAGGCAAACGCGGCGATGACGGTATATATCCAGAGGGCACGATTTACCGTCGTGTTGAAGACAAATTAGCGGATTTCGCCTCTCACGCTCAAAACTTTGGCAGAGATAAAGAATAAGCGTGAAAAGATGCGCGGGAACAAACTTTTGAATAGGCCGTCAAACTGAATTTTGTGTATGCGAAACCCGTAATCCTGCTAGCCTGCTTATACACCTGGGTATCATATTGGGCAGCATACCTTCCAAGAGTATAGCGTTTGGGGGAAATAATGGAACTTCAGTGGCACAGAGTTGCAGAGCTTGATGAATTACCCGAAGGCCGTGTCAAAAGCGCTGCCGCGGGCACCAAACAATTGGCTCTGGTTCATTTCAACGGCACATATGCCGCAATGGACAACCATTGTCCTCACCAGGGCGGCCCTCTCGGAGAAGGCTCGATTGAAAAAGGCTCCGATGGCCAATGCTGGCTCCGCTGCCCGTGGCACGGCTGGGATTTTGACCCGCTAACGGGAAAACCTCCGGGAGGGCACAAAGACAGCGGCCAGGACATGTTTCCGGTCGAGGTCCGCGATAATGGCATCTATGTTGGCATTGAAGCAGAGCCTGAACGCACACGCACCGTAACGGACGTCATGGCTGAGACAATGGTCAACTGGGGGGTCAAATCCGTGTTCGGTATGGTAGGCCACTCAAATCTCGGGCTTGCCGATGCCATTCGCCAGCAGGTAATTGGCGGTAAGATGAAATACTATGGTATCCGCCACGAGGGCGCCGCTTCATTTGCCTGCTCCGGTTATGCCAAACTGTCTGGTGCGCCGGCGGCTTGTCTTGCGATCGCTGGACCGGGCGCGACCAATCTCATGACAGGCCTGTGGGATGCCAAGGTTGACCGCGCACCAGTTCTCACTCTCACCGGGCAGGTCAATGTTCAAGTATTCGGCCCTGGCGCGTTCCAGGAAATTGATCTGGCCTCCGCTTTCGAAGCCGTCAGCCGCTTCAGCCAGACAGTCTTACACACGTCCAATCACGCTGAATTGGTAAATCTTGCGCTGAAGACGGCCATTGTTGAACGCGACGTGGCGCATCTTATTTTCCCGGACGATGTACAGACA
>CAYUYL010000034.1:0-14678 GCA_964449195.1 uncultured Filomicrobium sp.
GGAGAATTGTAAGATTGAGAAATGCTTAGATTTTTATTGGGACAGACTCTAAGAGGGACGGGGCAAAAGCAGCGTGCAGAGGACCGGTATTGTGCGGCCCAGATCCGCTTCGTGCGTGATTTCGTACTGATTAAAAAAATATTGAAAAACTGTAGCATCCAGGTGCCTTGCCGCACATAGACTGTTGAACCCCCGTTGACTTGCCTGTCATTGCGGCTACATAGCCTGAGTGGCTCTGAAACTGCCTTTCGATAGCAAAAGGCTTATACCTTGGAGTGGTAAGGTGAAAAAGACAAGCCCTGATACATCTATGGCTGACAATTCTGAAACGGCCACAGAGCCGTCTAAGAAAATTATCGCACGCTCAAAAAATGAACGCGTCAAGCAGTCGATGATTGTGCTGCCGGATAATTATAGCCCAAGTGATGATGAGCCTTTCATGAATCCTGTGCAGCAGGAGTATTTCAAGAACAAATTGATAGCGTGGAAAGAAGATATCATGCGTCAGACTCGTGAAACAATCGAGGGGCTGACGTCAGATGAAACGCAGCATGCTGATCTGACGGATCGGGCAACGTCAGAAACAGACCGTGCATTAGAGTTACGCGCGCGCGATCGTCAGCGGAAACTGATTTCCAAAATCAATGCCGCACTAGCCCGTATTGAAGATGGGAGTTACGGCTACTGTGAAGAAACAGGCGAGCCAATCGCGCTTCGCCGTTTGGATGCGAGGCCGATTGCGACACTCTCGATCGAGGCGCAGGAACAGCATGAGCGCCGAGAGAAAGTCCATCGCGATGATTAAAGGTTTACATTTGCTTCTAAAAACTGGAAGTGCTTATCAAAAGTAATGGATGTTATGGCATTCAGAATATACTGATCAGATTAACTTTTTGAAAATACCATTTCTATTAGGTTTGTATCCGCTAACCAAAAACAGAGAACGGGTCGTGGATATGACAGGAATGATCGTACGAAAACGATTGTCGGCTTTCTGGGGGCTGCAAATTTTATTCGCAGCGCTTATAACACTTATTGCTCTGGCCTTCATCATTGCTGGTTCTGCAAGGGGCGATGCTAAGATGCATGGTAACACGCACGATACCGGCAAGATTGTAACCAAAATGGTTGCATTTCATCCAGATCAAATTTCAGTTTCAGACTACAACGATTAATACCCATCAACAAAAGCTTTCTATGCAGGCGGCTTCGTTGTTGTCTGTGTGGCAATGACACCTCTTTTACGGCATGAAAAGATAATATTATCAACCTGTTATATTCTCAGGATTATATAGGTTGATAATATTGCATGTTGATCTCGATTATTTAAGTCTTATCGGGCTCATCGGTGCGTGCGCGCGGTGCAGTCATTTCTTTTTCTGACGCGTTGTGCTGGCTTATAGTTTCAGCTTCTTCAGAAAGTTGTTTTTGTGTACGTGACATTGCAGATTTAATAGCATCAAGATCGCGTAAATGGATATCTTGTTGCGGATACGGTATCTCTATACCGCGTTCTTTGAGGCGCTTAAAAATTTCCATTCTCAAAGCTGTCTTGGTTGAGAGACCATAGTTAATATCGGCGATATAGCACCTCAGAGAGAAATCCAGCGAACTTGCGCCAAAGTCATCAAATGCTACAAAAGGCTCTGGAAAGCCAAGCACCTTGTCTGAAGAGTTGGCCACGTCCAAAAGAATATCGTGGACTTCCTGCGGGTCAGCGTCATAGGAAACACCGACGGTAATTACAACGCGCCCCATAGGGCTGCGGTGCGTCCAGTTTTGAACTGTGCCGCTAATCAGAGCTGAATTGGGAACGATGACTGAGGCCCGGTCGAAGGTTTCGATTTCTGTGGCCCGCACACTAATCTTACGGACGTATCCCTGTTCATTTCCAACAATAACCCAATCTCCGACCTTGACCGGCCGTTCGATGAGCAGGATAAGCCCGGACACGAAATTATTAACGATAGATTGCAGGCCAAGGCCAACACCAAGTGATAAGGCGCCAATGACGACTGTCAGCTGCGTGAGGTCAACGCCCGCATACGATATGCCAATGATAGCGGCGATCCCGACGCCAACATAACCGAGGCCGGTATGAAGTGAATTCGCAATGCCCTGATCCATAGCGGGCGTATTCAGTACAGTGCGGTTCATCCAACCCTGGGCCATGCGTGTGATGAACAAGACGCCAATGAATAAGCCGGCACCAATGAGTATTTTGAAAAGAGAAATCCTGAACTGGCCGATTTCAAAACCGAAAAATAATGCTTTGAGGCTGTCGGTTAGCTGAGAAAGAGGCAGCCCCCATGATAATAATAAAAGAGCAAAGGCGGTGCCGATGAGTAATATGTTGGCAATAAAGGCAATCATGTCAATGATTTGCTGTTGACGCTGCGTAGAAAGCCAGCTGCTCTCACCGATAATGCGTTCAAATGGCATGGGCAGTTGTGCTGGTGTGGCCGCCACAACACGTATTGCCAAATGTAGCAGCAAAACAGCAATGCCGCCCGCACCCATCAACATGATTTGTCCGGCAATAAAACGCCCTAATGCAACATAGCCAGCCAGTGTCGCAATGATGATGGCAAGCGCAGCAAGTAGAAGGGGGATGCGGAGGATGTTGAGTGAGAATTTAACGAGCTTCGCGCTGACAGGATCCTGCTCGTCTGGCAGTGCAGTCAGAGCGAATACCGCAAGCAGTGCAGCAAATGCACCATTGGCAAGGCTGGTTTCAAGAATACGGACCTCAACCGGCATATGAAACAGCTGGATCATATGATGCAGGAACAAGTCGGCAGCATAAACGGCCGTGATCGCGTTCGTAATCCAAAGCAGGCGCAGCGCGGTTGGGCTTGGTATTTCGACCAGGCGCCAACATGGCCTGTATGGTTGCAGTATGCCGGTTGCCAGCGCTGTAACAAAAGAAAAAATGACGAATGCAGATAAGGCTGAATAGGCGAATATGCGAATGCTGCCATCCCAGATATGAAGAATATCTCCCATCAAAAATATGGCTGTTGCCGTTGCAACGCCTGGCATTGCCGTAACGGGGATAAACCAGCTTGCCTGCATTGCTTGGCGCAGAAACCCTGGGGGCGGCTCTATTGGCTCTCTCATTGCAGATTTGACAATGCGTTTTCGAATGAGAAACAAAAGCGTGTAGCATAGTGCGCTGAAAATGAGTGTGAGGACAAGCGACACAGCATCAAGCCTGGCTGTAGCCCACCAGTTATCAGCGATGGTGGTAATTTGTATCCACAGCCGCGGCAGTGCAGCATCCAAATTACGCCAGAGCTGCCCCGAAACGGGGCTGTCGTTGCGTTTCAAGATGTTGGTAGTAAAGTTTTTCAGATGATAATCTTGAATGCGCTCTTCGAGTTTTTGGGCACGCAATAGAGAGAGCGCTGTACGCTTCTGGGCAGCGACGATACGTGCGCGTAAGCTATTGAGCCGGGCACGCTCCTGCACAAGCTCAGGCGCTTCAATTGCGTTGGCAGCCGTTTCGTCTGTTGGACTAAGCTGGGAAATTTCACGGTCGATTGCCGTCAGTAATGGCTCCAAATCTGCTTTTGTCGCCTCCATTTCCTTCATCAATTGCGCCAGCTCAAGGCGCTGGTTCTCAAGCCCGTCGTCGTCTGTGCTGAGCCGGTCAACCGCTTTGCGCAAAAGATTTAATGCATCTGCCTGACGAACAATGGCCTGTGCCAGGGCTTGCGGAAAAAGGTCTGTCTGCTCCGTGCTGGCGGCAACAGGCCGCTCGGCAGATGCTTGATGACCTGCAGGTGTCGTTGCCGTGGCGCCGCCGGCGGTTGTCCATAAAATCCACGCGAGCACCACACACATTTTTAGAATTGCGATAGTATTCTTGAAAAAGATACGATTGGTATGTTGCAATCCTCGCCTCCATCTCAGCGAATGAGAAGTTGTTTTGACGGATACGCACGTGTGTTCCTGAGTGCCAACATGATCTGGTGTTCCAACTCAGAGACCTTATACTCAAAGTAACTTTACATAAGAATGATATAACTTTTTGATAATATTCTAATTTCACAAACACTTAGAGTCCGTCCTTAAAATTAGCCAGTAAAATCAACGCCTCTCAATGCTCTGCATTATTGATTGTGGGATAGTCGGCATAAAGAGAGAAGCACAACTAAGGGGGTAAATTTCATATTTACGGACCTCGCTCACTCAAGGATCTGAATCATAAGTGATTCTGATGACTCAACATTTTTACGGACAGGCTCTTAGCGAACCGGCCCTGGAAACGAGCGCGTGATCCGGAACACTCGGGCTTGCTGGATTTCAACACGCTGTGCTGTCGGATTAACGCTCCATTAAGCGAGCATAACTTTACGGCTAGGAAAACGTGTCTCGTCCCATCAGGTGAGTGCTTGAAACATCTGGGCACTCTATGTGGAATTTGGCGAAATTGGCCCATTTTGGTGTCGCTCATTCTCGAATATGCTCAGCATGTCCCTCGTTCTCGCTCCTGGAATTGAACCCGATTTCACCAAACCGGTTCTGATGTGCTGGTTTTCAAGAGGCACTAGTCTCCAGCCGTCTTGTCTGGTGGCGGGGCTGAATTGGGAGATTTATCGTCATCTATACTGTGCGGTCTGGCCGTTTTTGGGGCGGCGGGCGTTGGATCAGTGCGTGCTGGCTTGCCGTGGCTGGCAATACTTGTTTCAATGACGACATCAACTGGGCCGCCGGTCATAATAAGATGTTCAACGTTATCGCGTCTGATCAGAACGAGGCGCCGGCGTCCGTCTATTGTCATTTGATCTACGACATCAAGACGCTTTTCAGGTGGTTTTGGGCTGAAAAGAGTTCCCGTCAGAAGGCTGTTACCGGAATCATTTTTCAGATAGCCCCGCAGTAGGAGCCCGCCGAGCGTCAGGACGCCTGCAATCAGGACGATGAACAATATCCAAGAAATAATCTCCATATGTTCTCAGGGCTATGAGACCCTCTCCTTCTAAGATCGCGTCCTGCAGGTCAATCTTGACGTCGGGTGGCCGTATAGATCGGGCAGAGCAAAAACAGATTTTATATCATGGACCGGCATATTCATCGCAGATAACCGCCATTGCAATACAACCTGAATGTTTTCCAAGCAATCTGTAGCGGGAATTTCATCGCATATTAACCCTAATGGCTCAAATCTAGAGCCGGCACCAAACTTTATCGACAGATGTTTCCATTATTGCAGAGAATTCGGAAGCGCCTGTTTCAGCCTGAGGCCCAGGCAAAACAGCTTTTTGTAAGGCTTCAAGAAGCTTGGTCCTGAAACGAAAAAGCATGGAGGTTACGGCATATTTGCATGTGCGTTTTAAAAACAGGATACGGCCCGGAACCACCAAGATGTTTGCAACACGGGCTTTGCAGCGCTGGTTTGAAAAACAGAAAACTGAGAATGAAGCTTCCCCTTTAAAGCTTAGCCTTTCCAGCTAATAGGAAAAGGCAGTCACATACCTCTTCAACACACAGATCATTGCAAGGTTTGATATGCCGCGTACGCGTTCAGCTCTCTCGCCTTTTGAGCATTCAGACCACCTTGAGAATCAGACTATAGTAGAGCCTATGCAAAATATGCACACAACATCAAATCCAAGCAAAGACATCGATCCACTCGAGTCTATGTCAACCAGCGTGACCACGGCTGCAGCTTTCCTCGTTTTCATGGTCGTGGCAGCCGGCACCTTGGCAGTTTTATCCTCACAATCTGCGAAGCCCGTCGTGCTCACGCTGCTGTCACTGCTTGCGGTTCTGGGTGTTTTTTTCATTTTTGGACTTGCGGCCAGGCAGATTAGGTTAACTGAGCGAACCCTTGCATCAGATATTGTTGAACGCATCGCAAATTTGCAGGGTGAAGGTCTTCTGGTCACGACAACGGATGGCTCAATTCTGCATGCCAATAAGGCTGCGGCAGAGTTGCTCGGATGCAATGAGCTGGGTGATCTTTATTCACTTGAGAACCGCTTTGCAGGAACACCTACAGGTGCAGAAGCTTTATTTCGGCTTCTGCGTGCAAGGGAGCGCCAACAAACGCTTTGTGAAGAAATTTTACTGCCTTCTTTGACAGAAGAGACAAAGCGCAATCGCTGGTTTCGTCTGCATGTTCAGCCCTTCGGTTTGCTGAACGCTGCAGATTACCGAGGCAATGCAGCTTTGTGGACAATTACTGAAATTACGAATGAGAAAGAATATTCCGATCAGCAGATCCACCATTTGCGCTCTGAGCTGAAAATCTACCGTGAATTGCCTGTTGGAGTATGCACGCTCGGTCTAGACGGCAAAATTCTGCATATTAATCAAGAGCTTTTAACCGCTCTCGGGTATATTACATCCCCAGACAGTGCGCCACGGCATCTTAATGAAATTGCCTCGCGTCACGGTGTTCAATTGATATTGGAAACCATAGGTTCTCAAGCTGATCAAACACCCCATGTTCATGATTTGGATTTTGTGACGGCCACAGGAGAGCGCTGGTCTGCAACGTGTTATATCTCGGTGCAAAGCCCGCAGTCCGATGCGTGCCATATCACTCTGGTTGCGCATCCTGGCTTATCTGTTAACGGGCGTGAAAAGCATGAAGCGTTCGCCAGTGTTTTTCGCACCGCTCCTTTTGGTATTGCGCTCGTGGATTCCCAAGGATGCGTGGAGACATTCAACACTGCATTTGCCAGACTAAGCGGCGCTTCCTTTGCGGCACTGTCAGGCCGGCAGATAAGGGAAGCTTTCGACTTCAGTGTGGACCCTCTGGGAGCGTCCCATTTGACATCGGCTATAGATGCAGCCCAAGAAGGTAAGGCGGAAGTTTCTGCTGTTGAGGTTGCTCTTGGCTCAGAAGGCGAATTTGCAAGGCGCATTTTTGTGCAATCGCTGGGACAGGGGACAACGTCAAATGCTCCTCTGATTCTCTTTATCACCGATGCGACTGAGGAGCGCGCGCTGGGGCAAAAATTTGCTCAAAGCCAGAAAATGGAGGCGATTGGTAAGCTTGCCGGAGGGATCGCCCATGATTTCAACAATGTGTTGACAGCCATCATCGGTTTTTCCGATTTGCTTCTTGCTAATCATCGTCCAACAGACCATGCGTATAAAAATATTCAGAATATCCGTTCGAGCGCCAACCACGCCGCCGGTCTTGTCAAACAGCTCTTGGCATTTTCCCGCCGCCAGACACTTGAGCCTGAAGTTCTTCAGCTTGGCGAGCTTGTAACCGACCTGTCAGTTATTTTGAACCGCCTGCTTGGTGAAAATATAGATTTGGAAATTTCTTCGGGCCGGGATCTGTGGCCTGTTATGGCAGACTGCAACCAACTCAATCAGGTGATCATCAATTTGGCCGTCAATGCACGCGATGCCATGCCGGATGGTGGACGGCTTGCTGTACGTACGAAAAATATTTCCGAACGCGACAGCCAGCGCCTGACTGATCCTGGTATCGTTGTTGGGCAATATGTGATGATTGAGGTCCAGGATACAGGATCAGGGATGCCCCCTGAGGTTATGGCCAAGATTTTCGAGCCATTTTTTACAACCAAGGATGTTGGTAAGGGAACCGGGCTCGGTTTGTCGACTGTCTACGGCATTATTAAGCAAACCGGCGGTTATGTTTTTGTCGACAGCGCACCAGATGAGGGGACAACGTTCAGGGTTTACCTGCCGCGCTATATCGCAACTGAGAAAGAATGCCGTGATGAGCCCAAGCCTGTTCCTGTCGAGCGAGCGAAAGATCTTACAGGGCACGGCCGGGTGCTGATTGTTGAAGATGAAGATGCGGTAAGAATTTTTGCTACCGAAGCGTTGCGGCGGCAGGGTTATGAAGTTTTGCAGGCTTGTGACGGACTTGAGGCCCTTGATGTTCTTGAAGCCTGCAACAGCGAAGTCGATCTTGTGGTGAGTGATGTTAAAATGCCCGAAATGGACGGACCAACGTTGTATCAGGAGTTGAGAAAGACAAATCCTACAATCAAGTTCGTATTTGTGTCAGGTTATGCCGACGATGCGTTTTCAACGACTTTGGATGCAGATGCCGATTATACATTCCTTCAAAAGCCATATACGCTTGCCCAAATTGCAACCGTTGTAAAGCAACAACTGTTGCAGAGCTAGGGCGTGTGCTGAATGACAACAAGCCAGGTACGGCTTTGCGCAAATCAAAAACTTATCTTGTTTTGCAGTGAAGATACGTCAGATGCAGAGTGGCGGAGCCGGAGCATTAACCGTGCCCGGCAAGGAGACGGCCTGGTGCAGGTAGCTCTGAAATCCGCACGCAACTGAGGTGTTGACGCAGCGCTTCCCGCAGCGTTTCCAGCGAGTTTGTCGATGTATATGTGCCATCCGTTGCGCCGGCCAGGCAGGCAATGCTTTTTTTATGTCCGCTTTTCATATGAAAGCCGATCACATGTACGCGGATGTTTGGCGCAAGTGCTTTCAGCTTATGCCCCAGCGCACACGAATTATAGCCGCAATTCTCAAGCCCATCGGTTACCAGCACAATGATACCGGGCGGCCAATCCCGGTCAGAGTTTCAGCCGCCAGCAGCACCGCATCCGACAATGGTGTTTGGCCATGCGGCTCGATGAGACCCAGCTCGGCAAGAATAAGTTCGCCGCTGTGCAGCGTCGGCGGGATCTTGAGATGCACATCGCTGCAGGCGGCTCCATGCATACCACCATATGTTATAAGTCCTGTGGCACGGAACCGGGTAACGTTCGGCAGGATATCTGTGGCAGCTTCCCGTGCCGTCACGATTTTGGCCATACCGTTACGCATCGAACCCATGGAGCCTGAGCCATCGAACACAAGCATTGCGTTTTCATTGCATGCTTTGGCATAAGCTTTCCCAACGCTGGCGGTGAATAAGACGGCGCATGCGAAAAGGCAAAAGCTTTTATGAAGAAGCCGCAATAAGAAGGAGACGGCATTGTTCATAAAGCTTTTATGAATCGTCGGATTTAGCGAGATTTTTGCGTCAGCATTTTGGATGTAAGACGAAAACTTTATCTGCCATTCGACTTGATCGACTAAATGCGATTCGGAATGAGCCCGGTAAAAAACGTTCACAACAGTACAACCCCAGTCAACCCCTCTTTAAATTAACTTGTTAATACCCAATCATGAGTAAAGTTCTGCGAAGCTTTGACCGTATCAAGGCAGCCTGGGGCCGTATTGAGGCAAACATCAGAGTTTACCCCTCATGAAAAAAGTCATAGATCTTTTGTGCCATATCTGAAGAGATGCCTGGGACTTCTGTGAGGTCGCCGACAGCGGCGCGCGAAACAGCCTTGGCGGAGCCGAAGTATTTGAGTAATGCCCGCCTCCGTGCTGGTCCGATGCCTGGGATTTCATCCAACGGATTCGATAAGATTTTTTTGGCACGTTTCGCGCGATGGGCGCCGATGGCAAAGCGGTGTGCCTCATCGCGCAGGCGCTGGATGAAATAGAGAACAGGGTCGCGCGGCTCCAGCATGAATGGGCGATCATGACCCGGTCTGTGGAAGTGCTCCCGTCCGGCATCGCGCTCAGGTCCTTTAGCGACGCCGATGATAGCTAAATTGTCTAGTCCAAGATCTTTGGCAACGTCCAGTGCAACACTCAACTGTCCCGCCCCACCGTCCACCAGGATCAGATCAGGATGATCGGGAAAGATATCGTCATTCTCCGTCTCACTGCCTGTGTCTGGCGAAGCTGTGGCTGGGTTCCCATCGGTATGCGCCACCAGCCGTTTCAGACGCCGCGTCAGAACTTCCCGCATCATTGCATAATCGTCACCGGCGCTGATATCTGATGATTTGATATTAAACTTGCGGTAGGCGTTTTTTACAAAACCTTCCATCCCGGCGACGATCATCGCACCGACTGCGCTGTCACCCTGGATATGGCTATTATCGTAGACCTCGACCCGGCGTGGTGTGCGCGCTAAGTCGAAACGCTCGGCAATGCCTTTGAGTAGCGCACGCTGGGAGGAGCTTTCGGCCATCTTTCTGCCAAGGGCTTCCTTGGCATTGCGCACTGCGTGAGCGACCAGATCTGTTTTGGCGCCGCGCTGCGGTGCTGCAATGGCAACTTTGCGGGTTGCCTTAGTGGTGAGTGCCTCAGCCAGCAATGCCCGGCTCGGCAAATCGTGCGATAGCAAAATTTCACGCGGTACCGGCTTGTCATCGTAAAACTGGGCGATGAAACTTTCCAGAACATCTTCAACGGCAAGGCTGCGGTCCGCCTTCGGATAATACGCACGGTTCCCCCAGTTCTGGCCGGAGCGGAAGAAAAAGACCTGGACGCATGTCTGACCGCCATTTTGGTAGGCTGCAAAGACATCGGCCTCCTCCACCGCTTGAGCATTGATGGACTGATCCGATGTCACGTGGGCCAGGGCCCACAGGCGATTGCGGTATTTTGCGGCGCGCTCGTATTCGAGTTTCTCTGCGGCTTCCTCCATCAGGCGTTGATACATATTACGGACGTTCTGGCTTTCGCCTTTGAGAAAGCGCACTGCTTCGTCAACTTGTGCGGCGTAATCAGTTTCACTGATCTCGCCCGTGCAAGGACCGGCGCAGCGCTTGATTTGATAAAGCAGGCAAGGTCTTGTACGGCTATCATAAATACTATCCGAGCAGGTGCGCAACAAGAAGGCGCGCTGCAGCATATTGATGGTGCGGTCAACTGCGCCTGCAGACGCAAACGGGCCGAAATAATCGTCCTTGCCGGTTCGCGCGCCACGGTGTTTCATGATACGCGGCGCAGCATGCTCACGTGTGATACGAATGTAGGGAAATGACTTGTCATCGCGCAAAAGCACATTAAAGCGCGGGCGGAAACGTTTGATCAGATTAGCTTCCAACAGAAGCGCTTCGGCTTCCGTACGCACGGTGACAAACTCCATGGCGGCTGTGGTTGCGATCATGCGGGCAATGCGGTTTGTGTGGCCGCCAAGCCTGGCATAATTCGAAACACGGGCTTTCAGTGAGCGTGCTTTGCCCACGTAGATAACATCGCCGCCGGTATTGAGCATGCGGTAAACACCAGGTGCCGATGGCAGAGTTTTAAGGTAACCGGAAATGACCTGCGGACCAGTGATAACGTTTTTGCCATGCTCACCATCATCGTGCGGCGCTGCCGCGCTTCCGCTTTCATCAGCGTTGTCGGTCCGGGTGTTTTTAGCCGGGGTTGTCTGTGCATCTGCAAGTGATGTGGAGCATGGTCGTTGACTCTCAGTAGACGCAGTGGAATTTGAAACGGAACGCTTAGACATTGTTTTGGCAGCAACTTTGCATATGATATTTAAATAGTATGGATAACTTTATTTTTGTGCAGCGACTCAGCGCGAATAAACCTAGCGTATGAACCATTCAGAAATGAATCATTCGCGGGGTAATCTTATGTTGAACGCAAACACATTTGCACTTTCATTTGGTATTAGTCTCGGTATGACCTTTGGATCAGCCGCCTGGGCTGTTGCACTGGCGTATGTGAATTAAGCAATTATCATTATATGATCAAATGACTTTGCAAGGAGGCTGGCGTGGATGCGCCGGCCTTTATTTTTTTGCGTCCAGTTTTCTCGACAAACCCAGGCAGGTCTGCAACTGTAGCAATGATAAGGCAAGCGTCCGCTTCGCGCAGTTGGGTAGCAACGGTCTCACGTTGCATCGTCTGGCGCCGGAGAAGGTACGAAATTTGAGACGGCAGACAATATTTTCAGTCTGATCTTCCCACAACCATCAATTGATCCAATCGCCACAATGCGCCATATCTGGAGTATGGCAAAAGACGAGATGAAAACCGGCACAGAGCGTAAGACAAAGACAACGTCGAAAGCTGCTAAACCGTTGAAACCGACGAAGACGGCAAAGCTGAGACCATCGCGCGGAAAGTCTGGAAAACCTGCGGCGCCGCCCGCCGAAACAGCCGCTGGTACGCCCAATGTTGCTGAGGGACGTAAGCGCAGAAGACCGGCCGCAAAACATACGCCGCAGCAATCCGATACCACGGCGATAGAGGTATCAACGTCCGCATCCGGTTCAGCTGGCGGTTTGGGCGAGGCGCCGCAGGCTTCTTTCGACGCCGGTTCGCAATCTACTGCCCTATCATCCGGTGATGTTTTGCCTGCATTACGTAATGTTGCGCCGCGTCCTGAGGATTTTTCACCATCAGCTGGACTGAATGCGCTCCTGACGCGTCCGGAGGAGCGTTCCGTGGATGCGCAGGCCATGCTGTCTTCGCAGCCATTGATCGCAAACCATCCTCTTGTGGCAGGCACATTGCCATCATTCCGGCCCCATCGCCCTGAGCGGCCAGAAAAAAGCGAAGGCGGTGTGCGGTTCAAAATCGTCTCTGAATTTGAACCCAAGGGTGATCAGCCGGGCGCCATTGCTGAGCTGTCAGCAGGCGTTAAGGCACATGAACGCGATCAGGTGCTGCTCGGTGTTACCGGTTCCGGCAAAACCTTTACCATGGCGCATATCATAGCTGAAACCCAGCGCCCGGCTCTCATCCTGGCGCCGAACAAAACTCTGGCAGCGCAGCTCTATGGCGAGTTCAAGAGCTTTTTTCCCGACAACGCTGTCGAGTACTTTGTCTCCTATTACGACTATTATCAGCCGGAAGCCTATGTGCCGCGCACCGATACCTACATCGAAAAGGAAGCCTCGATTAACGAACAGATCGACCGGATGCGTCACGCCGCAACCCGCGCCCTGCTGGAGCGTGACGATGTTATTCTCGTCGCCTCTGTATCGTGCATTTACGGTATCGGTTCCGTTGAAACCTACACGGCCATGACTTTTGCAGTTGAAGTTGGCGAACAGATTTCCCAGCTTCAGCTGCTGGCCGATCTGGTTGCCTTGCAATACAAACGCAACGACAGCAATTTCCATCGCGGCACCTTCCGGGTGCGTGGCGATACTGTCGAGCTGTTTCCGGCGCACCTTGAGGACCGGGCCTGGCGTCTCTCTATGTTCGGCGACGAGATTGAGAGTATTACGGAATTCGATCCTCTAACGGGGCAAAAAAGTGATGATTTGAAACGTGTCAAGATTTACGCCAATTCTCACTACGTCACACCAAAACCAACGTTGCAGCAGGCGCTTCGGCAAATTAAGACTGAATTGCGTGACCGGCTCGATGAACTGCACAGCACCGGCAAGTTGCTGGAGGCGCAGCGGTTAGAACAGCGCACGCTCTTCGATATGGAAATGATGGAGGCGACCGGTTCCTGCGCCGGTATTGAAAACTACTCGCGCTATCTAACCGGCCGCCGTCCCGGAGATCCACCACCGACTTTATTCGAATACCTGCCCGATAACGCATTGGTCTTCGCTGATGAAAGTCATGTCAGCGTGCCTCAAATTGGCGGGATGTTCCGGGGAGATTTCCGGCGCAAGGCGACGCTTGCAGAATACGGCTTCCGTCTTCCCTCCTGCCTTGACAATCGCCCGCTCCGGTTCGAGGAATGGGATGCAATGCGCCCGCAGACCGTGTATGTGTCGGCAACGCCGGGCGGCTGGGAGCTTGAACAGACCGGGGGGGCATTCGTTGAGCAGGTCATCCGCCCGACGGGACTGACCGATCCGGAAATCGAAGTGCGCCCGGCCAAAAGCCAGGTTGATGATCTAATCGATGAGGTGCATCAAGCGACCCAAAAGGGTTATCGCACGCTTGTGACAACGCTCACCAAGCGGATGGCCGAAGATCTCACCGAGTATATGCACGAGCAGGGCATTCGCGTGCGGTACATGCACTCGGATATCGATACGCTGGAACGCATTGAGATTATCCGTGATCTCAGGCTCGGCGCCTTTGACGTACTGATTGGCATCAACCTTCTCCGCGAGGGGCTCGATATTCCGGAGTGCGGGCTGGTGGCAATTCTTGATGCCGATAAGGAAGGTTTTTTGCGTTCGGAGACGTCGCTGATCCAGACGATCGGCCGTGCGGCGCGTAATGTTGATGGCCGCGTACTGCTTTATGCGGATACCGTAACCGGCTCTCTGGAGCGCGCGATTGCTGAAACTGAACGCCGTCGTGAGAAGCAGATGGCTTGGAACAAGGCCCATGGCATTACGCCGGAAAGTGTGCGTAAGTCTATCGGCGATGTGATGTCCAGTATCTATGAGCAGGACCGGGTGACGGTCGATGCCGGTGCGGCAGAAGCTGAGGATGCCCAGCCTCTGG
This sequence comes from uncultured Filomicrobium sp., assembly GCA_964449195.1. Lineage (GTDB taxonomy): Bacteria > Pseudomonadota > Alphaproteobacteria > Rhizobiales > Hyphomicrobiaceae > Tectiglobus. Next base: position 14,191 of record CAYUYL010000034.1, read on the forward strand.
TCGGGCACAATCTGCAGGCGGTGATTGAGGACATGGAAAAGCGTATGCGTGAAGCGGCTGCCGACCTCGACTTCGAGGAAGCTGCGCGTTTGCGCGATGAGGTCAAGCGTTTGCGTGAGACGGAGTTGGCCGTCGCTGACGATCCGCTGGCCCGGCAGACAGCGATCGAAGATCGCGCAGGCAGTTACGAAGGCAAGCGCAAATACGGTATTGCTGGCAATATGCCAGCTCAAAAGGGGGGCACCAAATCCGGCAAATCAAGTAAAGCAAGTGCCCGTCCTCGGAAACCGGAACCCGGAGAGATGGGACCCGATTCTGAGCGTACCGTGCCGCTGCGCAATGGTGAAGTTCTCAAACCAGCTAAAACTGTTGATATTCCGGATTCAAAAAACACGAAAAAACGCCGCCGCCCCCGCAAGACGGGACGGCCTGGGGCTTAGAGTCCGTCCTTAAAATTAGCCAGTAAAATCAACGCCTCTCAATGCTCT
>CAYUYL010000035.1:0-14634 GCA_964449195.1 uncultured Filomicrobium sp.
AAGGAAATGAAGACATACCAACAAGAGAATTTACAGACCTCACGTTACACCACCCCTGAAACAGTGTTTGCTATGTTTTATCAATTGGTTAAGTGATTTTCACGACTGACTATTCTGTATGCACGAGCAGGCTGTAACTTCGATCGGATTATGAAGAGTCTGCCTGAGACCGCAGTCAGACCGCCGTCATTTATAAAAAATAGTACTCAATATCGGTGGATGCTTGAGCCTGGCGCCAGATTTTCTCCTCTCCCATATCTTTAAGCCTGCAGAGCAGATTTGTTGCGTGCCCACCTCGCCGGGCGCGCATCTGGCTTAAGACAACATCAAAAAAACGATGATCCCCCACCGGGACCGAAGAGTGTATAGCAATTTGAAATGTGCACCAGGCGGCTATACGTCAGACAAATCCAGTTCAGCTGGATTAATATGCATGTTAAGGTTGTGGTCTTTCGTTATTAAGCATTCCACAACCTGCAAGGATTCCCAGACATGAGCGGCACGTTTCTTTCTGATGTTGAAGCCATGTTCGATCAGGCAGCGTCACGGCTCTCTTTGCCGGAGGGGCTGGCTGAAAAAATCAAAGTTGCAAATGCGACGTACGTAACACGCTTCGGCGTTCGGCTGCGCGGCCGCATGTATACGTTCACGGGATGGAGATCGGTCCACTCAACACAACAAACTCCGGCCAAAGGCGGCATTCGCTACGCACCAAACTGCGATCAAAGTGAAGTAGAGGCCCTTGCAGCTCTGATGACTTTCAAATGTGCTCTCGTCGGCGTCCCATATGGTGGAAGCAAGGGAGCATTGCGTATAAATCCAAGCGATTGGACGGAGCTGGAACTTGAAAGGATCACACGCAGGTTTGCTCAGGAAATGATCCGTCACCGCTTCCTGGATTCAGCCATGAATGTGCCTGCTCCCGATATTGGAACGAATGAACGCCACATGATGTGGATTGCAGATGAGTACAAACGTTTGCGTCCCGACGATATCAACGGGTCCGCCTGCGTCACCGGCAAGCCTCTGGCTGGTGGCGGGATTGATGGGCGCACCGAAGCAACAGGCCGGGGTGTTCAGTATTCAGTCAACGCATTTTTCGATAACCAGATCGAGCGTGAGCGCGCAGGGTTTGAAACAGGCGATCTGCAGGGCAAAACGGTTATTATCCAGGGCTTTGGAAACGTTGGTTCTCACGCAGCGCGTTTTCTTAGTGAGGAGAACGGTTGCCGCATTATCGCAATCGTTGAACGGGATGGAACCGTGCGCAACAATGATGGGCTTGATATTGCTGCTCTCATACAGCACCGTAATGCAACCGGGTCGATCATGGGATTTTCCGGCGGTGAAAGCGCTACAAGTTATAATACTGACCTTGAAAACAAATGCGACATTCTTATTCCAGCAGCGGTGGAAGGCGTCATTGATGAGAACAGGGCTCAACGCTTGCAGACACGTCTTATTGTTGAAGCTGCAAACGGCCCATGCACGGCAACTGCGGACAAAGTGTTAAACGAACGGAATATTCCCGTGGTGCCGGATCTTTATGCGAATGCCGGCGGTGTGATTGTCAGTTACTTCGAATGGGTTAAAAACCTCGGCCACATGCCATTCGGCTTGATGGAGCGGCGTTATCACGAAAAAGGTTACCGCATGCTGACGTCGCGCATCGAACAAACTGTCGGCGGCAATATCGATTGGCGTGGCGGTGATGAAAGTTATCTCGCCGGACCGACCGAGCTCGTCATGGTGCGTTCCGGACTTGAAGATGTCATGCGTCAGACTTTTTCTCTGATTGCTCAGGAACGCGCAAGCGCTGAAAATTGTAGTTTGCGCGAAGCAGCCATGCGGATTGCTGTGCGCAATATTGCTGATGCCTATGAGGCGATCGGAATTTAATGCCGACCCATACTCCTAGCTTACGCTATTTAATGCCTGCACGCATTCAGCCGTTAAGATTATACCTTTAGGTGTCAGCCGAAAGAAGTGGGATGCTTTAACAAAAACGGAAACATCCAAGGCAGTAGAAATAGAAAAAAGGGACAGCCAACAGATCGGGAAGCGGGGATTCCGGACCTACTATCAGCTGTCCCATAATCGGATGCAAGCGCCGAAGAGAGGGCATTGTGCGCAATGCATCCAAAACTTTGGATCACAACCTCTGATAGAACTAATTCATTAATAGATACTTAATGTAGATCAACATATATAGATTACTTGAGCATTTACATAGTCGTGAGAGAGAAGCTGGCGACGGCTTGTGGACAAAGAGCCTATGAGTTTTTTCGCAATATGTTGCGCTGAATCGGTGCCCCCCTTGCTTCTCTAGGGTGTTTTCGGTTCAGGTTGCATTCATCATCAGACGACTTCCCCTCCCATAGCATAACATGGCGCCTCTGAGATCGTGGCTTTGGATGGCCGGGCGGGGGAGTGGGAAGGTCAGGCTGATACGAAAAGATCTAGTTCACCTGGTATGACGCGTCGCAAGAATAATAAAGCCAGGGGGCCTAATGCAGGCTTCCCTGGCTTTGTTTGTCGTTGTGCTATTTTAGCGCGCTATGGCGTTCTACTTAATTCTTTCTATGAACGCCATCTACAAACCAAGTAGCAGTCCCGGCAGATAGAGCACGATACCGGGGAAGGCAATCAGACCGGCAATAGTCAGTGCGTCAGCGACAAAGAATGGGCTTGAACCGCGGAACACATCCTGAACTGTAATTTCCGGCTGCACACCAGCCACAACGAAACAGTTCAGACCAATGGGCGGCGTAATCAAACAGAGCTCTGCCATCTTCACCACAATAATCCCAAACCAGATCGCACAGCCGACATCGCTCATGCCAAAGGCGCCGATCCCGTCAGGTGCAGCAGCTCCGCCATTCAGCGCAATCACCGCCGGATAAACCACAGGCAGCGTAAGCAACAGCATACCAATCGCATCCATGAACATACCGAGTACGGCATATGCGAGTAGAATGAGAAGAAGGGTCAGCATCGGGCTCTGCTCAAGCGATGATATCCAATCCGCAAATGCGCCAGGAAGATCAGCGAAACCAAGGAAGCGAACATAAATCAGAACGCCCCAGATTATGGTGAAGATCATGACGGAGAGCCGCGCAGTCTCAAGAAGTGCCGACCTGAATTCCGGCCAGCGCATTCCGCGCACTTCAGGGTCGCCATCAGGGTCGGCTTCAAAGAATGTCAATCGTGGCAGCAGAGCGCGTACCTTTGCGACTTTTTCTTTGACGTCGACATTGCGCAAACTTGCGACGCTGCTTTTGACATCCATATCCTTCATTTCGGATGCACGGCTTTTCAGGTCAGCCGTCATGTCTGATGCTCGGCTCTTCAGATCTGCTGTGACGACGGACGCCCGGTCTTTCAGGTTGTTGGCGTGTGTTTTAAGATCAACTTTTTTCAGTTCGTTGGCACGATTTTTCAGTTCGTTAAGATTTTCTTCTGTGAGCCAACCTTTGACGCGTTCTTTAAAGCGGCCAGCTGCCTCCTGCCATTCGCCCCAATGACCGCGCGTAACAGCCATCAAGAAGACAACGAACGCACCAAGAGCACCACCTTCCGTTGGCGTTCCCCAGGCGTCACCACCGGTTGGGTTATAGATAAACAGAATGATAATCGCGATCACAAAGAAGATCGGGAAAACACCAGGCAGGGATTCCAGCTTCTGCATCATGGAAAAGCCACCCACAGGCGGGCCGAAATCTTTAAACATTAATGCTAGCGATACCACCAGCCCGCCGTAGATAAAGGCTGAGAATAAACCAGGCAGGAAACCTGCAAGCAGCAGGGCACCAACGTCCTGTTCAACGATGATGGCGTAAATCACCAGAATTGCTGATGGTGGAATGAGAGAGGCCAGCGTACCAGCTGAGGCCACAACGCCGGCTGCAAAGCGCTTGTCATAACCGAGCTTGAGCATTTCCGGAATCGCAACACGTGCGAACACAGCAGATGTTGCAACGGAAGCCCCCGAAACGGCGGCAAAGCCTGCAGTCGCGAAAACAGTTGAAACTGCCAACCCTCCGGGCAGCCATCCGATCCAGCGCTTGGCCGCTTCGAAAAGAGACTTTGTGAAGCCCGCATAATAGGCCAGATATCCAATCAGGATAAATGTTGGGATAAGCGATAACGCTTGAGAGGAAATTTTTGAGTGCGGAACCTGCCCTGCGATTTTTGCAGCAACAGACAGGGCCCAGAAGAAATGATTTGGATCATAGCCCCGTTTTGACCAGAAAATCCATATCAGTCCGGTTAAGCCGGCAATCGCGGCTGCGAATGCAACCCGAACACCGATAATAACCATAATCAGGAGCGCGCCTGAGACGGCGAGCCCAATCTCAATAGGTGTCATTGTGCCTCTCCATACACAGGTCTATTACGACTTTGCTTCTTCTTCGTTTGCAGCAGAAACGCTTGCCGCTTCGTTTGCAGCCTGGGTTGCCGCATCTTCAATCAGAGGCACAGCCACGGGGTTGTCATCGTCTTCTATGAAAGCTTTGGTGTAAGCGACGAGTTGTAAGGTCAGACGTAACGCAATGACGGCAAATCCAATTGGCGCCAAAAGCTTCGCTGGCCACAACGGCAGCCGGATATCAAGACTTGAATCGCGGCTCCACATTGGCGCATTGAAGTCAAAGGATCTGGCGAAGTGTTCCCAACTGCCCCACAACATAATAAAAACCAGGAGGAGCATGAAGAAAACGCCGATTGCTTCGATCAGCCAGAGCATGCGCCCTTTGACTTGCGCGACCAGGATATCCATGCGGATATGGCCGCCAAGGCGTTGGCAATAGGCCATGCCGATCAGTGCGATCAGCGGCATGGCCTGCTCAATCCAATCGATATAGCCCGGCAACGGTGCGCTGAACATGTTGCGGCCGCCGACATTGATCACAGCAAGAATCATCAATGAAAAGACAGCAAACCCGCTAATCAAGGCAAGAAGTGTTTCATATTCATGAAGTTTACGATCAATCTGACTGATCAGCGTGTCGTCTTCATTTACTGGATTTGCACCGGCCATGGGGAATACCTGGAAATTATAATGTGGTGGATGACAGTCTTATGAAGAAACCGGCTGCAGCTGCAGCCGGTTGAGTTCGTGTATAATTTGGACCTAGCTGCTCTTCTTAATTTCAGCTTGTACGAGATCCAGAAGTTCCTGGGCCGGCAGGCCGCGACGTTTGTTGTTCTTGACCCAGGCTTCAGCTGCCGGACCAGCGATGCCGTCGCTGAAGTCTTTGAGGCTCGCCGGGGTAAAGGAAATTTCTTCGATGCCCTTCTTTTTAAGTTTGGGCCACCAGTCTTTCATGGTGTTGTCCTCGTAATAAGTGAGGTAGTAGTCAATGGCCTCATCTACAGAACCAAGAAGCGCCTCTTTTTCTGCGTCACTTAGAGTGTTCAGAGCGTCCGTGTTGACCACAACAGGGCAATTTACCGTGCCTGGGTTGAGGTTTTTCGTCCACCACTTCGCATTTTCAATGGTGCCGAAAGACATGTGCGCATGTGGAGCGAAGGCGACGGCTTTAATAACACCGCTATCCATGGCCTGGCGCACATCTGTGGCTGACATAGATGTCGGGACTGCACCAATGGCCTTCATGGCACTGCCGATACCGCCGGTGGCGCGGATAGTCATGCCCTCGAAGTCTTCTAATTTTTTGGGAGCCTTGCCGACACCTGCAATGTTGTATTGCGGCAGTGGTGTTGGCATCAGCAGAGTTGCATTCCAGCGTGCAAGATCCTTCACAACTGCCGGATGCTTATAAAGCACCTTGGAAACTTCAGCTTCCTGCTTCAGCGAGGTAATGCCAAGGAATGGCAATTCAAGAACCGTAATTGATGGGTTCTTGTCTTCGTGATAGCCGGCGCAGAACTGTGCCATTTCGAAGGCGCCGAACGAGATATTGTCCAGGTTTTCCTTATTGCTGGAAAGACCACCATATGAGATGTTCAGCTTAAATTGGCCGTTTGTCTTTTTAGACACCAGTTCAGCAAGCTTCTCAACGTGCTCTGTAAAGGCGCGGCGTTTGCCCCAAAGTGAGACATTCCACTCCGTTGCAAACGCGCTGGCGCTTGATGCCATAAGCATCGCGCATGATGACACACTGATTAACGTGCGCTTCATGGGGTTTCCTCCATTTACTGATTCTTGTTATCTACAATTATAACTTACGCCTTCTAGCGCAGTATTTAACGCCATCTTGGCGGGTATGCACATGAAAAAATCCGCGCAATCGGAAAAATTGTACTGCGGAAATCCGCAGGGCGCAAGGAAGGTTAGGCAAGCATTCTTATGACTTACTTAAAGAAGTGCATTCTTATCAAGGCCCAGTTTAACGATTTTTTCGTTAAGGGTACGCCGGCCAATTCCCAAAGCCTCCGCAGTTGCATCCATTCTACCGCAGTTCGATTTGATCGCCTGCGCAATGAGCTCACGCTCGAGTGCAGCAACGGCACTTCGCAATGTTGGTGGTACATTTGGAGGGTCTTGATCAATGGCAAGCGCTGTTGCAATCGACGGGTCACCGCGCCGTGCCCCAAGCACTTGGCGCTCTGCAATATTGCGCAATTCGCGTACGTTACCCGGCCAGCTATAAGACAGAAGCTGGGTGACATCTGATGCGGTTGGTACCGGCATCTCCAATTGATAAACGTCGCAAAGAGAGGCAAGGAACTGCAGATGGAGTTCGGATATGTCGCTCGGGCGGTCGCGCAAAGGCGGAATGCTCAGCACAATCGTGCTGATCATAAAATAAAGTTCTGCGCGCAATTGTGACGTGTCGACGAGCAAGCGGAGGTCCTTCTCCGCAGTCGAAATGATTGACACTGTGCGGTTAACAGCGGATGCATCGATCATGGGCTCAATCAGCCTGGCGAGTGCAGGCTGAAGCGCCGCCGGACAGGCATCAATATGATCAAGTAATAAGGTGCCGCCCGCTTGTTTTAAGGTTTCCAGATCAGCTTCGTGTTGCCGCAAACCCTCATCACTCAGACTGCTGCATTGTACTGAGACGAACACACTTCCGGTTTGAGCGCGCATATCGTGGCAGGCACGTGCGATAAGCTTTTTGCCTGTGCCTGTTTCACCGATTAATAACAGTGGTGCACTTGATGGTTGGAGGTTGATGAGTTCCTCGCGCAGAGCCGCCACGGCTTCACTGGAGCCTGGCAACGCACGCTCTAGCCCGGCCGTTTCGCTGAGACGCTGTTTTAATCTTCGTGCCTCGCGCCGGAGATGATATTTCTCAGCTGCATTGCTTAACGTTTTTAGCAACTGGTGTGGATCGAATGGTTTTGCAACAAAGCTATACGCGCCGTTTTGAATTGCTTCTACAGCCATTGAGATGTCACCATGCGCTGAAATCAGGACAATCGGCGGCGTTTCCGGCGTTTTCTTAAGCTCGGCCATGAAATCAAGGCCGGACATTCCAGGCATGCGCACATCCGATAGAACAACTGCTGCTTTTGACAGTTCATCGGATTTCATGGCCGCCTCGGCGCATTCGTGCAAGGCAACGGTCCATCCCGCCGCTTCAAGCAACTGGCTTAGAGAATCGCGCATTGCAGGATCGTCGTCTATGACCAGGATGTATTTATCAGCGTTTTTCATTTTTGAGACACCCTATCATCAGCCAATGGGATGCGAACACAGAAGCGTGCGCCTGCCTGCTTGCCCCCGGAGGCTTCAAGCGTGCCGCCATGCTCATGCACAATTGTAGAGACAATCGCCAATCCAAGACCAAGGCCCTTGCCGGATTTTCGCGTTGTAAAAAACGGCTCCTGCAGATTTTCCAGCGTGGTGCCGTTAAGGCCAATCCCGGTGTCAGCCACAATCATCAGCGCGTGTTTGTCTGCCTGAGTGATTGACAGCGTGATATCACGCTGGGTCCGGCCTTCAACTGCGGAGATCGCATTGGTCATCAAGTTGACAAGTACTTGCTCAAGACGCAGGCGATTGGCTGCGACGGCGACCGGCTGAGGTGAGAGCTCACTTTTGAATGTAATGTCGTGGGCATCGATATCATGCTGCACAAGGCTGACTACGGACGTTTCCAATTCACGTAAATCAAAAAGCTCTCGTTCACGGTCCGGCGACTGTGCAAAAAAACGAAGCTGGCCTGTAATGCCGTCCATGCGCTCTGAAATTGATTTTACGTTTTTAAGGAAACCTGGCTCGGTCTTTTGATCTGCCCCGTTTTTCAGCTCTTGTGCTGCAATATATGTCTTGAGGGCAGCGATCGGCTGGCCAAGTTCATGGGTGACAAACGCAGAAAGCTGGCCGAGCGTGGCGAGCTTGTTTTTGCGCTCTAACTCTTCCTGGGCGTTTGCAAGCCGGCGTTCCAGCGCATTGCGTTCTTCGATCTCAGCCGACAGCCGGGCGTTTGCCTTTTCACTGACTGCAAGAGCCGCACGGACGCGATTGGAGCGGACAAAAAAGGCCAATGCCAGAATTGAGGCCAGTAAGGCGCCTAAAATGGTGCCAACGGATATAGCGCGTTCGTTGGCGCGCTGAGTTGTTGCAAGGAAATGCAATGTCCAGCCGGGCTTCTCAAGGGTTGTTTGGGCGTAAAGGAAGGGTTGATTTTCGAATAAAACAGAGTTTGTGCCGGTTTTGGTCCATTCTGCCTCGACAAGTGGATGCGTCCCATACTGCCGGCTTTGGCGCAAGGCAAGCCGCTGGTTAGGCGAAAGTGCCTGCATGGTTCGGTAGAGCCAGCGTTCGTGCGATGCCAGAATGACGATACCATTGCTGTCAGAGACAAGAATGTTATTTTGGCGGTTTTGCCAGGCATTTTGCAGCGCAAGCATGTCAAGCTTGACTACAATAACCCCCAGAACACGGCCACTGAAAGATTTTACAGCTTCTGCAATAAAATATCCCGGACGTGCGGTTGTGGTGCCAACGGCGAAATATTGCCCGGTTTTACCTGAACTGGCGTCTTGAAAATAGGGTCTGAAGGCGTAATTTTGACCAACGAATGTTGGAACGGCGTCTGCGTTTGATGCAGCGACTGTGCGGCCGCTTGTGTCCATCAGAAAGATAGCCTCGAGACCTGCCCGGTGTGCAAAATCCTTTAAGCGTGTATTGAGTTCCTCTAATCCGTACCCCTCTAAGCCGGTGATGACGTGCGGGTCTTTGCCAAGGATATACGGCAATTGCTGATACCGCCTTAGAAAGCTCTCAAGCGTTGTTCTGTAAAAGACCGCGCGCTCTTGGGCGTATCTGTTCTCAAGTTCGGCGAAATATCTGTATGCGCCGGCATAGACGAGTGTGAACAGCGCCAATACGAGCAACGCTGCTGCGCACCATCTGAACTGGACCCTATAAGACTGCGCAAATTTACGGCCAATCTTTTGTGTCGTGCTGATGCGGTTTAACACAGCCTTGCGCGCTCCTCTCCTTCATCAGGCTGGGATAGCTTCAAACGGGCGGTTCGTGCCTGCCCGGTATATATCTCGGCATCATGCATATTTACGGATGACACCCACGTCCCCTTATACCAGCACTTTCTCGCCTTTTGACAAGATTTCACCTTTCAAGTTTATCACATTGTTGAGGCGAGGCTATGCCTGCCCGCTCTGCTGTCCGACCTACTATGAGATCATGCCGTTGGGTGGCGCCGGACGGAGGGCGTTCAGCCGAGCTGCAATGGAAGCACCTTAGTCTTTAGCAACCGACGTATCCCAGGAACTTGTTGACTTCGCTGGCGTCGAAGCTGGGGGATTGGACCGTGGCTTGGCAAGTTGTGGGGCCGGAGCGACAAGTGGTTGTGTAGAAGATGCCGCTGCTGCTGCCGGTCGTTTTACACTATCTGATATCGGCGGCAGGGTTTCCTTCACCACGATAGCCTTCGTATCTGATGGTGGTTTACGGGAGCCGGCCGGCTGGCGGGGGCGAGTTTGAGTGCCAGTTGTTGCCGCATCAGGTGACGAAGCCTTAGCGCCAGTGGCAGACTGCTGTGTTTCGATCTGTTTCAGTCTGGCCTCTTCGAGCGCTTTTTGTCTTTCCAGCTCTTGCTGCTCGCGCTGTTGTTTTTCCAATTCCAGCTGACGCAGTCGTTCGGCTTCCTGCCGCGCCCGTTCTTCATCTTCACGTCGCAAACGTTCCAGGCGGCGAACGTCGTATTCCATACGCCGCACGGTCAGTTCGCGCTGAAGATCATTAAAATTCAATTCAGGTCTTATCTCGCCTAACGATTCAAGAGAGCCTTTGTAGATAATCTGCAGCGATGGCAGAGGCTGGGTTGCAATATCAGGCTCCAGGCTACGTTGCAGAACCGTCCCCAAGCGCCAGCGGCTGTCAACTGAAAGATCTTTTAAATCCACAACAGTTTGATTTTTCACATTTTTTTCAGCTATATCGCTGTCGAGCTGACCGATGCGCACTTTTCCACGCTCTAAAGTCAAGTCAATGCTTTGATTTTTAAGGCGTACTGGTTCGCGTGTGAAAGCTTCATTCAGGTAGTCAGTCAATTCTTCCGGCGGTTTCTCACCTAAGATAATATAATCTGCGATTTCAGTCAGACTTGCAGGTTTCAATCCGCGAAGCTGAAAATTATTAATCTTTGCCGCGCCTGTTCCCTGTAACGTCTTAATCAATTCATATGGGCTAAGAGCCTGTCCAGAAGCTGCCAGCTGCACGCTTATACGGCCGTCGTCCCGAGTCGGCAACAGAGGCGATATGAGCGAGGCGATCCTGACGTCTTGAATTTCTAAAAACCCCTCGGTTTTTACGCCTGACGCCGCATTTGCCATCTTGGCCGTGCCGGTTGCCTTGCCGCCTAAGAGCGCGCCATCAAGAACCTTGAGTGTTAGCGCCTCGGACGTATTGGCGACATGCAAACGCGTATCTTTTAAGTCCAGGCCATTTGCGAGCTTGAAGCGTTCGGCGGAAACGGAGAGATCAATATCCAGCCAGTCAAGCGCGGCAAGATCGAAGGTGCGATTGGGCCAGAACGGCTTGGTTGCGTTGACTGCCGTGGCATCCGGCTTTGTATCAAGGGCCTGGTTTTGGCCCGCGGATAACGAGCGATTTTTAAACAAAAGTGTTTGTGCAAGCATGCCGCCGTGGAATTGATTAACCGTCGCAGATCCTGTCAGCGAGGGCCGGTTGGATGGCGTTGCTGCAAACGTAAGCTGCAATGCACCGGATACGCTGCTTCCGGCGATTTGAAAATCAGCGGGCTCGAACGTCCATGTACTTTGCCCCGGGTTGTTCTGCGCCGTGTTATTCCGGGTCATGGCAAATTCGAATTGACCGCCGGCACTTGCAGAACTTGGGAAAAGGCGTGCCCAGGACGGGGCAAAAAAGTGAACGAGTGATTTTATATCAGCAGTTTGGGAGCCACCCGTGCCTGTCCAGCTGATAGCTTTTCCATCGGCTGCGGCCTGGCTGTCAGCTTGCATGCTTAAATGCCATGCCTGACTTGCTAATGTTGCTGATGCCTTTAATTGACGCCGGGGGATCCCGGATATATTTAAGCGTAAATAGAAGGGTAAATCTCTTGCCGTTTGAGTAGTGTTTGAAGATGCACTCGTTGGTTCTGCGGGGAGCGCGGGAACATGTTTTCCGGTTTTGCCATCCAGTTTGATATCAAGTTGTAAAGTATTGTCTGGCCATCGATGGAGTTCTCCTCCGGTGATGGCGGACAATCTCAAGCGGTGTTCCCGCATGGTTCCGTCAGCTTCTAGCATACTTCGGCGCTGTCCTGCAGTCGCATGAGAGTTGGCATAAAATGCGACATCTAATGGATAAACAGCGCGTATATTCTGCGGCAGCTCAAAACCCTTTGTTATGAGCTTCAGGAAATCATCGACTTCGTTCATGGCGCGGTCTGATTTCGCTGAGACAAATCCTTTCAGCTTCCAGTTGCGCTGTTTTGAATGTATTGCTTCTAAATTCCCTTCGAATTCCAGGCCTAATTCTGGCTCAATGGCCAATCGGGATTTCCCAAACCGTATCCGACCGGCTTTGCGCACAAGGTTGATGTCAATGTCTTTAAAGACACGCCTCTCGTCGTTAAGATGGTTTGTGTTCAGGCGCAGATCGATGTCTGCAGATCTTAGGAATTTTGACAGATGGCTTGGCTGTCCATCTTGATCCGTCACCGTGTCAAACCCCATGACATACGCCAGGTTTTTATTTGACAAAATGTTTTTGCCAAAACCGGATACATCCAGAGTTTTTGCTGACCAATCAAGTGTAATCTGCGGTTTTTTCTTCATCCAGTTGTATCGAAACAACCCGTCGGATTGTACCCCTGCCAGGCTGATATGCGCGTTTGAGAATTCAAGGTCACCAGGCGAAAAGGCAGCTTGGCTTGAGAATTCGAATGCGCCTTCCGCTGTTCCACGTACGGACAAACTATCTGGCGACAACCAGTTGGCAAAACTATTGAAGTTATTGCCCTTCATAAGTACATGCCCCTGCCACCTCGGTTTACTGAGGCCGGTTGGCAATTGTGCGTCCATACGCAGTTGTGTGCGCCCTGGCAGGTTCATGCTGAGGCGCTCGACACGCATTTTATGTTCGGTGCGATAAATATCGGCGGATAGTCCGCTGATGATTTCACCGCCCAGCCGCGCCTGCGCGACAGAGACATCAATACGGCTTGCCCTGACAGATGTCCGGCTGGCTGCCATGTTTCCAGCCAAGAGTTCAAGAATCTTATAAGGAGCTCGGCGTGTATGCCCGCCGGTAAGTGCATCGATATCCAGCCATGATGATTGCAGCCGACCGGCTACGGTCAATTTATCTTGCCAGTTTGCTTTGATTTGGCCGTTAATCTTTTGCTGTCGTCCTTTGCTATCAAGGGATACGGCAATATTCGATAACTCAGCTGCCTGATGGTCGATCGAAAGGTTGGAACGCAAATCATATCGGGTCGTCACTTCGCCTGCTTTAGACATGAACGCAAGCGGTGCCTGTGCGGATAACTCTCCCTTGAAATTTGGACTTAATTGAAGATTATTTAACTGGCCTTTTATATAATTTTTAGCGCCTGTGTCCCTATTTGTCGCGGTTGCGGTCATGACAATATTGCCATTCTCTCCCATGGCCGCCGTTGCCAGGCGAACGCTTAATCGGGTATCGGAGATAACCGCATCGCCATTAAACCGGTAGGGGCCATGCAAAGAGCTGGCCGCAAGTTCTCCTGTAATTTCCTTGAGATGCGCAAGGATCTCTCCCTGATGCGATTCCACAATTACCTGGCCATCCCGGATATCAGCAGATTGCAGCGCAACGGCAGTCGGAATAAATGGCAGAGCCTGTGAGCCCAATCTGATTTTTTGCCAGTTCCCCCGGCCTTGGCGGTCAAAGCGTAAACGCAAAACGGGGCGGTCAACCCTTACCTCACTTGCTTCGATCACACCACGCAAGAGCGGCGGCACTGACAAAAGCAAGGTAAAGTTTTCAGCTCGGACAAAGGAACCTGGAATATCGGGCGCGTCCGCAATCCTGATCTTTTCGAATTGGACATAAGGAAAGGGAAGAATTCTTAGGTCGACCCTGCCACCGACACGCACCTCACGGCCAAGCAAGCGAGAGACTTCCTCTTCAAAAACACCTCGATACTGGTTCCAGTCGATCAAGGGTGGCACAGCAAACAAGGCGCAGAAGCTTAAGGCGATTGCTACGGCCAGCCATGTGAAGAAATTATTCATTTCATCTCAATATTACAGCTATTGCTTGTGCATTTGCGAGCTTTATCGCAGTTAGTGTTAATCATAACTTAGACGGTAATGCATTTGTGTGAAACGCGCATGGCGAATAGTCGCGGCATTACGAAGTTTTGCTCGGTCGCTGGAGCATGGGCTGTTACCATATTCCGGGAGCAGCCTGGTGTGAACGACCACCGGCTGAAAGCCGGTGGCTTCCTGTTACGGCTAAAAGCCGGATTGGTCCGCCATTCGGCGGACTGGGTGCCCCAAACAAACTTGGTCCTTTGACGCCTCCGTGCCGCAAAATTAGGAGAAACAAAAGATCAATAACGAAAAAGCTCTCCTCTTGATCCCATGCCGCCTAAAGGCGTGGGGTTTACGGATCCCCTATAGGGGACTCTAAAATACATTTGATCTACTATGAAATGAGCAGGCCAACGCACATTCCTGCAATGTATCTTGGCTTTTTGTTTGTTCATTCATGTGGCGATTTTGGGGGGCTATGAACGCTCACGGATACGGGTGCCAGACGCTTGAAGAATCCGGTATATTGATAACGAGCTTTTGAAACATAGATCCATTTAAAATTGCTGAGATAAGCTTTACAGGAACTCCAGACATGTCCGCATTCGACCGATCCATTAAGATTGCACCGTCCATTTTAAGTTCTGATTTCGCAAACTTTGGCGCTGAATGCAGGGCGGTGGAAGCGCAAGGTTGTGACTGGGTTCATGTCGATGTCATGGATGGGCATTTTGTGCCCAACATCACATTCGGGCCACAGACCTGTGCAGCGCTTCGTTCACACATTAAGACCGTCATGGATGTGCATTTGATGATCGCGCCAGTGGACCCATACCTGAAAACCTTCGCAGATGCCGGGGCAGATATCATCACAGTGCATGCGGAAGCCGGGCCGCATCTCGACCGATCATTGCAACACATCAAAGG
>CAYUYL010000036.1:0-14438 GCA_964449195.1 uncultured Filomicrobium sp.
CGAATAGATGTGTGCTGTAGGCCGCGCGTCACAGCGAAAACCAACCGGCCGGACGTGATAGAAATATCACCATTAATCCAGGCATTTGACTGGGCTACTTCCACAGATCTCTTATCCAGATCCGACACCAGGATATGAGCCTGCGGCAGGGTGCGGCAGAGGGATAGCGCAAGAACTCCAGATCCCGTCCCTAAATCCAGAATCGTTTTAAAAGACTGCCGCCGTGTCAACTGGTCGATGGCCATAAGACACCCACACGTTGTTGCATGATGTGCGGTGCCGAAAGCTTCCCCGGCATCGATCAAAATCCGGTTGTGTCCACGGCCGATCCTGCTGTGATCATGACTGCCGTAAATCGTAAAACGGCCTGCATAAACCGGTGGCAGCGCAGCTTGACTGAGCGCCACCCAATTACGATCGGCAACCTTCTCCAGTGCCCAGTCCGGCGCAGCTTCAGCGCTTATAGAGCGCAGACACGAGGCAGCCTTTTCAGCCGCATTATGTTGCCCGAAGTAGCCTTCCACCAGCCATCGGGCATCATCTTCAAAAACTGAAACCGCATCGGCGGCGGGCTCAAGAACCTCACTTAGCAAGCCGGCAAAATGATGCGCAGCGCTACGGTCATCGGCATGGATGGCAAGTTTATACATTGCATCTCCTCATTAATCCGCATGATGTTTGTCAATATGAACCAGCTTGGGCTTTGCCTCGGGGCCAGACAAAGCACCGCCAGCTTCGCCTTCAAATTCAACACCTTCGAGGTCCATCCCCTCAGGCAGATTGTCCAGAAGGACATCCCATTTGGCATCAATGTGCTCTGCGGCCTGTGCAGGAGGCAAGGCCCGCAGCATTCCGGACTGCTCTTCGGTCACAATATTATCCGCCAGCAACCGGCTGAGTGCGTCCTCCAAATCGAAATCCACCTTAAGCCCGAAAGACTCTTTCAGATATTGCTCTATGGCTTCATCAACAGCCTGTAAATCATCGCGCTGGACATTTTCCTTGGCCAGCACGCTGTAAAGCAGCATTTCCTCCTTCACATCCTCTTCGGCCGCCCGGTCGGCAAGCGTAATCATCACGCCCCGGTTATCAGCCAATGAGTGGAAGTAAAGATTCTGCGCCATAACGACCATGTAGCGCTGGCGCGTATTAAAAAAGCCCATAACCTGGCGGAAAAGCACACCGCCAAACCCAAACAGCACACCTGCAAGAGCAATCGGATTTGTAATAATGACAGCGCCACCGGCCACAATTTTGCTGAGCCCCATCCCCACGGCACCGCCGCTGGTAACGCCAAGCTTGATTTTATCAAAGAGGCGGAATTTCACCTTTGTATTCGGAAAAATCATCTCAATGTCAGCGCGCGGCATATTCTTGAACAGCTTCATGTAAATCTGTTCGCGATTGACATTCTCCGGAATATGTTTGCTACGCGCGCGAACGACTTTTTCAGCCTTCTTACGGGAGACGGGGCGCGTGCGCATGTACTCTTCGACACGCTGCTCTTCTGTTTTCAGTTTAAACAAGATGAATAGGCGCTGGAAAATCGGAACCTCAAACTCTTCCTTGCGAAAAAATTTCCTCAAAGAACGCCGCTGATCCTTTTTCTGTGACGCCCCTCTATAATAAACCTCCAACTCCTCAAAAGCATCAAGGTCGACGTGAAAATCAAGGCCATAGTGGCTGTCGTCACTGTTGAGAATAAATTCCAGTTGCGTCCGACCAATGCGTGTGTAGTTGGCCTGCGTGAGAAGATTTCGCACGCCAGCGACGACGCGCGATTTCATCGTCTGCAACTCGTCATCCGTAAACTGCCTCGTCATTAACAGATCGCTGTCAGGATTAAATGGCTCATAGGCATGATCAAGCCGCATGATCTCGGCTTGATGCTGCTGCTGGCGCCAATAAGCAAGATAGCGAAAAAAGCGCTTTGCTTCATTTCCCTTACCAGTGC
The DNA here is from genome assembly GCA_964449195.1 of uncultured Filomicrobium sp. Lineage (GTDB taxonomy): Bacteria > Pseudomonadota > Alphaproteobacteria > Rhizobiales > Hyphomicrobiaceae > Tectiglobus. The sequence goes on from CAYUYL010000036.1 coordinate 1,955, forward strand.
TCCAGGCCTGCGGACGGGTGAGACGATCCATCAGCGCAAACGTTGTCACCGGAATAAATGTTTCACGAATGAGATCATCTTCTGGCGGGATCAGCGGGCCGTCTTGGTTGACCTCCATGTCAACAAGCTGCGGGTGCGGTGCATAGCGTTCGACTTGCTCCGGCCTGACAGCAACTTCAGGGGAGACGTCTGGCTGCACCGGCTTATCCATTATAACATCTCTTGTCATGCGATGCCCTCCCATCATGGCCGCGTCTGCGCGTTGTTTTTTTCAAAAATTAAGATTGGATTTATGCGTCTTATAGATGTAGAAGCATTTCGTCGATCAGAACTTACAACTAAAATGTGATATCGTTCATTCGCAGATGCTTTGTAATTCTCTATTGCTTCTGGAATTTGACAGTCCATCCCTGCAATCAGGGAGATCGGCAAATTTATTTTAAATCTTAATCTTTTTAATTATTCAAGGATGAGATGGCGGAGTTGTGTTTTCTTAACTCAGGCGGATATATACAGTGTCCTAAAGCAACTTTGCAGTGAACGCACACATCTATCACAGAGTAAACCTATTAGCGCCATACTATTACGCATCACTCTGCACTAGATACGGCTTGGTTGGACAAGGTCTGATCATGAACCAACCGTCGATCAACTACGTTACCATAATCGTGTTTAGACATTGCGAAGGTTCTATACCACTAAGTAGTGTCTGAACTTAAGTCTTAATGCTACTCCAGCACAAGTAAATGTTACGCATTTACATACGATCAGACGAGGATAAAATGACAAATTCGTCTTTGCCGTTACAAAACCAGCGCGCTGACGATATAGACAAGGTCAGTGATGTGGCGAAGGCGCGGCAACGTACTGCGGCGGTGTTTTCGGTCCCGCACACGTCCGCAGAGGCGAGCTTAACCGCCGAGGAACAAACAACAGACATGTTTCGGGATATTGCCCGCACAACCCTCCCCATTGAATTTCAGGGACAGGAAATTCACCTTGAAGCTCATGCCTATGAAGATGATACAGCTTCATTTCAGGCTATGGCATTGGTGCACCGTGGCGATGCGCATGAGAAGGAAACACCAGTCGTGCGCGTTCACAGCGGCTGCGTAACCGGGGATATCTTTCATTCTCTACGCTGCGATTGTTATGCCCAGCTCCAGCTGGCATTAGAAACAGTCGTCAATTCGGAGCTTGGCATCATAATTTATCTTCCCCATCACGAGGGGCGTGGCATCGGTCTGGTCAATAAGATTAAGGCATACGCAGAGCAGGACCGCGGCCTTGACACAGTTGATGCCAACCTATCCATTGGCGCCCCTGTTGATGCACGTGATTACGAGCTGCCAGCCAAAATTCTGGCCGATCTGGGATACAGTAAAATCAGGCTAATGACCAATAATCCTCTGAAAATTGAAGCGCTCAGCCGCCATGGAATTGAAATCATTGAGCAATGTCAGACTGTAACAGAGCCATCAGAGTATAATCAGCGCTATCTTGATACGAAGCGCGAACGGATGGCACATAAGTTGTAGATCCGGAACAGGCTTGTGAGCGGAGAACAACAAACCGCTCACAAGCAATTTTGAGAATCATGCGCGATCCGGCTTCGGCTTAACGAAACTACCCTGCCTGACAAGGCTCGCAAACAACCCTTCTTGCGCAAGCAACTGCTTAAAATTACCGCGCTCAACAATACGGCCTTTCTCCATCACCAGGATTAAATCTGCATCTGCGACAGTTGAAAGGCGATGCGCAATAATAAACGTTGTGCGATCTTTGCGCATATAATCCAACGCCTGCTTAATAAGTCCTTCGGTATTGACGTCCAGTGCGCTGGTCGCCTCATCCAGAATAAGGATAGGCGCGTCCTTCAAAATAGCTCTGGCAATAGCAACGCGTTGACGCTCTCCACCTGAGAGTGAGGCGCCGCGCTCGCCCACAATAAAGTCCATGCCACCTGGCTTGGCACGAATAAAATCTACCGCCTGCGCCAGTTCCGCCGCCTGCATCACAGCATTATGCTCTGCCCCCGGCCTGCCAACCTGAATGTTCTCGACTATGCTGCGGTTAAACAGTCCTGCATCCTGAAATACCACGGCGATTTCTTTGCGCAGGCTCTCCAGCGTGACATGCTCAATATTTTGTCCATCAATGAGAATACGGCCTTGATCGGGTGCCCTGAAGCGCAGCAGCAGCGCCATCAACGTCGTCTTGCCGGCTCCCGTGGCGCCAACCAATGCGATTGTCTGACCGGTTTCGGCAGTAATATCAATATCAAAAACACCTTGCTCACCATCACCGTAACGAAAACTTACAGCCTCAAATTCAACACGGCCACGCACCCTATCGAGAGGACGTGCGCCGGCACACTCTTTCAGGTCCGCCTGCTGATCAAGCAGATCGAAATAGGTGCGTAGCGTCGGGGCTTCCATAAAGAGGCGGGAGATAAAACTGGAGAGCTGATCAAGCTTGACGATCAACAGGCCGGCAAAGCCGATAAAACTGACAATATCGCCGATTGAGATTTCGCGCCGCATAGCGAGATATGAGCCCAGCGAAAAGATTGCAATCATCGTTATGGTGCTGGCGCCGCGGCTCATCACATTCACCATGCCCCACCACGTCAAGACAGGATACTGTGCCTCCAGCGTATTTTTCATCGCCACCCGCATGGCTGCCGCCTCTGCTGCGATCCTCTCATAGCTTTGCGCAACTGTCACGTTGCCGACGACATCACCAACACGCCCTGCAACATCCACATGATAGTGCTCGACGGCAGCCTGCATTGACGACGTCTTTCGGATAACAAATACATTGAGAAATACGTAAACGCCAGCCAGAGCTGCAAGCAAAAGCGCGAGGCGCCACTCGATCCAAAAGGCCACAGGGACAAGGAAGATAATGCTGGTGATTGCCGCCACCTGCTCCCGCAGTATCGTCAGCCATGTTCCAAATAGGGAAGACGCCCCGGCTGTAATTGTGCGCACCACGGCTCCCGTGCCTTGCTCCGCATGATAATAGACCGGGAGTGAAATCGCATGTTCAAATGCACGCGACATCGCGGAAAGACGCTGGCGATGCGCAAGACGGTCGGCCGCCACAGCAATCCACACCCCCGCGCCAATGTTGAACAGGCCGAGACCCGCCCATGCCAAAATAAGCTTTGTGGGCGATTGATCGTTCATCAACGCATCAACGACCCTGCCAAACAGAAGAGGCTCAGCGAGTTGCACCAAACCGACAACCGTGTTCGCTACGGCAATAACAGCGCAGGCACGCCATTCCTCGCGCAGCATTACAAGCACGCGTTTGTAAATCGTGGTCAGACGAAATGTTTGCTCGGCCAACGCTTATCTTTCCGCGAAAATTTGATGATCTCAGGCTATATGCAGGATGCAGATTATGGTGCCATATGATGAACACTCACTTTTGAAGTTATCTTCATACACTATAGAATCTGCAACATCTTGTTTTTGCCGCCGTCACGTCATAAAGCAACGCTCAGATAAGTTTACCACCAAACCACATGCATTTTGTGGACGGACGGAGAGCATCTGTGCTCGAACGATCACAAAAATATGACAGACAAAAGTCTCATGCACAACAGCACAATGGTCAGACTGAGGTGACCGCTGCGCCCGCTTTATCGGTGATACGAAATGCGCCCCATGACCGCCCCTTTGTGGTGGCACAGCTTGGCCAGTCGCTGGACGGGCGTATCGCAACTGTCACGGGCGAAAGCCGCTGGATTAATGGCGATCCAGCACTTGATCATGTGCATCGCATCCGTGCCAACGTTGACGCTGTCATCATCGGTGTTGGCACCGCAATTGCCGACGATCCGTTACTAACTGTGCGGCGCGTGAAGGGAAAGCCGCCAGTACGCGTCATTATCGACCCCAACAACCGGCTGCCGCCTCAAGCGCGTTGCCTCGGACATGATGGCACACGCTGCATCATTGTGCGCGATGAAACATCAGACAAAATAGAACAAAGCTTGCATCATGCGAACAACGAAGTTTTACGCATACCTGCGCAATCAGGCCACTTGCCACCTGACGAAATTATCAAACGGCTATTTGAGCTTGGCTTACGCCGTATTCTTGTGGAAGGCGGATCGCGAACCGTTTCCGCCTTCATTGATGCAGATGCCGTCGACCGCCTTCACATCCTGATGGCACCTATGATTATAGGCTCAGGTAAGCCGGGGCTGGAGCTTGCACCAATAAAGGCACTGTCAGCAGCGCGTAGACCCGTTACTGTAACTTACAGCCTTGGCAACGGCGAAGTCCTCTTCGACTGCGATCTTCGGAGTATAATCTAATGCCTCAACATAACACCAATACTTATAGTATCATCGCGCGGGTCCTGCACTGGCTGACAGTTCTCCTGCTAATTCTGCTGTTTACCTCAGGCATTGCGATGACGGAACGCACGGAACAGTATAATTTGTGGGATGCAACCACGAATACACTCTATAGTTCACATAAGGCACTGGGGCTGTTTTTACTTACCATGATCGTTCTTCGGCTCATATATCGCCTAAGCTTCGGCACACCGCCCCACCCGCTTTCACTTAACAATCTGCAAAAGATAGCAGCGGAAGGTGTTCACTGGGGGCTCTATGCACTCTTAATCCTGGTGCCCATGGTGGGATGGATCGGCATTTCGATGTTTCCCGCGTTGAATATTTTTGGCGTTCAGATCCCGGCGCTTGTCGCCCCCGACCGCCAAGGTGCGGCATGGGCTTTTGAAATCCATGAAGTGCTGGGCTATCTGCTGCTGGCTTTGATCGCATTGCACATCGCTGCCGCCCTATTTCATGCGTTTATTTTGAAAGATGACATTCTACAGCGGATGTGGCCCGGAAAATCTGAATGATATAGAGTTGATGCAGCAATTGCCTCATCAAAGGCAAAGGCAAATCAAGCAGATGTGTCCGCATCTACTCTGGCGGCAAAGCCAACACGTCTTCATGGCCAACAATGGTCACCGCAGAATTTTGCCTATTGCGAAATGCAAGCCATTCCTCAAGATCATCCTGACTGATTTGACCGGTTTCAGCAACAGCTTGCGCCCAACCATCGTCGGTCTGACGGCGCAGTTCAGCGAAGCGCGACGTCAAAACCCACGGACTGGCACCACGCACAACTTGATAACCGTGGTGCTCAAATGCAGCAACCAAAGCACCGGTAGCATCGGGCCCGGCCGCTGCACCAAAACCCTTGTCAGAGTGCTGGTGGACATTGAAGGCGTCGCGCAAGGCCGCATCCAGGCTGTGCTGCGGCAACCAGGCAGCAATACCATCATAGGTCAACGTCGTCGCAAAGACACAACCCGCACCGGCAATCTGAGCAGCCATGCGTTCTATTATGGCTGGCGAGACAAGATCAAAGAAAGCGGACGCGGATACAAGGTCTGCCTCACAGATCAAATCTGCAATGTCGCCCTGCGACAAATCAGCAAGTTTGGTCTCAATCAGAACACGCCCTGCACAGGTATCAAATTCCTGAGAGTGTGCGTGCGCAATCTGCAGCACCTGCGCATCAGCATCGACCAGCGTCCAGACTTGCTCGGGGGGCAGATCGGACGCCAAACTGCGCAGATTTGAGCCGGTACCACATCCAAGATCGACAACCTGAACCGATGAACGCCCTGCAAAATGCGCTCTGAGATGCTGCCTCACCTGTGCATTGATTGAAGCGTGATCAGCCGGCTCACGCAGCGCCAGCCAATCGGCTGAAAATGTCCCCATACAGCTTGGTCTCCATGAAAAAAGCCACTGCATACCTGTATACGCAGCGCACACCACGGTTTGCTTAGAAAACGCCAGAGATCGATTGATATGGCATAATTATATTTTTTTACGATTGATTAACCATTCAAATCCACTGTTATGATATTAGCACCGGAACGCCCGTCATACTTGTAGAGCCGCATTTCATTGCAATCATGACATTGTGATGAAAACTCAGCTTGAAGATCATGGTTGGCTGGGTGCTCCTTTATAAGTTTTATGTTGCGTAATTAGTTAAGCGTAGAGAGAGAGCCTCCATGGGCAAGTTGCGTACAAAGTTTCAAACCACAGGACTTGAACACTATTTGAATGCCGTACATATCGGCGATTGCGTGACACAACTTCGCAAAATTCCGGATGTCAGCGTCGATCTCATTTTTGCAGATCCACCATATAATCTGCAGCTTGATGGTGATCTCCTGCGGCCAAACGATTCCATCGTCGATGGCGTTCATCAGGCTTGGGATAAATTCGCAAGCTTTGCCGATTACGATGCCTTCTGCCATGCGTGGCTTGACGAATGCCGCCGTGTTCTCAAGCCTAACGGCGCGATTTGGGTTATAGGATCGTATCACAATATCTTCCGTCTCGGAGCAAAACTTCAGGATCTTGGCTTCTGGATCCAGAACGACGTGATATGGCGCAAAGCAAACCCGATGCCGAATTTCCGCGGCACCCGCTTTACGAATGCCCATGAAACCCTGATCTGGGCCGGACGAGACGAAAACGCACGCGTAACATTCAACTATGAAGCTCTCAAATGTGCCAACGATGACTTGCAGATGCGTTCGGATTGGCTTTTTCCAATTTGCTCAGGCCCTGAACGGCTTAAAGGCGAGGATGGCCGCAAAGCGCATCCAACGCAGAAACCGGAGGCGCTGTTATATCGCATTCTTTCGGCAACGACACTACCTGGCGACGTTGTACTGGACCCCTTTTTTGGCACAGGCACCACAGGCGCCGTCGCCAAACGTCTTGGACGCAATTGGATCGGCTTTGAGCGTGACAGAGACTACGCGAAAGAGGCCATGAAGCGTATTGAACGGATCGTGCCGATATCGCCAGATGCAATCGAGCCATTACCAGCAAAACGCCACGAACCGCGCGTCCCATTTGTCACCATTGTTGAGCTGGGTATGCTGGAACCCGGTACCCGCCTGATGGACTCACGCCGCCGCTACCGCGCCGAAGTCCATGCTGACGGCACACTGGCACTAGCCGACGAGCAGAACACAGCACGCGGCTCCATCCATCGCCTGGGCGCCGAAGTGCAGGGAAAATCAGCCTGCAACGGCTGGGTATTCTGGCATTTCGAGGCCGAAGGAAAATTAAAACCAATCGACACCCTACGCCAGCAGGCGCGCAAACAGCTTGGCCTCAGCAGCGCGCGCACAAAATCCGAACCTAAGGTTATTTTGTCGAAAAAATCAGCCTAAGACATCCGTAAGCCGGAGTTGATGCATTTGGACCGCGGCGTAAAACAGCAGGGCGAACACAGCATAAGCCTCACGTTTATCGCCCTCAGCCCCTTTGCACTGGGATATTTTCTGTCTTACCTGCTCCGCGCGGTCAATGCCGTCATTGAACAGGATTTGGTAGACGATATCGGCCTGGGAGCGTCCGAACTCGGGCTGGTCACGGCCATTTATCTTGCAACGTTTGCACTTTTTCAGCTACCGCTTGGCGTTCTGCTTGACCGTTTCGGGCCACGGCGTGTGCAAACTGCCTTGATGAGCATCGGCGGCGCAGGTGCCATCCTGTTCGCCCTTGCAAACGATATCGTATTGCTGATTGTTGGCCGCGCCTTGATCGGGCTCGGTTTTGCAGGTGGCCTGATGGCCGGTTTTAAGGCGATTGTGATCTGGGTCAGGGCACCGCGCCGGGCACTTGGAAACGCAATCATCATGTCTGCTGGAGCCGTAGGATTACTGTTTGCAACAGCCCCGGTGGAATTCGCAACGCAATTGATCGGATGGCGGCAGGTCTTTTGGGTGCTGGCTACGATGACGTTCGCTGCAGCCCTGATCATTTTTCTAGCTGTCCCGGAACGGCCAGGCCACGCGGATATCCAGCCACTCGCTCAACAAATCAAAGAACTCGGCCATATCTTTCAAGACCGTGCTTTTCTTGCAATTGTGCCATTACTGGCAACCTGCGCCGGCTTCCACCTGGCCGTTCAAACGCTGTGGGCCGGCCCCTGGTTCCGCGACGTTGCAGGGCTCGGTCGCGAAGACGTTGCAGCATACCTGGCACTGATTGCAATTGCATTTCTGATTGGCATTCTGGCAACTGGCGCCATCGCAGACCGCCTTGCCCGATCAGGCATCGGCGTTTTAACCGTTATGCTGGGATTTCTAGCGCCTTATATGATGGCTCAAGTTGGCATCATCCTAGGCACCTCAAACGCGCTCATGCCGCTGTTCTGGTTTCTCTTCGGCATGCTGGGGCAGGCTACAATTCTTGCATATCCATGGCTGGCTTCGCATTTTGGTGCCGTAAAATCCGGCCGGGCTCAAACGGCGGCAAATCTTATCATTTTTGCAACAGCGTTTGTCATGCAGTTCGCCATCGGCGCCATTATTGATCTATTCCCGCGAAGTCCCGGCGGTGGCTATAGCGTAGCCTCCTATCAACTGTCATTCGCAATAGCGCTTGGCACACAATTACTGGCACTGGCTTGGTATGCTCTAAATTTCAAGCACTTAACCGGGAACACCATATGAAAACGGTATTTGTCACACTGTCTCTGTCAGATGCACCATATCACCAGACGACATCTTAAAACCGTCATGCGGCAGGCTTGCCCTGGCCAAAGAAGAAGCCATGCGCCCAACAAAGATTATGATGGGAGACAATGAAAATTGAACTCAAAGTTCAACACAAGCTTCGGATTTAGACAAGATCTGCTTATATTTTAATATTTACTTTAGGCATTGAGCCATCGATATTATATCACGTCGTTGCGATTGTCTCATATCACTCATAACCATGAGTAACATGGCTTAATGCGATCAGACAGAACGTTAAGTAGTTGAAGCCGCAAGATTTTAAATCAAATGCAGCTAGACAACCTCATAAAATTGAAATCAGATTACAAATCTTGCTAGGCATCAGTACAATTATCAATGAATTTCAACTCATTAAACGATTGCAAAAAGCAGACATTTCTATTCTTGCAGGGACACCCTTCTACATTTGCCAGAAAACTCGCAGCATCACTTGAGGCAAGAGGCGCACGGGTGTTGCGCGTTAATTTTTGTTTTGGCGATTGGCTCTATTGGCTTGGCCGTCCCGCGATAAACTACAGAGGGCGGTTTGCTGATTGGCCAGCCTACTTAAAAGAACTAATCGTTGAGCACAATGTGACGGACATTATATATTATGGAGACCGTCGCCCATACCACAAAGCCGCGGCGGAAGTCGCACAAGATTTGGGCATTTATGCTTACGTCTACGAATTTGGCTATTTGCGCCCAGATTGGCTAACTCTGGAACGTTGTGGAATGACCGCCTATTCCCATTTTCCATCTGACCCAGAAAGAATCAGGTCTATTGGCACCCAATTTCCTGAACCGGACCTTGTGCGGCGCTACAGCCACTCAATTGTACTTGAGCTGACGCATGAGATTTTCTACCACCTGTCAACATATATCTGTCATGCCATCTACTTTAACTACTTTTCCGACCGCTACTATAATCCATTGCTTGAATATCTTACGGGCATCCCGCAGCAATTCCGGCGGAAAAGCGCAGATAAGGAAGCGGGAAAAAAAATAAACGAGTTAGTTGAAAATCAAACGCGCTTTTTTCTCATGCCTCTCCAGTTGCAAAACGACTATCAGTTGCGATGCAATGCAACCTATGCGCACCAGTCTGATGCAATACATGAAATTATCCAATCTTTTGCAACTCACGCCGATCAATCAGCAGAGCTGGTTTTTAAATGTCATCCACTTGACAATGGGGCGGAGGGATGGCCGCAACATATTCGGACCATTGCCCAGCGGACGGGCGTATCAAACCGCGTTCATTACATCTTTGGAGGCGATCTGGACAAGCTGTTATCGCATGCGGCGGGAACAGTTTTGATTAATTCTACGGTTGGCTTACACGCACTTATTGCAGGCTGCCCAACCAAAGTTTTGGGTACTGCAATCTACGATATTGAAGGTTTGGCGCACCAAGGAACGTTGGATGGATTCTGGACTACCCCGGCCAAGCCCAATGCCGAACTCACTGCCCAATATATTCGTGCTTTGGCAGGTACAATCCAAGTTAAAGGCAATTTTTTTCAAAAGAATGGTCAAGATGCCGCAATTCAAGTGTTTGTTACGCGCCTCACCAGTGGCACAGTAAACGGTGCTGGAGCATACGTTAATCCCCCCCCTCGGCAGCACAGCATCACCAATCCCGATGCACAATAATTCTTAGGATGTAATACGAGGTGGTCCAACTTTTTATTCAAAAGCTCGAATTATACCAGCTTGGTTCATGCCCAATGATCCGGCGAGTTGTATTTTATGTCAATGCTGGTTGGAATAAACAGCTTACCAGGCAAAGCATCTACTCTATATTCTGGCAACACAATATATCTCCATACCTTTTCATGTCCCACAAGAGGCGGATTTTGTAAGCATGTTTCAGCAAGCTGCTATGACTCAAGCGCGCGTTATAGGCGCTTTGGTGCTTAGGGAAACCCGCGTCCGTTATGGACGCACCCAATTTGGATATTTCTGGGCGCTTGTGGAACCCATCTCTTATGTTGCCATTTTGTCCACTATATTTTCTTTTTCAGGCAATGAACCACCGTTTGGAGATTCTCAGTCATTATTTTTTGCACTCGGCGTTATACCGTACTTTCTGTTCCGTAATCTCGCCCAACAGCTTGGGGGAGCATTTGAAGCGAATGAGGCATTGCTGAGTTTTCCAATCGTGCAACAGCTGGATACGGTTTTCGCTCGCGCCATTCTCGAAATAGCAACCATGCTGCTTATATCGGCAATCCTTTTTACGGCGATCACTTTGATCGAAGAAACTGCCTTGCCCAATGATCCATTCAAAATAATGATAGCAAGCGCCGAATTAGCTCTGCTTGGCATCGGGATAGGATTGTGTAACGCCGTTATCAATATAAAACTCAAGGCCTGGCGCAACATCTTTCAGCTTATCATGACGCCCATGTTTCTTCTGTCAGGTATCTTCTTTTCTCTGGAGACTTTGCCAGCGGCAGCCCGAGATATCCTTATTTGGAATCCTATCCTTCATGGTGTTGAGGGCGTGCGAAGTGGCTATTTTATGAATTACAGAGGCAGCGCAATTGATCTCACCTATCTACTTTGGTGGGGCCTCATATTGCTGCTGGTAGGACTGGCAGCTGAACGTTTTGTCAGGATTAGATCCAAATGATCAAGTTTAACAATGTCGAAAAAAAATTTCGCATTCCAGGCGGAGGCTATAAAAGCATCATAAAAAACCTCAATACGACACTACCAGGTAGAAATATTGCCGTATTGGGAGCCAATGGCGCCGGAAAATCAACCTTCTTGAAGATGATCTCTGGTGCAGAGTTGCCCGATGCAGGATATATTCAGCGGCAGGTAAAAGTCTCATTTCCGCTTGGCTTCTCAGGCAGTTTCAACGGTTCTTTGAGTGGCATTGAGAATACAGTCTTCATTGCCCGGATTTACGGACAGGATACGGAGCGCGTTGTAGACTATGTCAAGGAGTTCTCCGAGCTTGGCAATCAACTGTACTCATCGGTTCGTAATTATTCGTCAGGGGAGCGGGCCAGGCTGGCATTTGGTGTATCTCTGGCGATCGATTTTGAATGCTATTTAATCGATGAAATCACAGCCGTTGGCGATACACGCTTTCGCAAACGTTCACAAAAGGCATTGGCTGAAAAGTTGGCCCAATCCAATCTTATTATGGTCTCGCATTCGACAGGGACACTTAAGGAATATTGCAACATGGGAATCATCTTAAGGGACGGAGACGTCACATTTTTCGATGACTTGGAACAGGCTATAGAAAATCATAATGCCTACATGCTCCGATAAGTTGGGTGACACCAAGGAGGCATTAAGAGAGAGGCAAGTATGAGCTCCAGCCATAAGAACGAATCTAAAAATAGCGGCAAAAGTGCGAATAACAATAATGCGCAAGCAGATGCCTCCCCTGACGCACCGCCGCGCCCACAACAAAAACGCCGTCAGTTAATCAGATTATCGGCTATGTTTGCCATTTTGCTACCGACTATTTTATCGGGCATTTACTATGGACTTATTGCTTCAAATCAATATGCAGTCGAAGTGCGTTTTGCTGTGCGCGGGACCAACAACCAGTGTGTCGGCAGCGAACTTTTAGGCCTTATGGCAGGCCTTCCCACAAGCGGGTCACCCACCGGGGATTCTTATATCCTGATGGACTATATCCACTCCCGTGAACTCATAGAGCAAATGCGCGAAGAGATTGACTTGCTTAGCTTTTTTAGCCGGGATAAAGCAGATTGGCTATCGTCGTTCGATACGGCCCAACCAATAGAGCGGTTTGTCGAATATTGGAGAAATATGACGATACTCACTTATGACAACACCTCGCAAATTATCGCTCTCGAAGTGCGCGCCTTTACGCCGAAAGATGCGAAACTGATATCTGAAGAAATTCTCAAGCTGAGCGAAA
>CAYUYL010000037.1:0-14437 GCA_964449195.1 uncultured Filomicrobium sp.
TCTCCTTGATATTCTTAGAGCATTTTTATGTGGCCGGATTGAAGCAGAGAGGTATGTATCATCGCAATACGACCAAAGACAGCGGAACTGGTGGGGTAATCAGGAGGCGGCATGACTGCAGTTTAGGTTTTCGGCATCACAGACGATTTATGATGTGCGGTCTGTGCCGGCCGTTTGTCAGGTTTTCTGCACAAAGCAAAGCAGTCAATGGCATGGCGAACGGCTTCATGTCCATACTTCCAAGGCCGTAAAGCAACGCGTCTGAAATCGCCCAATATCCATCAGGCGTTTTCATGGCGGGCTGCTTTTTGCAGAGCTGCTGCAAGACCATCTGGGCTGACCTGCGATGACGGGGCCAGAAAATCATCAATTGTTTGCGCGGCGGTTTCAATCGCTTGGGCACGCTCTGCGCCTTGCCCCTTATCATTCTCGCCAATGATGCGTCTCAAATCATCGCGGATCATGGGAAGAGCGGTGTAGGTTACAATCGCATTTTGAATTTTGATTTTAGGGATGTCTGTCAGCGGATACAATCTTTCAGTATCGCTCACCCAGGATTTCTCAACGGCTCTGCCCGCATCGGCAACATTTTTCGCCTTGTGTCTTTTCTCCCGGCGGATGTGGCTGCCCATTGACGGCCAAGCTTCGTAGACTTTATCCAGTGCTTCATGGATGACTTCGTCATCGCCTTCGATCCGGTCAATCGCTGGTATGACGGCCGTATCGATTTCCAGGTTATTCAGCAAATTGGTCGTATATTGCCTGCGGGCCTCCGAAGTTGTAATGGCGATCATTGGCGTTTCTTGAGGCAGCAATGGGTCTCCGTCTTCGGATGGAAGGTGGTCTTGCGAGATCTCCAAATTCTGTTGAGGATCATTGAGCACGGCAAGCAGCGGTGTCAGCCCTTCGCGATCGATAAGTTTGAAAATTTCAACGTCTGTGCGCGCTTGTTCGCTCCATTCCGCGACTTCCAGCGCACGTTCCGCTTTGGAAAACAGACCGTGGTTACGGTTTTGCTTACGCTCAATTTTTCCTTCTGTCTTCTTGCTCTGCCGCTTGTTCCACGCATCCCGGTATGGGGTAAGATCAGTATAGCTTCCACGTTTTTCTTCGCGGCCAAGCATCGAGAGTTCCATAGAACTTAGTGCTTTGACCAGTCCAAGATCCCCCAGAACGCCGGCAAGCTGATTCATGGCCAAAGCTCGTTTTTCTTCGCCCGGGCGGCCTGTGTCGCAACTGTAGATATTTGGAATAACGAGGTAGGACACCGATTTATGATGAATGAAATGCTGGCGAACCCACTCCCAGCTGGCATCAGGGGCTCGTTTTACGGCTGTTCTGATTGCATCTACGATTTGGCGCTTTAATGAACCGGGTAGTTTGCGGTCTGGTGGAGTCTGCGGCGGGTTAAGTGCGGTTAGTACGAATAGGCCGAGATCAATCCCAAGCGTTGCGAGGAAAGCAATCAGATCACGTCCGGAAATCGTCTCGCCCTCAGAATTGGATGTCCCTTCATTCATACCGAGGAGATAGCCGATCCCGCCAAATAAATAGCTGCCGAGGTTGGCCCATAAATCCTTAACGGCATTGGCAACACCGGCAGGTCCTTCACTAAAGGTGGCTTCACGCAGTGTCAGCACGGCCGGTTGCTCCGCCTGATCGGCTGCTGCACGAAGGCGTTGGGCAAGGGTTGGGTCGTAGCAGGAAAAACTTTGTGCTCCAGGTTTGATGGAAACAGCATCTGCAAGAGCGCGCATTTCGCTGGCTGTTGATTCGCCAAGCTGGTTGGAGCGCGCTGCAATGTTGCGCGCGCTACCGCGGATCGTGCTGGACATGGCCTCAAAGCTTCGTTTCCGCTCTTCGACTGTCGCGCCGTCAAGCGACGAAACGGCTGTCCTCAGCTTTTCAAGGTCCGCTTGTACTGGTGTAAGCCAGGAGGTTTCAACGCTATTGCGCAGCGAGCTGATCTGATCACGCACGCTTCTGCGTGCATTGTAAAGCGGGCCGCGCCCAGCGCCCGAGGATATTCCGCAACTGCCTCCGCTCGCTTCTTCGCGGGACATCTGGCCGTTAGACCACTGCACAACGCTGTTCAGCTGGATTTTGACAGCTTCCAGGCGTGCAGCCACCACGGCCCCGGCATCACGCGCATCCTCCTGGAGACCGGATAGGCCTTTGCGCGTTGCCTCCTCACCGGCAATCAGGCTCCACCAGAACCCATAACCAAATCCAATCGACCAAAGCGCAAGGAATATATAAAGTGGGAAGGTGAGAAAACGATCGCGAAGACGCCGGCCGTAGGCAAAGGACTCGCGCAGCAACAGCCACATGAGAAACGTCAACGCCACTACAATGGCAACTACAAGCAGGCTATTGGAAACCGACAAACCGCCTACGATTTCACGGCCCTGGGCTGCTGCTGGCGATGTGGATGCGCCTACAATAAAGTCATTCATTCCGCTCCAGGTGGCGTAGCCTGACAGCACAACCAGCATGAGTGAGGCAATGCCAATTAACGTGTTTCGACCGAACAGGTAGTCGATCACGCGTCCAATCATGGAACGGACATGGGGGCTTTTTTTCTTGTCTGGCTGTTTCACAGCGCCTGCTTTGGCCATGGCCCCACTCCTCACATACACAGCTTTAGCACTCGATTAGCTGAAAAATTATGTGATGTCGCGTAATTTCTACATGCTTGGCGGATATGCTTCAGATGCGTTTCATTGTGGCCACTTTAGCCGTTCTTTAAGGGGGGCAAAATATGCAGAATACAAAGACTTCGCTATTGCTGGCTTTATGTCGTCGTATAAGCACGTGTATAGTTTGCGAAATTAGTCGTAGATTTAAGCCTCTGACAAATGACTGTCCTTGGCAGGGCTGAAAAGGTGGCGTTCATGACGGATATAGTTTCTTCTACTTTACTCAAGCTGATAGCGATTAGCCTTTCAGCCGATATAATTTTTATGCCGTCTGCGTATGCTCAACAAAAAAACAAAAAGACCTCTGAAGTTGCGTACGGCAAAAAAAGCGATGTCGTGTTAGCCCATGATCTTTGGGAGGCCTTGCTTCAGCACCGTATTGTTGGCGTTCAGCGGATCAATGTGCACGCTTATAAAGGCAAGCCGCCCCATGGCAGGATACAGCAGGTTTACGCGACGGCTGTCACCGTGCAGGGGCACAAGGGTAAAGTCATCGTCAAGGCCAATCACACGAAGAAGGGCGTCACCGTGCAGGGTGTTTATGATCACCCAAATAAATACCTCTCAAGTTATACGGTTATGTTTGCCAACAAACCAGGTTACGACCCTGAGAATAAGAACTGGTTTTGGGTGCGCTATTTTGCGAGTGGCGAGATCGCGCGTTCAAACACCGGTGTTGTGGTTGCCGGGCGTGTCGGTAAAATTGCAAAGGTCGGCTGTATTGGCTGCCATAAAAAACTCGGTGGAGAAGACCTCGAAGCCCTGACGTCAAAATGATGACGTTTCAAGCTGCAGTGAGTTTTCAAAGCTCTCCTATCTGATTGCAACCGATATGTCAGCCAGTGAAGATTGTAATTGATTGGCAAAGCGCGCAGAGGCAACGGGCAGGCTGCGGCCGCTCAGCTGCATCAGGTGCAGGAGGCCGGCCGGCACATCGTGCTCAGCCAATGGCACGCTGACAGTTGGCGCATTTCGGTCTTGAGGAGGCAGGCCGATTTCAAATTGAAAAGCAATTGTTTGATTGTTCAAAACAGCGTGACGCAGAAATTCAAAACTGTCCGATTGAATGACAGGATTAAGCTCTAATCCCTTTTTTGCGGCAGCCTTATCAATGACCAATCGTCCTGCTTTAGGGTGTGACGGCATGGCCAATGGATAGGCGATACAATCTTCAAGCTTAACGGATTTGCGTTGTGCCAGCGGATGGTCGCGCGCCAGGATGGCATGAACACGCTGTTCGGCAACTTGTAACGTTTGGCAATCAGTCGTCGGAAGAGGTTCGAAGATCATTGCAATATCAACTGTGTATTCGCGGAGAGATTGTTCGACAGTGTCTCGGTCGCGCATCGCGATATTGAATGTTACAAAGGGGTGCGTCTTGCGGTAAATCTCGATTTGTTGCGGAAGGAAACAGGGGAGCAAGGCCTGACTACAGGCAATGTTGACATGGCCACGCCGCATGCCTGAAAGATCCGCTATGCGTGATTGGACTTTCTCGAAGTCTGAAAGCTGTTTGCGGATGTGATGCAGCATCAGTTCACCTGAGGAGCTGAGGCGAACACCACGCGGCAGGCGCTCAAATATAGGCGCACCCAGTTCCTCTTCCAGGCTAAGTATCTGGCGATTGAGCGCGGAAGGCGTAATTGCGAGAAGCTCGGCGGCTTGGCGGATTGAGCCTGCTTTCGCAACCGCATCGATATTCCGGTAAATTGACAAGTGCCGCATAGCGCCTCAACTGTAGCAAACCTTACATATGAGTTGAGCAAATTCAAAAGCAGGCGTCAACGACTCTGCAACTTAATTTACCCAATCATGCTCTAGCGTTGGAACTGGTGCAAGACGGGCGGCCAGGGCTACTTGCCATTGCCGCCCGGCAATTGCGATATCAAAGGATCAGCTTTCACCTTTAATAGCAGCGATAATGACACTAAGATTGTGCTCGAACATAGTGAGGTAACTTGTTGCTGGTCCGCCCTTTACCGAGAGCGCATCCGAAAAGAGTTTTCCTCCGATTTTTAGGCCGGTTTCTCGCGCAATTTGTTCAACGAGTGCGGGGCTTGTGATGTTTTCGACAAACAGTCCGGCAACCTCTTCCTGCTTGAGTTGATCGATAAGATTTGCAAGTTGTTGGGCGGAGGGTTCCGCTTCGGTGTCAATGCCTACCGGTGCCAGAAAGCGTAGCTTATATGCGCTTGCAAGATAGCCGAATGCATCGTGTGCTGTCACAACCGTCCGGCGCTTTTCTGGTGTTTTGGACAGTTCCGTCATCGCGCGTTTGTGCAAATCTTCCAGTTTCGTGGTGTAGGCGGCTGCGTTTTTCTTGTAAGTTTCGGCATTCTTTGGATCAGCTGCCGCCATGGCTTTGGCAATGTTGCTGATGTAGATCATACCGTTAGGTAGCGCATTCCAGGCGTGCGGATCAGCCTCGCCATCCACCTTGACCGGCGTGACGCCTTCGGTCGCGACATAGACTTTGGCTTTTGTTCCTGATGTTTCAATGAGCGTCTTGGACCAGGTCTCAAAACCTATTCCATTCACAAAGATGACATCGGCTTCAGCCACCGCGCGGGCGTCTTTAATGTTTGGCGTGTAAACATGCGCATCGGCATCGGGGCCCACGATTGTTGCAACCGACACCAGATCACCGGTGACCTGCTGGACCATATCACCGAGGATTGAGAAGCTGGCCACAACTTTCAGTTTATCGGCATGGGCCGGTGCTGCAAGTGAGGAGATTGCCATAGCACACACCACAAGGTGTGAGAGCAGACGTGTCATGTAAGAATGTCCTTTTTGATGTTTGATTAAGGATTTGACAGACTATTCGGCAGCCTCCATTGCCGTGGCCGCAGGTGTTTTGCGAACACCGCGCACCTTGGATGTCAGCCTGAAGCCCAGCGGGCCGAAGATCAGGCTGAAAACAAAAATGCCACCCGCGACGAGCACGATGGCGGGACCCGACGGTACCTCGGGCGCATAATATGAGATGATCAGCCCGGCCCATGAGCTTGTCAGTGCCATTGCAAACGTCAGCACGAGGTAGGACGTGATGGTTGAGGTCCAATAGCGCGCCGCCGTCGCCGGCAGGATCATCAGGCCGACCGCCATCAATGTGCCGAGCGCCTTGAACGCGCCAAGCAGGTTCAGGACAACGAGGAACATGAACCACTGACCGATGAGACCGGGGCGGTTTGACTGACTTTCAAAAAACACCGGATCGATCGTCAAGACAATCAACGGGCGCAGGATAAGCGCAAACGACACCAGGGTGATGGTCGCGGTTGTGCCTATTAAAATCAACGTTGCATCATCCACCCCGAGGATCGAGCCGAACAGGAAGCTTTTCAAGGGGACTGCCGAACCTGCAGCTGAGAGGATAAAAATCCCAAGGGCCAGCGCAATCAGGTAAAGCGAGGCGAGGCTGGCGTCCTCGCGGATAATGGTCGTGCGCGCCAGAAGCGTGGTCAGAACTGCAACACTGACGCCTGCAATCAAGCCGCCGACGATCATGGAGAAGACTGACAGCCCGGCAATCACGAAGGCAATCACAATGCCAGGCACAATGGCATGCGCCATTGCTTCACCTGCCAGCGATAGACGCCGCAGAACCAGGAAGGCTCCAACCGGGGCTACCGAGAAACTCAGGATAGAGGTCGCCACCAGCGCGCGCTTCATAAACGCATAGTCCAGCCATTCAAACACCTGTAGCGTCCTCCTCTGGAGCCTCACGTTTTGCGAACATGGTCTCGATCCAGGCTGCCTGGCTTGATGAGAGATATCCGTGGTCGACAAGATTGGTCGGCGTCAACACCTCACGCGGCGGACCGAACTGTGCCCGGCCATTGCCGAGAAGCAAAGCTTTGTTGCAGTGTTGAAGAACGGCGGACAAATCGTGCAAAACCAGAATGATGGCCCGGTTCTCGGCAGCCCATGTGTCAATCAACTTCAGAAGTTGTGTTTCTGTGGTCTGATCAATTGCTGTGAACGGCTCATCAAGCAGAATAAGTGGAGCGTCCTGCACCATGGTGCGCGCGAACAGAGCACGCTGCAACTGCCCTGCTGACAAAACATGCAGCGGTTCATCGGCAATGTGCGCAGTGTTGGTGCGCCTGAGGGCCATCTCGACCCGCTCGTGTGTGCGTGTACAAAGTTTTCCCAAAAGGCCAAGGCCGTGCCAGGCCCCCATGGCGGCCAGGTCACGTACCCGGATTGGGAACCGCCCGTCAAACTCGGTGCGCTGCCCCAGATATGCGATTGTCTTCGGTTTGCCGCCGGACCAGTTGAAAGATCCGCGAATGGGGGGGATCACACCAAGAAGCGTTTTGATGAGTGTCGATTTTCCAGAGCCGTTATGACCAACAACGGCCAGTACGTCGCCTCGATGAAGTTGAAATGACAAGGAGGAAATAAGTGGAGTTCCGGCATAGCCGAGTGAGAGCCGTGAGGCTTCAAGCATCTGTATGTATCCTGCGCATAGGCTGATGTTCTTTGCGGCCGTTAGAGTGTTAGCCTGCTAGTAATACGGTTAAGTGCCCAGGATCGTCACAGCAATCAGCGCCCAGATGCCGCCGCACAGCGCCCCGGCCAGCACAAGGCTGTTCACGACACTTCGTGTGGTTAGAGTGTCATAGTTATGGGATCGTTGCGGGGCGTGATTGAGCAGAGACATGTGTTATTCCTCCAAGGGATGTCTGATCACTAAAATCAGTCCCTTTAAGACGGGATTGGACATTGCCTGGCAGGTCTTCTGGCTCACGGTTGTATTCAGACACATTCATCTCACCGGCCCAATTGACCGGTAATATGCAATCAAAGTAACCGCTTACAGATGCGGATACAGCCCCGGTTTTGCTCCCTGATGGGTACGGCGCACCAGGTTCCCATTCAAGCTTCATCGTTTCAACTTAAAGCACCAAGCAAATCGACCGTAACCACGCAACCACAACTTAACAAGTGGCGAGATTGCTTTTTTTTAGGCACGTTGTCAGAATTTTTGCGCAAAGCCGCTGCATCGAAATTTCTATGAACCAGGAACCCTTGCTTTACGCTCCCAGCGGTGCAAATTTTGCATCGGCATTAACAAAATTAAGCAACAGACTTCGGCCCGATCGGCGATTACAGTCAAACAAATAATGCTTGCGCACGTGCTGATAATGTGGCGGGATAATGTGTAAGCTGTTGTTTTTTAAATGGGTAAGCTGAATTGCGCGGTCGTTGCTGTGCATTCAGCGATGGTTAGGTGCGGAAGTTTGGTCTAATGCAAATTCGCTTGAAAGAACCGCATCGCCAGCGTGCCATTATTGTTTCAATGACCGGCGCCTCTGAACCTTTTCTTGAAGCCATGTTGCTTGAGCGTGGTGTTGTCGTTGTGGCAACGCTCGGTGAGATGGACCTGCGTGAAGCTCAAGCGCTGCCACAAAGTGATCTGGTTGTCATTTATGCGGATGTGTCCGGTCAGTCATCCGTTCCCCTGATTGAGAGCCTTGCCGCCAGGACTAATCTGCCTTTGCTGCTGTTGAGTGCTGTCGATAACAGTCTGGAAATTTCAGCCGCCATAGAGGCCGGTGCACATGCGGTGCTTTCTATCGCCGTTGCGAGCGACAGACTCAACACGGCCATTATGTCCGCGCTGGCCGTCCACACCCAGATTGACGGCTATCGTACAGCGGCCCATGAAGCGCTTGAGGCCAGAAAACTTATCGAGCGTGCAAAAGGCATCCTGATGGAAACCCGAGGGTTGACGGAACAGGCTGCTTTTGCGCATTTACAGAAACTATCGATGGATAGGAACCAGGTTTTATCCGAGGTTGCCAAAACGGTGATCGCGGCTAAGGCGCTTTTGGGATGATGGCGCGATAAAATCAATCATCCTGGCCGGTGGTCTGATGGCGGACTAGCGGCATCCTTTGCCGCGCAAGCTGCTGATGAAGACGGTAAGCGCTTTGGCCAAGATGGCCATAGGAAACGTGACATCAGATTATGTTGCGCTTCTTTAAAGGAAACTTTTGAAATGGGTGCATTGAGCAATCCGTTTGATCCGGACAAAATCCTATGGACCGGATGTCCATGTGGTCTTCACAGTTCCATGTGGGAACACCAATTGGCGATGGCTGAAGCCGAAAAGCAGTCTTCGCGTTTTTATTGCGTCGAAGCCGACGCTGCTTCCAGCGAAGCAGGTCCAGCGCCAGAACGCGCCGTAGACGAAGATCTACCTGACTGGGACAACGATGAGGAAGTTGCTTCACGCGTTGTCGAAACGGCCGTCATGAAGGGCCTGTTCGGCACCGACGTCAACCGCAGGGCATTCCTGCGCGCCGTTGGTACCGGCACGGCAGTTGCTGCAATTTCTCAGTTCTTCCCAATGGATGATCTGAAAGCACGTGTTCTTGATGCCAAGGGTGACCTTGAAAAGAAAAAGCTTAACGTCGGCTTTGTTCCGATCACCTGTGCGACGCCAATCATTATGGCAAAGCCATTAGGTTTTTACGAGAAATACGGCCTTGACGTTGACGTGATCAAGACCGCAGGCTGGGCTGTGAGCCGCGACAAATCTCTGAACGAAGAGTATGACGCTGCACATATGCTAACACCAATGCCGCTTGCCATTACTGTTGGCGCAGGCTCTGTTGCAAAGCCCTGGACGATGCCAGCGATTGAAAACATCAACGGCCAGGCGATCACGCTGCATAATAAACACAAGGATAAGCAGGACCCGAAGAAATGGAAGGGCTTTAAGTTTGGTGTACCTTTTGAGTACTCCATGCATAACTTCCTGCTACGTTACTACGTTACTACGTTGCTGAAGCGGGGCTTGATCCAGACAAGGACATCCAGATCCGCGTTCTTCCGCCGCCTGAAATGGTTGCGAACTTGAAAGCCGGTAATGTCGACGGTTATCTCTCGCCGGATCCCTTCAACCAACGGGCGGTCTTTGATGGTGTTGGCTTCATTTACAAG
The DNA here is from genome assembly GCA_964449195.1 of uncultured Filomicrobium sp. Lineage (GTDB taxonomy): Bacteria > Pseudomonadota > Alphaproteobacteria > Rhizobiales > Hyphomicrobiaceae > Tectiglobus. The sequence goes on from CAYUYL010000037.1 coordinate 9,657, forward strand.
CTGACGAAGGAGATCTGGCCGGGGCATCCATGCTGTGCTTTCGCTGCAAGTCAGAAGTTTATCGATGATAATCCGAACACCTTCCTTGCGCTGTTCAAGTCCATTCTTGACGCAACGGCTTACTCTTCAAACAAAGCCAATCGGACAGAAATCGCAAAAGCAATTTCTCCAAAGAATTACCTGAATCAACCAGAAACTGTTGTAAATCAGGTTCTTACGGGGCGCTTTGCTGATGGCTTGGGTAAAGTGCGCAACGAGCCGGACCGGATTGATTTCGATCCATTCCCCTGGCACTCCATGGGTGTCTGGATCCTCACGCAGATGAAGCGTTGGGGGTACGTGAAGGGGGATATCGATTACAAGGCGATTGCTGAGCAGGTTTATCTGGCAACTGATGCTGCTGATGTTATGAAGGACATGGGGCAGACTCCACCCGATAAGACCTATGACAATCATGTCATTATGGGTAAAACGTTCGATCCTGCAAAGCCTGAGGATTATGTGAATTCGTTTGCAATCAAGCGAACTTAACAGACGATCGAAGAGTTCGCTCAGTGGGTTTTTATCCCTCTGCAGCGAACTCTTCTTCTACCAACCCTAGCATCATCATATGCTTCTCCGGAGCCTTTCATGACCTCGACGACAAATGTTCGAGCCTTTCTCCTTTCTATCTTTATTCTTGCCTGCTTTCTTTTCGCGTGGCACGCTTAGGTCGAATCTTTGAAAGGTCCGGCCGTTGATATGGATCCAGAGTTAGCAGCTCTGTTGGGGCCGCAAGCCAAAGGTGGATCGGCATTGCCCGGGCCGCTTGAGGTCGGTCAATCAATTTGGGACCATATTACAAACCCGTTTTACGATGCGGGGCCGAATGACAAAGGTATCGGCATTCAGCTTGCCTACTCTATTGGGCGGGTTATGATCGGCTTCCTGCTTCCTGCTTCCTGCTTCCTGCTTCCTGCTTCCTGCTTCCTGCTTCCTGCTTTGCTGGCCATACCTCTGGGTTTTGTGATCGGTATGTCGCCGGTTTTCCGCAAAGCCGTTGATCCCTACATCCAGGTTCTGAAGTCGGTTTCGCCATTGGCCTGGATGCCGCTGGCGCTTTATACGATTAAAGATTCTGAAACATCTTCGATCTTTGTTATTTTCATATGTTCGGTCTGGCCAATGCTGATTAACACGAGCTTTGGCGTTGCAAGTGTCAGACGGGAATGGATTAATGTTGCCAAAACGCTGGAAGTTTCCGGCAGCCGCATGGCCTTCCGAGTCATATTGCCCGCCGCTGCTCCGACCATCCTGACAGGCATGCGTATTTCGATTGGGATTGCCTGGCTTGTCATTGTCGCCGCTGAAATGCTTGTGGGCGGAACCGGCATTGGATATTTCGTTTGGAACGAGTGGAACAACCTGTCGATCACCGGCGTAATCAGCGCGATTTTCTTTATCGGCATCATCGGTATGCTGCTTGACCTGATTCTGGCGCAGATTGGGAAGATGGTGGAGTATGTCGAATGAATATCCATGCCGATCCCAACCCCTCGCCCAGCCAAGAAACAAAGAGAGATCGCATGAGTTCCGACCGTCCAATTATCAGCGTTGAAGGTTTGGCCAAGCGCTTCCCTACGCCGGATGGCAAGTCAGAAACAGAAGTTTTTGGTGATGTTTGGTTTAATGTTCGTAAGGGCGAATTCGTTTGCCTGATAGGCCATTCTGGATCAGGTAAGACGACCCTGCTGAATATCCTTGCCGGTCTTGATAAGGCAAGCGATGGCCTTATTACAGTTGCCGGAAAGGAAGTTGTCGGCACGAGTTTGGATCGTGCAGTTGTGTTCCAGGGGCATGCCCTAATGCCTTGGAAGACTGCTATTGGCAACATTGCATTCGGAGTGGAATCGCGGTGGCCGAAAAAGACGCGCACCCAGGTTCGTGAGCAATGTCAGAAATATATCGATCTCGTGCATTTAACCGGATCTGAAGACAAGAAACCTGCACAACTGTCAGGCGGCATGAAGCAGCGTGTCGGCATTGCTCGCGCTTTTGCCATCGAGCCACAAATTCTGCTGATGGACGAACCTTTTTCAGCACTTGATGCGCTCACCCGTGGCGCGCTGCAGGAAGAGCTGCTTAACATCTGCCGCGAAACTCATCAGACGGTGTTTATGATTACCCATGACATTGATGAGGCGCTTTTGCTCGCAGATCGGATCGTGCTGCTGACCAACGGGCCGGAAGCTCGAATTTGCGAAATTGTTGAAAATACCTTGCCTGAAGGGCGCGCGCGAAGCGATATGCACACGAGTGAGAACTATTATCCGCTGCGTAACCATCTCATAGAGTTCTTAGTCAACCGCTCGAAACAATTCCATGAGGAAATTTCAGCATCGACGTATGATCCCAAATCTCCGCCTGTCGTCCGGCCAGCTGCCAAGCAGGCAACGTCATAAGCAATAAGAAATAAATGCAGACCTTATCAGTATGAAGGACAAGGGATGACCGCCGAAGTCTCAGAAAAACTTCCAGTCACCTTACTCACCGGTTATCTCGGTGCTGGAAAAACAACGCTTCTCAACCGGATTTTGACTGAAAACCACGGCAAAAAATATGCCGTTGTTGTCAACGAGTTTGGTGAGGAAGGCATTGACAATGATCTTGTTATTGATGCGGATGAAGAAATCTTTGAAATGAACAACGGATGTATTTGCTGTACTGTGCGCGGTGATCTTATCCGTATCGTCGGCGGCCTCCTGAAGCGTGCCGATCAACTCGATGGCATCCTGATCGAAACTACAGGGCTTGCTGATCCCGGCCCGGTCATTCAGACTTTTTTCGTTGACGATGAAATCGCAGAGCGTGTCACGCTCGATGCCGTCGTCACAATGGTGGATGCCAAACACTTCCTTGATACGGTTGACGATGTCCACGAATGTGAAGAGCAAGTCGCGTTCGCTGATATCATTGTTTTGAATAAAACGGATCTGGTGGATCAGGATAAGCTGTCAGGCGTCGAAACAAAGGTCCGCTCGCTAAATAAATATGCAAACCTTTACCAAACAGAACGCGCGGGCATTGCCATCGACAATCTGCTCGGCCGTGGCGCCTTTGATCTCAAGCGTTTGATGGAGATCGAACCCGGTTTTCTGGAAGAGGACCCTGAAGATCACGAGCACGATGACACTATCTCGTCGGTTTCTCTGAAAACAACACTCCCAATTCAGTCTGATAAGTTTTCAGAATGGATGCGCACGTTTATACAGGAACGCGGCGTTGATGTGTTGCGTACGAAAGGCATTCTGGCGCTTGCCGGCCAGGAACGCCGCTACGTTTTTCAGGGTGTTCATATGGTTATGGACAGTGACTGGGGCGCGCCGTGGGCCGATGGCGAGGCACCTGAAAGCCGCCTGGTGTTCATCGGCCGGAACTTGGATGCAAACGAATTGGAGAGCGTCTTCAAGGCGTGCACTGTAACATGAGCGCACTTGCACAAGACGTTTTTGCTAGTACCGGCGCACAAGTTGTCTCACCGCTGTTTCACTCCTGCCGTGAACGCTTGCCGGCCAACGTCACGGCAGTGGCCTTTAGCGAGACAAACGACACTTGTTTCGCCATGTCGTTGGGTGACGGCACGATCGCTGTTGCAGAAGTTTCAATGCCAGAGGCAGCAGAATCTCAAAGTGATGAAAATGCCGATCGTGCTTTGCCTCATCTTAAGATACGTGCGATTGATATGCACCGCGTTGCTGCAGTTGCGGTGCGCCCGTTCGCAGACGGTTTTGTGACTGCAGGGCAGGACGGGCGCATCCTCGCTCTAGAACCCTCAACGCCTTCGCAGGCCGGAGAAACAAACTGGATCAGCGATGAGCTTTTTGATACTGAAGGTCAGTGGATTGAGGCGTTAGCCACACATACCAAACGTGGTTATATCGCCTTCGCATATGCTGACACACTTGTTGTTTTGGATCGCGAAGGCAAGATTATCTCCCGCACCAAACTTGAGCATACTATAACAGATATTGCATTTGATGCGGCCGGCAATAGGGTTGGCGCCAGCCACTATAATGGTGTGTCGCTTGTGCAGGTGGAAGGCGGTGGCGAACCATCGCAGCTTTACTGGAAAGGCGCTCATGTTGCAATCACCTTGTCGCCGGATGACCGATACGTTGTCACCAGCACGCAGAACCGCGAAGTGCATGCCTGGGATCTTGTAACACTACAAGATTTCAGAATGGGTGGATATCCGAAAAAAGTCCGTAGCTTTGACTGGATCGCCGGTGAGGAAATGCTTGCCTGTTCAGGTGCAGACGTTGTGACGGCCTGGTCGTTTGCCGGCGCCGGTCCTGGACGTAAGCCGCCCCTGGAAATCGGCTTTGCCTTTGGTGAAACAGTGACCGCAATCGCATCGCACCCTTTACGTGCATATGTGGCGTGTGGTTTCAGTGCCGGCAATATTCAGGTTGGAGCTACAGGAAAAGGCGAAGCGTTGGTCGCTCAAGCAAGTAGTGGTTCACCTGTTACGGGTCTGGCTTGGTCACGTAAGGCTGAATTTCTCGTAGCGGTTGATCGTTCGGGTTACGTTGCGGTTTTCACCACACCCCAGGACTTGGGCATCAGATAAGCAAAACCTGAAGAGGCATAAAGGGCGATAAATTTGTGATGTCAGAGGCCAATCCACTTGCGGCGTTGTCGCGCTCGAATCAAGCACGTACAACACAAACTCGTGCCCTCAAGGATCTTGTGCGCAAGCAGTTTGACCTTCCTGAAAACGCGCCCATTTTTATTGAAGAAAT
>CAYUYL010000038.1:0-14144 GCA_964449195.1 uncultured Filomicrobium sp.
CATTGAATCATAACTGATTCCAGTGACTCAACATTTTTATGGACGGGCTCTAAGGGTAAAATAAATTTTATAGAGGCATCCTCCAAATTGTAACAATTCCGTCTGTATCAGCTGAAATGATGTAACGGCCATCCGGAGAAATATCCATCGCAGACAATGGGCGGGTTCCGGTACGAAGACGTGCCAATGGTCGGCGTTTGCGTGTCGACCATATCTTAATGCTGCCATCCTTACTTGCGGTTGCAAAATGCTCATTGGAATAAAACTTAACTGCAACAATGGCTGTGTTGTGTGCCTTAATGCGGCGTGAACGGCTGCGTGTTGTTCGCATGACACGCATATCACCATCGAGCAACCCTGCAACGAGATTATCTCCATTCTTGGAAAAGCCGAGAGCACTGATAAAGTCTCCCATTCTTCTGTACCTGCGGACTTTGTTGAAAGTCACCCCATTCCACAGCCTGACAGTTTTATCCGCCCCTCCACTTGCAAGTAGTGCTTTTTCAGGTGAATAGCTCAAAGCCTGAACCGGATTTGTATGCCCCTGCAGCACTTGCAAGGGCTCTGAAGGCTTTAGAACTTCCCAAAGAGCAACAGACCAATCATGCCCGGCAGACCAAAATCTCTTACTGCTTCCAGCGAAGGCCAGAGCCCATATGCGGGCGTCATTTCGCTTAAAACTGCGTTCCTTTATGCCGTCATCAAGATTCCACAGTGCAATGTTGCCATCTGAATGTCCTGTCAGAGCAAGGTTGCCGTGCGTTGCGAGCGCGGTGGCTGGTCCCTCGTCCATCGTTAATGTTTTGATCAGGTTCGTGCTCGTCACATCCCATAGCTTGACGGTGCCATCAGCCCCGGCCGTGGCAATAACTTTGCCATTTTGTGCAAAACTTGCACTGTTGACCGCGCCTTCATGGGCATTAATGCGATGAAGTAGAAGTTGTGGCGGCGCTTTGGCTGCAGTCTTCACAGACAAGGCTGCTTTAGACTGCGTGTTTTGAGCGGTCTGGCCAGAATCCAGTACCACTCCGGTTTCGCTAGTTCCTGTTTGTGGCAATTGATTTTGCAGTGCGACGGCTCCGGAGGCAATGCCAAGACCGATCAAAAGTTTAAACAGGAGTGGCCGCCAACGCACCGGTACCGGTACAGACTTGCGTATTGGTCTGGGTCGAAGACGTTTTTTAAAAATCTGCGGCGGTTCGCGCGATGGCGCCTGTGGCTGGGCGGGGGCATCGGATCTTTGTTCATCAGCCTGCGGAGCCACAGCGGTTATCGATGTTGGTGTAACAGGGGGCGCGCTTTTTTTCTTCAGGCCGAGTTGAATCCTTTTGCGTAACCCTACGATCTGGTCAACCGGTAATTTCGGCGGTGCAAAGAAAGCGGGTCTTGGGAGTTCAGCTTTATCATCTGGATTTGCTGCTTCAACCGTCTTCTTATGTTGCCCGATGTCCTTTACGGAAGGAACTGCTGCATCCTTAGATGGTATTATTTTATTAGCTGGATTGCTTTTATCATGAGGTGGACTGTGAGGCGGAAGTGCGCGAGTTTGGGTTCGCCGCACAAATCCAAAAGTATTTTTTTCATCGGGATTGAGGAGGTCCTCGCGCCAAGCGGTGATAGATTGGGGCCGTGATACCGTATCGAGCCTTAGTCCCTGATCTATCGCTCTTAGGAAGCGTTTGCGGAAAGCGCCAATTGCAGCATTTTCTGCTGATTTTAATTCATCTTTAATCAAGCGCGACGGCGCATCAGGCGGTCGTTTTCCGGTAACGGCGTGATACAGCGTTCCCGCAAAAGCATAAATATCGGTCCATGGACCCTGCTTTTTACCAGTCTCGGCATATTGTTCGTAAGGGCTATAACCGGGCTTGACGAGAGCACTGATTGTTCGCGTATGCGCTGCAATATCTCCGCGCGCTGAACCAAAATCGATAAGTACAGGCGTTCGATCCGCTCGTATGATGATATTGTCGGGCGCAATATCGCGATGTAGAAAATCGGCCCGGTGAATCACGTCCAGTGCATCAAGCAAAGGGGCGATCACCCCGTCAAGTTCCTGCTGACGCGGCGTGCGCCCAAGAGATTTTAGCCACGATTTTAGACTTTTGCCTTCTTCAAAGTGCAGCACCATGTAGGCTGTTTCATTGGCGCGAAAATAACGATACAGCCTTACAATATTATGGTGATCAAACCGTCCAAGAGTTTTGGCCTCATCAATAAATCGATCAAGCCCCCATTGGTAATCCTCAATACTTGCCTGCGAGCGGGGCATGGCAGAGTAATTATTGTCTCTGGCAGCAAAATCCGTCGGGAAGTATTCTTTGATTGTGACGTACCTGTCGACGGCAAGCTCGCGCGCCAAATAGGTCACGCCAAAGCCTCCGGCGCCAAGCACCTGCTCGATTCGGTAGTCGCCGACCAGTACCGCCCCAATTGGCAGCGACAGCAGATTTGCCATGCGACCCCTGCAGTTTTGCAGCCGGTTGAGGACAACTTGGCGTCATGCTCAAGAGCACTTGAACGCCTTAATTGTAAGCAGCCGGCTGATATGTCTTTCTTTGAGGGCGTCGCACAGGAAAACTAATCCACCACGCCCCAAAACATCTGAATTGATATACGACTTATGTCGAAAGAATGTGGCTTTTCCATAATAACATACACATTGTGTCTGAAAAATGTGATTTTGGAGAATGATCGTGCAATAAAAAAACATAAGTTCAAGACGCGAGTCAGCGTTGTATGGCAATCAGATTTACATTCTTCTTTCAGAATCCTAGGCTTTGAAAAGGTGGCTTGCGGCGGATTTACAGCCGTTAGAGTATTGCGGGTGGAAACGTTCTAATTGGTGCGCCGAATATGACATTTCAGACCATCTTTCATAACTTTGGTGCGTGGCTGGCCCTTCAATATGACGCAGCGCCCGCTATTATGATTGGCATCACCCTGGTATTTACAGTGCTGCTGCTTGCGATGATAAGTTGGCTCATAAGATATATGATGTCCGGCACGTCAAAAAGTGAGGAAATTGTGCTACGCTCGATCCCCATAAGCGGCTGGAAAGCGCGTGGACTTTTGATCGTTGCAGATGAGGCTGGCAAAAGCCATAATATTGACTTCGGATTGTTGCGTATCGGACGTGAAGCAGACAATGATGTTCAACTTATGTATGACACGGTCCACCGTTATCATGCCATTCTCGAACGGACACCAGAAGCAGAATTCTATATACTGGATGTCAGCGGTTGCGACGGCAATGGTGTGCGCGTCGATGGCGAGAGAATACAACGCGCCCGCCTGCGGGGAGGTGAACTCATTGAAATAGGTCCGGCTAAACTACAATTCCAATTGGCTGACACCGCATGAGATCAGCAGGCTTCAAAACTCTCATCGCAAACGTGTATAGCTTGAGCAAGTGCCAAGACCTTGTGCAGGTCCCTTTACATGGAGAAAAACATGTCCGGTAATGACAAAGACAATGATCCAGATAAATCAAACGGTAGTGGCTTCATCGGATCGTTGCGCGATGCGCTCGCAGCGGCAAGTCGTGATGATACCGGGCGGGTAAAAACGGCCGCCCAGCAAGACAGTGAAAAGACGCCGGCAACATCAGACGGTGAAACGGCAGCATCTGACACGAGCGCCAAAACGGCAGAAGCTCCACCGTCTGCCACAAATGCAATACCGCCTATACCGAGTGCGTCTGAGGCCGCGCGTGAAGCACGTGGGGGAACACCAAATATTCCCCCGGTCACCCCTGAAGCCGACCCCCATGTCGAGTTTGAACCCCCTCGGACAACACGCGTTGTGCGTCAGAATATGGCGGCGAAAACTCAGGCCGATCCAGCACGCACCCAAATTGTTCGCGGTCGTCCGGACGTAGAACGCGGCGATTTTAATCAGGACCCGGTCGTCGGTTGGCTTGTCATTATCGGCGGCCCCGGCATCGGCTCTTACAGGCCTATATTTGAAGGCAACAACACAATCGGCCGCAGCGCTTCGAACCGCATTCCAATTGATTTCGGCGACGACACAATTTCATCAGAAGAGCAGGCTTATATCCGCTACGATTCGGTCAACCGCGCTTTTCTTCTGGTCCCGAATATGACAAAGACAAACATCGTCTCCATCAATGATGGCCAGCCGACATCCGCCACCCGCCTGGAAACTACAGATGTCATTCGCATGGGGCGCACCCAACTGGTGTTTGTCGCATTTTGCGGAACTGAATTTGATTGGTCTGATTTAGCAGAACTGAAGAAGGGCTGATGGCACTTTTCAAATACGGCTTCTGCGCAACCCAGGGTAAGCGCGATTATCAGGAAGATGCAGCCGCCATTTGGCCGCAACAGGCCTCCAATGGTGCGGTGCCTGTGGCAACGTTCGATTGGACAGTTGACTCATTCCCGGATGCATATTTCAATGGACTTGTCGCGGTTCTGGCTGATGGCATGGGAGGGCATGCTGGCGGTGCGTTGGCAAGCAAGACCGTGTGTGAGGCATTTATACAAAGCTGGGTGCACATGATCCATCAAGACCCGTTTCCCGCTGACCATGATAAGCAGAGGCATGAACGCCTAAACACCGCGCTGCAGGCAGCCAATGCGTGTATAAAGGGGCTTGTGCACGCCGACCCGGCGCTATCCGGAATGGGGTCCACTATGGTTGGTACCATTTTCGGTGAAGACGGCCTGGAGTGGATCAGCGTTGGTGACAGCCCGCTTTATCTTTACCGGCGGGAGGAAATAGCACTTCTTAATGAAGATCATTCTTTAGCCCCTGCATTGGATAAGCTTGTCGAAGAAGGCACGATTTCTAAAGAACAGGCTAGAAACGATCCCCGCCGTCATATGTTACGTTCGGCTATAACGGGCGAGGATCTCGAACTTATCGACGTCTCCCGCAAGCCATTACATATGGAAGCCGGCGATTATATTATCGCTGCCAGCGATGGCATCCACACACTTGATGAAAATGAACTGGTCCGCCTCATCGGTGCCTATGGCTCTGAAGGACCACATATGGTGTCCAAGGCAATTGTGGATGCCATTGATAGCACTTGCGGTCCTCATCAAGACAATGCCACAGTCATTGCGGTGCAGGCAGCATGATACAATCACAACTCTGATGTTTGTAAAAACAGATAATCAGATATGCCCGGAGTGTGCCATGACGCGTATCAGAATTGGCGAGATTGCCATCAATTCAGAATTTCATGCTTTTATGAACGAGGAAGCGCTGCCTGGTACGGCCATAACCCCGGATGTATTCTGGGCAGCGATGGACGACATTGTTCATAGGTTCGGCCCACGCAATCGCGATCTGCTCAGCGAGCGTGAAAGGTTGCAAAAGGCGATCAGTACCTGGCATCACGAGCGCCGTGGCAAGCCACATGAACAGGAAGCATACGAAGATTTTCTGGCTGAGATTGGCTATCTTCGCCCGGAAGGTCCGGATTTCGAGGTCGAAACACGCAAAGTCGATGAGGAGATTGCCCACCTTGCAGGCCCGCAGCTGGTTGTGCCGATCTCTAATGCCCGCTACGCAATCAATGCCGCTAATGCACGGTGGGGCAGCTTGTACGATGCCTATTATGGCACAGATGCGCTCGGCGATCTGCCTGAAGGTACAGGTTACGATGCAGAGCGCGGTGCACGCGTTATTTCAGCCGGACGCGCATTCCTTGACACGCACGTCGCCCTGGATGGCAGAAGCTACCGCGACGCAGCAGGTTTTTCGTGTGTAGACGGAAAGCTCGTTGTAATACTTCAAGATGGAGGCACTGCAGCGCTGGCCGATCCGGCCAAGTTTGCCGGGTTTACCGGCGATACAGCACAACCTGATGGCGTGCTGTTGCGCAATAATGGTTTGCATATCGAAATTACAATCGATCGAACCCATGCGATCGGCAGGGCAGATGCTGCCGGCATTTCAGACATTCGGCTGGAAGCAGCACTGACCGCAATTTGCGATCTGGAAGATTCGATTGCCGCCGTCGATGCCGCCGATAAGGTGGCGGCCTATCGCAATTGGCTCGGCCTGATGAAGGGGGACATTGTCGCCGAATTTAACAAAGGCGACCAAATGGTCAGCAGAGCTTTGGAAGCGGACCGGACGTTCTCAGCTCCTGATGGTAGTAAGTTACAATTGCCTGGGCGTTCGCTGCTTCTTGTACGCAACGTTGGACATCTCATGGCCTGTGATGCCGTTCTGGACCGCGATGGCGCCCCGGCAATGGAGGGGCTCATTGATGGGCTCGTAACTGCTGCGATTGCGCTACATGACCTGAAAGATAGCGGTGTTTATAAAAATTCGCACACAGGATCAGTTTACATCGTCAAGCCGAAAATGCACGGCCCCGATGAGGTTGCATTTTGCAACGATCTGTTTGGCGCAGTTGAGCAGGCGTTGGGCCTGACGCAACATACCCTGAAAATGGGGATCATGGATGAGGAACGCCGCACGAGCGTAAATCTTAAAGAGTGCATTCGCGCCGCCAAAGAGCGCATATTTTTTATCAATACAGGCTTCCTTGACCGTACGGGGGATGAGCTTCACACGTCCATGGAAGCTGGCGCAATGATTGCCAAAACAGATATGAAAGCGGCAGCCTGGATTAAGGCTTACGAAGACCACAACGTTGATATAGGCCTCAAATGCGGCTTGCCAGGACATGCCCAGATTGGCAAAGGCATGTGGGCGATGCCGGACAAAATGGCAGGCATGATAGAACAAAAGGTCAGCCATCCACTCGCCGGAGCGGATACGGCCTGGGTGCCATCACCGACAGCTGCAACGCTGCATGCCATGCACTATCATGCTGTTAATGTGCGCCAATGCCAGGGTGAACTGTGCAATCGCCCTACTGCCAGTGTGTCGGATATTCTGACGATCCCTCTGGCGGGTGGAGCGAACTGGACGGAAGATCAGATCCGGCGCGAACTGGAGAACAACGCCCAAGGCATACTGGGCTACGTTGTGCGCTGGATCGACCAAGGTATCGGCTGCTCAAAAGTGCCTGACATCAATGACATCGGCCTTATGGAGGACCGTGCTACCTTACGAATTTCCTCACAACACATGGCTAACTGGCTGCATCACGGTGTCTGTACCCGTGACCAGGTGATGGAAATACTGCAGCGTATGGCTAAGATCGTTGATCAGCAAAATGCAGACGATACGGCCTACCAACCCATGGCGCCCAATTTTGAAGCGAGCATCGCTTTTAAGGCCGCGTGCGATTTGGTCTTCAAAGGACTGGAGCAACCAAACGGCTACACGGAACCCGTACTCCACGCACGGCGCAAAGAGAAAAAAGCCAGCTTGAAGGGTAAGATGAATTAAGCCTTTACCTGACAGCAAGGTACATCCTGGTATGAAATGATGGTAAGACCTGAAGTATATATAAAGACATCTTATTAAAACTTATCCTTCAAAAAACTCCGGTTCCGCATGTCCGCTATCATTTCTGTTGCTAATTTATCGAAAACCTATGCGTCCGGATTCCAGGCGCTCAAATCTGTCACTCTTGATATCAAGCGTGGCGAGATCTTTGCCTTGCTGGGCCCCAACGGTGCAGGCAAAACAACGCTGATCAGCATTATCTGCGGTCTTGTCAATCCTTCGGGCGGCACTATCACGGTCGATGGCCATGATATAATCGACGATTACCGCTATACGCGTTCGCTCATTGGCCTTGTGCCGCAGGAATTGACAACTGATGCATTTGAGACGGTATGGGCCACGGTGTCTTTCAGCCGTGGCCTATTCGGTAAGCCGCCAAATCCCGGGTATATCGAAAAAGTACTGCGTGACCTCAGCTTATGGGATAAAAAAGACAACCAGCTCATGACCTTGTCAGGGGGGATGAAGCGCCGTGTCCTGATTGCCAAAGCTCTGAGCCACGAACCTGACGTTCTCTTTCTCGATGAACCAACGGCCGGTGTGGACGTTGAACTGCGCCGCGATATGTGGCAGGTGGTGCGCGATCTGCGGGCCGGTGGTGTTACTATCATTTTAACAACACATTACATCGAAGAGGCCGAGGAAATGGCGGACCGGGTGGGTGTTATCAACGGTGGTGAGCTGGTTCTGGTCGAACAAACGCGTGAGCTGATGCGTAAGCTTGGCAAAAAGCAACTGACCTTACAACTCCATAAGCCGGTGGCAAGCATTCCCGACGCATTGGCGGCGTTTCAACTCGAGCGCTCGGACGATGGAACGGAATTGACATATACTTACGACACACGCAGCGAACGCACCGGCATCCGCCGTCTGCTCAATGCGTTGGATGAGACGGGGCTGACATTCCGAGATCTGCAGACCACCCAAAGCTCGCTTGAGGATATTTTTGTTGACCTCGTTCGAGAGGAGAAGTCATGACGTACCCGACCATTAATGCGTATGCTGTTTGGGCTATTTACAGATACGAAATGGCCCGCACCTTGCGCACTCTTATGCAAAGTATCGTCTCACCAGTGCTTTCCACATGTCTTTATTTTGTAGTGTTTGGGGCTGCCATCGGTTCTCGGATTACCGATATTGAAGGCGTCAATTACGGTGCATTTATTGTTCCGGGTCTGATTATGCTGACACTACTCACGCAAAGTGTAACCAATGCTTCGTTCGGTATTTATTTCCCTAAGTTCGTCGGCACGATTTATGAACTGCTTTCAGCCCCCATATCACCCTTTGAGATTGTCCTCGGCTACGTTGGTGCTGCGGCAACCAAGTCGATCATGCTAGGTGCCATCATCCTCGTCACGGCCTCCTTTATTGTCGAAATCAATATTGCATATCCTTTCATCATGGTGCTGTTTCTGATTTTGACATCGGTTACGTTTGCGATGCTTGGCTTTATCATCGGCATCTGGGCACAGAACTTCGAGCAATTACAGATCGTGCCACTGCTTGTCATTACACCGCTGGCCTTCCTCGGCGGAAGTTTCTATTCCATCGATATGCTGCCACCGTTCTGGCAGACCATGAGTTTGTTTAATCCGGTCGTCTACCTGGTGAGCGGTTTCCGCTGGAGCTTCACAGAAATCGCTGATGTGAATATCTGGGCCAGCCTGACAATGACATTTCTTTTCTTGATTGCTTGCCTGACCACCATTTGGTTGATCTTCAAAACAGGGTACCGGCTGAAAAAGTAAATGCAATGGATGAAAGATTATTGATTGCATGATCGGGGCTGTCACCCGCCAGCGATACCTGATATAGTATGACGGAGCATATCATAGGGGGAAATAGCCATGACAAACATGAGTGAGGCTGTTGCTATGATTGCTGCGGCTGTTTCTTTGATATCAGCCATTGTCGCCATTCTTGCATGGCGCCAGCAGCGCACGACCGCTCAACTCGTCGTTAATACGCATTTTCTGAATGACACACTTTCAATGCTCTCTGCAGATCCGTCTCTTTTGGCGTTACATGGCATTACGGAGCATAACCTGTCCGAACATGACCTGACGGCGGCAGAATTGATTTATATGCTCAACACTGTCTATGCAGGCCAAGCCTTCCACGGTGCTGGGAACAAGCGTCGGGTACATTTAAGTTCCTACCGCCGCAAGTTGCTGGATAGTCCGAAATTTGAACGGGCTTGGCGGTATTTCATCCGCGAGCGTCTCACCCTGCGCACACCGTTTACAGATGCAATCGACGGTCATTACGGAATCACTTCACGCACCTAATTGATTGAAAATTCTACTCATACACCTACGATGCTGTGCAATTTTCAGAGCAAAGCAAAATACAAAACAGAAAGCCCCTTTAAACAGCTTACCCTATTTGAAGGGGCAGGCATCCTATACGGCGATGAAAGGATGAGCTGGAGAAATACATGCGTGAACATATGACAGTTGCAGCGACGCTACCAGAAGATGGCGCCGCGGGTGCCCTGGCAGGCCGGATCTGGCGTCCAGATGTTCATGGACCTGCAATCATTTCTGTTCGCGAAGACGGCTTATACGATATCACCCAATACGCTCCAACTTTGAGTGCGCTGGCTGATGCTGACAATATCCTGTCCATCACGCAGTATAGCAAAGCTGAGCGCGTTGGTGAATTGGCTGATATTTTAGCCAATACCCCTGCAGCAGATCGCGATCCTTTGCAGCCATGGCTGCTATCGCCTATCGACTTGCAGGCTGTGAAAGCTGCTGATGCGACCTTTGCCGGTCCTATACTGGAGCAGACGATTATAAAGCTGTCTGAGACTGCACCGGATAAAGCCGAGGCACTCCAAACTCAAATCAATGCCCTCTTCGGCGAAAAGCTTCGTGATGTGGTGCCCGGCTCGCCGGAAGCCCAAAGCTTGAAATCAACATTGATCGAACAGGCGGCATGGTCGCCGGAACTTGAGGTCTGCATCGGCGAAGACGCTCAAATTTTTACCAAAGCCCAGCCCATGGCGACGGTTGGACATGGCATGGAAGCGGACCTCGATCCACGCTCGGCCTGGAATCACTCGGAACCGGAAGTTGTCTTGATCATCTCAAGTGCAGGACAGATTGTTGGCGTAACGCTTGGAAACGACGTAAGCCTCCGGGACTTTACAGACCGCTCCGCATTGCTTCTTTCCCAAGCCAAAGAGAGCAGAGCATCGGCGGCTATTGGCCCATTCGTCCGTTTTTTTGATAATTTCTTTTCGCTTGAAACTGTCCAACGGATGAACGTCAAACTGAACATAAAAGGTCAGGATCGTTTTGAGCTGGAAACATCATTCTCAATGTCGCAAATGACACGAGATCCTAAAACTCTTGTCGCAAATATTATGGAAAAGACATATCCATACCCAGATGGAGTAGCATTTTATCTCGGCACGGGCTTTATACCAACCGAGGATCGTGGAGAGGATGGCGCAGGCTTTACGCACAGGCCAGGAGACATCACAATAGTGTCAACGCCTGCACTGGGTTCACTTGCTAATATCATCACAGTATCTGACCAAGCCGAACCCTGGACGTTTGGTGCCGGCGCCCTGATGCATAACCTGAGCGGGCGTGGACTTCTCAAGCCAACTCAAAGAGACAAATAGGGCTACAAACGCGTTTACGGGCCCCAAAGAAAAACAAGCTGAAGTCGCTATGAGCTCAAGCAAAAAGTAAGAGTAAAGAGCAAAGCTCTAAATAACTTCTTACAAAGTAGATCTTTTAGCGGCTACGGCCGCTTTTGGCTTTTGCAGCAGCAGACTTATTCGGTAGCAGGCCTTCGCGTTGAGCACGCTTGCGTGCCAGCTTGCGGGCACGGCGAATAGCTTCTGCTTTTTCGCGGGCTTTTTTCTCAGATGGTTTTTCGTAGTAATTCCGCAATTTCATTTCGCGGAAGATTCCCTCACGCTGCATTTTCTTCTTGAGCGCTTTCAGGGCTTGATCGACGTTATTGTCGCGAACGAGGACTTGCACGCGTTCGATATCCTAACTGTTTTTTGTGTTTTTAATACCAACGACCACGGCAGAAGAATATATCTTCCACCGCGGCCATAATTTACTATCAGACTTGTAGCAGATCTTTCGGCAAGTGTCCATCATGGCTATGATGTGGCATTCAAGCTGGCGGATCTTCTTTTCAGCCTGTTAATATGCCCCATTTTGCGGGAAGAACTTGTCTCTTTTTTGCCATAGAGGTGCAGCGCAACCCCGGACTGCTCTGAAAATGAGCGCCATTGCTCAACATCCGCACCAATCAGATTCATCATTTCAACATCGGCATATCGTTCTGTGGTGCCAAGCGGCCAGCCCGCAACTGCGCGGATATGATTTTCAAACTGATCCACGCAACAGGCATCCATTGTCCAGTGCCCGCTATTATGCACACGCGGAGCGATTTCGTTAACAGTCAACCTGTTCTCGCGGTCATCCCCCGCATCAAACAGTTCAACCGCAAGAATACCGACATAATCTAGAGCGCTTGCAATATCGCGAGCGATATCTTCAGCCTCACGCCGCACCTGTGTGCAAAGGGGGGCGGGGACAGTCGAAGATTTCAGAATACCTTTCTCATGAATGTTCACCGGCATATCATAGATCATATCCGCGAATACGCTTTCACCAGCCGGCTCGCGTCCGCGTGCCAGAATAACAGAGATCTCACGTTGAAAATGCACGAAGCCCTCAAGAATAGCCGAGGCGCCAGCTATCTCTTTGTAAGCTTTGCTGAGATCTGTATCCATGTTGATCCGCACCTGGCCTTTTCCATCGTACCCAAAAGACCGGGTCTTTAGAATGGCGGGTGTTCCAAGTCTACGGACGGCAGCAACCAGTTCGGCCTCGCTTGAAACGTCTTCAAAAGGTGCAACGGCAATCCCGAGATCCCTTATAAATTGCTTTTCAACGAGACGATCCTGGGCAATCTCTAAAGCGCCGGGCGGTGGGTAGACTGATTTCTTATCTGAAAGACGCCTGACTGTTGAAACCGGCACATTTTCAAATTCATAGGTAATTACGTCGACAGCAGCAGCAAATGCATCCAGAAGCTCATAATCATCATAGCCCCCTTGTGTTGCATGCGCGGCAACCTCAACAGCCGGCCCTTGGTCCTCATTGCTGTAAATATGGCACTGCAGTCCAAGACGGGCTGCAGCAAGTGCAAGCATGCGGCCAAGCTGGCCGCTTCCGAGAATGCCAATAACAGAGCCCGGCTGAAGGAGCGCTGGCGGACAATTGACGGAAATATTTTGCTTAACTTTCTCTGACATGCGGCTCTTCCGGTACAGAAGTTGTGCGCGCCTTACGCCATGCAAGCAAGCGGGCTGTCAATGCGTCGTCTTCGAGGGCAATAATTTGTGCTGCCAAAAGCGCTGCGTTAACTGCACCAGGCTTGCCTATGGCCAAGGTTCCAACAGGAATGCCGGATGGCATCTGAACAATAGAATACAAGCTATCAATACCTGACAGGGACCGGCTTTCAACAGGAACTCCCAGTACGGGCAGTACTGTCATCGCAGCAACCATGCCTGGCAGATGAGCTGCACCACCGGCCCCTGCAATGATCACTTTTATACCGCGGGCACGCGCTGATTTTGCGAATTCGACCATTCTATCCGGTGTGCGATGCGCCGACACAATGCGCGTTTCTGTTGCAACTGAAAGTTCAGAACATATATCAGCAGCGTGCCCCATGGTTGGCCAATCGGATTGACTGCCCATGATAATCGATATTTTTGCCTGCTCAACGACCATGCAGATCTCCTGAAAATACAGCTTTTCAACGCTATTTGTAATGATTTGAATTATATTGCGAAATCAATATAGCCGCGAGAGCATGAAATCCTTCATCCACGTCGGCAAGTGAATATGTACATGTGCGGCTTATGCAATAATATCCGGCATCAAACGGTCTTCGAGCTTTACAATCGCATCCTTCAGGGAAAGTTTCTGTTTTTTTAAGCGCCTAATTTGCAATTGGTCAGGCATCGTGTCTGCCTCCAGCTTGGCAATCAAATCATTGAGCCTTTTATGCTCTTCTCGCAAGGCCATAAGGCGCTTTTGTTCTGTATTGTGATCGCTGTTTTTCATGAACGATATGAAAAGGTAAATCCTGAATGGCCGAATGATCTTATGACATGATTTGCAACCAGATCCTATGGCTCTGGCCAATAATAACCATAATTTGCAATGAAGACGTACATAAGAAATGTTAATGCCCCTCTGAGATGCATGGCTATCAACATTTAACATATAACCAGTAAAGATTGTAACATTCTGATTTATATTGGACAACATGTTGCGGCTGTGGCACGGTCAAAATGTCAATCAGTACGAGTAAGAGGATGTATGGATGACAATATCATCACATCTCGAAGAACTGTCTGTGCGCCATAGAACACTTGACGTACGCATAAAACAAGCCCTGCAGCAACCGTCTGTCGATGAAATTGAAGTCAACCGGCTTAAGCGCGAAAAGCTAAAACTGAAAGACGAAATCACCCGCCTGAAAGACGGTCGAACAGAACATTAGGCGTGATCATTTCACCATTACGCGGTCCACGGGCGGTGTTTGCAGCTAGCACATGCACTGCCCGAGGGAAGCATTGCATGAATAATAAAGCCACACAAGTCAGTTATTTCATGACTCGTTTGGCATGTTGCCTAAGAGTCCGTCCGGTAAATTATTATTAGATTTCAGTCTTTCACAATGCGCCG
>CAYUYL010000039.1:0-14121 GCA_964449195.1 uncultured Filomicrobium sp.
CCTGGCCAATTCCTCGGCGGCTTCCAGATTGGTATTAAGCGCGGTTTCCTCAATGGAAAACTTTTTTGTGGCTTTGCCTGAGTTGACGTCCACTGCGACAAGAGCTTCGGTCTGGTTGATAACCAGATAGCCTCCGGACTTGAGCTGCACGAATGGGCTGAACATCGCGTTGAGTTGCGGCTCAATTTTGTAACGCGTGAATAGCGGTAATGTGTCTTCGTATTTCGTTACGTTTTTAGCGTGACTGGGCATCAGCATGCGCATGAAGCTTTTGGCTTCCTTGTGCGCCTCTTCACCAGCCACCATCACTTGATCGATCTCTTTGGAATAAAGATCGCGAATCGAGCGCTTAATCAGATTGCCTTCTTCATAAACGAGAGATGGTGCCGTTGACTGCAGGGTCAGGTCACGTACACTTTCCCAAAGGCGCAGAAGATGCTCAAAATCTCTTTTAATCTCCTGTTTGGTACGGGATGCACCAGCCGTGCGAACGATAAGGCCCATGCCGTCCGGAACATCAAGTTCCTGCACGATGGCTTTGAGTCTTTTACGGTCTTGCAAACTCGTAATCTTGCGTGAAATACCACCGCCCCGTGCGGTATTTGGCATGAGAACCGTATAACGGCCGGCAAGTGACAGATAAGTTGTTAAAGCTGCGCCTTTGTTGCCGCGTTCTTCCTTAACAACTTGCACAAGCACGACCTGGCGGCGCTTAATGACTTCCTGAATTTTGTAAGATCGCGAACGACGCCGGCGCCGCACCGGCATTTCGCCAAGTGCATCGTCTTCATCGCCAACTTCGTCAATTATCTCTTCAGCGTCTGCCTGCTCTTCAGCATTATCGCTGTTTGGCTCAACCGGCTGTGTTTTCGCAGAGATCTCTACGCTTTCCTCGAGGGGAAGCGTGTCTACGGCTTCCATAGTTTCAGAAGAATTTGCCTGATATCCGTCTTCCTCCGGCAAAGCTTCAAGAGCTGCTTCTTCAAGGCCTGCTGTACTTATTTTTTCATCGGCGGCAACAAGATCAGGCTGCAGGCCTGATTCTTCTGCAACTGGTGGAGACACAGATGGCGTATCATCAGTCTCTGAGGGTTCTGCTTTTGACAATTCGGGCATAGACTGGGCACCGCCCGTGGACATGACTATGTGTCCGTCATGCCCATCGTCCCGGGACTGATCTTTTGCTGATGGCTGTGCAGAATTATCAGTAGGAAATTCGATAATTTCGCTAACAATACGCTCGTCGGAAGACGATGAGGCCGCAATCGTACGTGGTGGGCTCGAATTGCCGTCATCGTCGTCATCCGTGTTTTTTGAACCCTCAGGTATCTCACCATTATCGTTGTTATCAGACGCGGCTTCAATATCAGGCGATGCTACGCCCTGGTCGGTCTCGTCAGATGTATCTTCTGCTACCGTTATCTTCTGCTGTACATCAACGGCTTCTGCATGAGATGCGGCCTGTTCAGCTATCTCCAGCTGACGCGTTTCATCGTCGTCAGCCTCGGAGCTGGCAAACTGGTCTTGTTGCGCGAGATCCAATGTCTCCTGATGCTCTAAAGCGTCATAAGAAGGGGGCTCCTGATCATCGTTTTCAGGCGGAAGCAGACCAGACACGTCAATTGCGGCGGCTTCAATTGCAGCGTCATCGACAAAATTAGAGGTGAGTAAGTCGTCGGTTGCCTGACCCGCCTCCAAATGTTTGTCATCGGGAGCTTCTTCGCTCCTCTCATCGGCTTGAGCGTCCGTATTGTCCTGCTGCGCAAATTCACAATCGTCATCATCATAACGATAGGCCATTTCCTCTTCGAGGAGAGCCTGACGGTCGGAATGGGGTATTTGATAATAATCAGGGTGAATTTCATTAAATGCCAGGAACCCATGACGATTACCGCCATAGTCAACGAATGCCGCCTGTAAAGACGGTTCGACCCTGGTAATTTTCGCAAGAAAGATGCTGCCCCTTAAAAGTTTCCGTGCTGCAGATTCGTAATCAAATTCCTCTACACGTCCATTACGTAGCACCACCACCCGGGTTTCCTCCGGGTGAGTGGCATCGATAAGCATTTTATTTTCGGCCATAGCCAGCGTTCCTCGGTGCGCTGCGTTGACAAGGCATCTGCAAGCCGCCCATAGGCAGGTTGGATGACGTAAATCTGTCGCGCGCACATGATGGGTTGGTTATATCGGTTTATCTTGGAAAGGGGCCCGGCTCGTCGTGATACGAGGCACTGGGCGGCGCGCTGCCCAATTACAAACACCAAGGCTCGTTTGACCATGGTTCGCCGTGAACACCGGCAAAACCAGGACCTTTGTAACAATGTGCCTTTGGAAATTGTATTCAGCAGCATTTTATCTTTCGGTTTTGGTCTGATGCGACCATTCAATGGCTTGTTTATAAGCCGGCTGCCCTTCGGTTCAGGGCCGATAGTCGAGACGTAGAGCCCCGGTTGATGGCGATGCGGGTCCCCTTTCCGGGCCAGCCGCGCAAAGCTAAAACTCATACCTTACATTACCAAGTCATATTTGCATGTAGGCGCATTTAAGAAGTGGCGTAGAAGTGCGTTCAAAATGTGCAAGGATGTCTCAAAAAAGCTTTTTCATGAACGCATTTTGCACTTCGCTGTAAAAATAAAACCTGTTCGTTAGCGTTGATCTTTAATCAAATGTCTGTGACGAGATATGCTCAGGCCATTGATATGGAAGGCGTTATCTAAGCATGTACTTGAATATACTTTATCTCTTAATCGCTGTGATTTGACAACCACCATACGTGTTGCAGGTGATTTGAATAGGTGCGAAACTTAGATACGCCATACAAGCTAATGGTATGGTAAGTCCTATCTTTACCCCTGAAAGAAATGGAACTTGCTCTGAATTCTCTCATTTACACATTCTATGACTGTAGATAACAGACATAAGTGTTATGTGGCAAATGAACTACAATCAATCATCATAGTCTCACGAATCTCATAAAGTTGAATGATTGCATAGATATGGCAAACAAAATGTTAAAGCTATAGGTTGCAATAGAGTTAAACCATAGCATATGGCGAGGCATCCCAGGTGATTTGGATATGGCATCTTGCTGGACTCAGCAGACATGCTTTCTTAAGCTTTTTGCTTATAGCCATGACCGGATGGCTTGAATGCCGCGCCGAAACGGCAGCTTCTGTTCCATATGCGAGCCACATAGAATTTTTGAAACGTGGGGACATCACACAGGTGCGTTTGCATTTGTCACAGAGCCTGCGTGTGGCGGTATTTTCTTTGCCGCAGCCATATAGGCTTGTGCTGGACTTTCAAAAGGTTGATTTTACAGCAATTGCAAAGCCGCTGCCTCACGGTGGCACCTTAATAAAAGCATACCGGGCGGGCCTCGTGGCACCAGACCAATCGCGGCTGGTGCTGGACGTCAAGGGGCCTTTTAAGCTTGTTGATGTCCGTTCACAGGCGGGAGCTGGTAATAGCAGTATCGTGATCTTGGATCTTGGCAGAGTGAGTGCTGCTGGATTTCAAGCCCAGGGCGTGGCACCGAACGTGCAGCGTGCGTCTGCCGCGCAGAGCTTGGGTAGCGGCTCTCTGCAGCAACAGAATATCCAATTTGTTGTCGTTGTTGATCCAGGCCACGGCGGCCTGGATTCAGGCGCGATAGGCGTTGGCCGAACGCTGGAAAAAGATATTGTTTTGGTGGTTGCCCGCCGGCTGGTACGTGCTTTATCGGCCATGCAGGGCTACAAGGTGGTGATGACACGTAACAAAGACGTGTTTGTTTCACTTGATGACAGAGTTGAGTTGGCGCGGTCGCATCGTGCCGATTTGTTTGTTTCGCTGCATGCTGATGCTATTGCGCGAGCCAACCGTGCCCGCAAAATCAGAGGTGCGTCAATTTACACACTCTCACGTATTGCTTCAGATGATCGTGCACGGTCCTTTGCAGAGAAAGAGAATGCGTCTGATATTCTGGCGGGCCTACCGATTTCACATTTGGCTGCACGCGGCCGGGTTGAGGCCATACTGTTCGATCTGATGCGCCGCGAAACAGAAGATTTTTCGCTGAGGCTGCGCGAACATCTGATCCGGCGTATGCGCCGTTCAATCCGCTTATCGCGCTCCCCGCGCAGATCTGCTAATTTCCGGGTTTTACGGCAACCGGATACACCATCCGTGTTGATTGAACTTGGTTACATGAGTAACGCCCAGGATGTGCGTGAATTGACGCGGCCCGGCTGGCAGTCGCAGGCAGCTGATGCAATCGCTAAAGCCGTTACTGCATATTTTGAAGAGCGAGGCTGAATAGCATCATCGACGTTTGCCGAGAAAATCAAGGATATTGGTATGTTATTCTCTTCTGCAGGTTGCCCCCGCGTTCTTGTCCTTGGCGCCTACGGCTTGATTGGTTCTGCTGTTGTCCGGCGCCTGGTGCGTGATGGATGTGAAGTCATCGGATTAGGACGAGACGCACAGACTGCACGGGCTGTGCTGCCGCAAATTCGCTGGATCATCAAAGACCTGGAATATTTGTGTGATGCCCAATCATGGACGTCAACGATAGAGAATATCGATTATGTCGTCAATTGCGCGGGAGCTTTGCAAGACAGCCCTGGCGATGATCTCGATCTTGTGCACACGCGCATGGTTGAGGCTCTGGTTGCGGCTTGTGAAACTGCGAATGCCAGTGTTATTCAAATCTCAGCAGTTGGCGCGCAGGCGCATGCATCAACAGCATTTCTACGTACCAAAGCGGCGGGGGATGCAAGTGTCC
The DNA here is from genome assembly GCA_964449195.1 of uncultured Filomicrobium sp. GTDB lineage: Bacteria > Pseudomonadota > Alphaproteobacteria > Rhizobiales > Hyphomicrobiaceae > Tectiglobus. Next base: position 4,766 of record CAYUYL010000039.1, read on the forward strand.
GATCGGCCAAAACCAGGTTTTGGATTTACCGCCCTGGATTGGTCATCGCTCCCTCCGCGTATGGCGGAACGGCGCTTTTGCGGATGTTGGCCGCCGTGCCATATGTGCAGCCACTCGCTCATGGCCATGCGGTTGTCCAAACTGTTGGCAGCCACGATGTTGCTCAGGCGGTATCCCTTGCCATACAGGGCAGAGTGCCCGCCCGGCTGGAATGCGATTTGGTGGAGGAGCAAACGCATAGTCTGCATGATGTTGTTTTGGCACACCGGAAATGGTTAGGTTTTTCTCCACCTCTGCAGATTGTTCATGTTCCTGACTGGGTGACTGCAATCATCTCAAGTGGAGCGGATTTTCTCGGACGCCTTGGATGGCGTTCTTCGCTCAGGAGTACAGCAACACGTGTGTTGACAGAAGGCGTCACCGGTGATCCTACGGCCTGGCGGGAGGCGTCTGGTATAATGTTGAGATCGCTTCAGGATACGTTGGCGTCAATGCCTGCAACCGTAGAGCACCGGCAATGCTCACGCATGGCTTTGCTGGCTCCGCTTATTCTGAGTGTCCTATTTGCATTTTGGCTGGCGTCGGGCGTGATCGGCTTGCTGATGATGGATGCGGCTTCGCAAGTTCTGCGCGATGCCGGTTGGCCGCACGGTTTGGCAGTTGCAAGCGTCGCTTTCTGGAGCTTATTAGATATTATCATCGCCTTAGCTCTGGCCGTACGGAAGTACGCGCCGTGGTCCTGCTGGGCGATGGCTGCTGTAAGCTGTATATATCTGCTGTCTGCGACGCTTGTTGTGCCAAGCCTTTGGGCAGATCCGCTGGGGCCGCTTGTCAAGGTATTGCCCGGTATTCTGCTTGCTCTCGTGGCACGCACGATATTGGATTCACGTTGATGGAATATGAAATTTTTCTCCGCTGGCTGCATGTTATTGGGGCGTGTGTTCTAATCGGAACAGGTGCAGGCATCGCGTTTTTCATGTTGATGGCACATCGAACGCGTGATCCAGTCATCGTCGCGCATACCGCACATATTGTTGTGGTGGCGGACACCGTGTTTACTGCCGCGGCGGTCGTGGTACAGCCGATGACCGGTATTTTATTGGCTCATTCGCTTGGCTGGCCGCTTAGTGAGGGATGGATCGTTGTATCCTTGCTGCTCTATGTGACGATCGGTTTGTTTTGGCTGCCGGTTGTCTGGATACAGATCAGGCTTCGAGATTTGGCCCGGGCTGCCTGCGCGGCAAACAGTGACCTTCCAGGAGCATATAATCGCTTGTTTCGCATCTGGTTCTTATGCGGTATTCCAGCCTTCAGTTTGATTTTGATTATCGTGTGGCTGATGCTTGCGCGCCCTGATATCGATTTGGGCATTACATAATATATGCAAGTCTCATCAGGTATATAATATTACGTATCACTAGGCTGATGTTGGCTGCGTTCTTATGATGCCGGATGAGCATTAGGGTATTTTCGGCTCAAGTTGCATTCATCACCAGCCCACCCTCTCGCCCGGCCACCCAAAGCCACGATCTCATGGGCGCCACGTTATTCTATGGACGGGGGGATTGGGAAGGTCAGGCTGATACAAAAACTCTAGGGCCGGTTGGGATTTACCGCATGACACAGGCGGATACATATTTTCTCGTCTGGCAAAGCGCGCTTGCATATCACATGTCTCTGCACGTTACTTATTTGCGTATCAACATATATGGCTGCCTATGGTGTTTTAATTTTGCCGCATAGCAATGCTGCGCCATATCTCTTCAGCCTTGCGGTTTGCTTTTTGCAGCCAGTTTTTAAAGGATTTATTGTTTTTAGAAGCCCCAAGCTTGTAACGAGATGTTGAGTTTCTCAGCTTCTTCCTTCTTGAAGATGACGTTTGTCTTGAAGGTATGTCTGATTTATGAGTTAAGCGGGGAATCTCAATTGTTCGTTCCGCGAGCACGAATGTTGTCGTCATGCCATTTAGACGCATAATGTCTTTCACGGTTGAGCCATGCTGCCTTGCGAATGAATAAAGTGAATCACCTGCTTTAGCCTCAACCGAAATAATTGAGGTGATTCTTTTTCTAGGTTTGGATAGAGTGCCAGAACTCAATGCCATCTTTTTTGAAAGATACAAATTCTTTATGTTTTCAGGCTTTTGAGATGGCAGGCGTATCAAGGCTTGCGATTTTAGGTTAACCCGGCGTTGGGTTGTATTTTGGGGGCCTCGTTTAACGGTTTCATGCTTCGTGGGGGGACGCATTGCAGGTAAAGGAGCAGGCACCGGAACTACAGTGTCAACCGCAGCGCGTTGAATAAGCCTGGGCTGCTGTTCTATTCGTGCTTGGTTTGATGCCGAAAGTTTTGCAACACGCGTTGTCTTGTGGTTTTTGGCACGGCTGCCGACATTGTTGTTTGTGTTGGCTTTATTCATTCTGCCGGGGTGGTCCACGTTAGCTCTTAACCCGTCTTTGATATGTGCTTTCGCCTTGAGGCTGGCTGTTTGCGGTTTGGTGAGCTTAGTTTTAGCAGATTTTATAAAACGCGGTGCCGGCCGACGGTATGCAATGCGGGCAGTCCCGGTGTCTCCATCACTATCCGTCCAATAAACAGTGTTGCCTTTCATTCTGATACGAAAGCATCTGGTTTTTTTATCAAACCAGATACGCCATTTCTGGCAAAGCTTCCGTCCTTGCACCCACCAGCGTCCACGATCTGAATTTGAGCCGAGATAAAATGCAAGGCTCGGTGCGCGCCCGGTCATTGCTCCTTTGTCTTTGTACTTAATGCTGACGATGCTGCCAATGGGTGTGTTGAAATGCAGAATAGTACCGGGCAGTGACATTTTCATTTTTGCCGCCGACATGCTGATCGCGCTGCTTTTGGCTTGGGCATTTAAGGATAGTGTGAAAAAAGCAGCGATTGCTGTTACCCAAAAAAGCCGCTCGAGATTGATGGCATGATTTGTCATAATAATCCGGTTAATTTCATTGGCGCATAGCGCTAAGAGCCTGTCCGTAAAAATGTTGAGTCATCAGAATCACTTATGATTCAGATCCTTGAGTGAGCGAGGTCCGTAAATATGAAATTTACCCCCTTAGTTGTGCTTCTCTCTTTATGCCGACTATCCCACAATCAATAATGCAGAGCATTGAGAGGCGTTGATTTTACTGGCTAATTTTAAGGACGGACTCTAACATTAAAATCAAGAAGTTTTTAAGACCTGCCTATAGGCAGTTGCGCGTATCTTAACTAACGACATGAGCCAATATTTACTAATACTTTAATTCTTAGTGTTAAAAATCTTAACTGACTCACAGGAATAATGCTACGCGGATTTTTTACAATAATTGTGACGCTATTTAGAAAGCATTGTCACACGTTGAATTTCCTATTCCTAGACGATGTAAGGTTGCCGCAGTTAGAATCTGTGAAGCCGTCTTGTGTTTGCAAAACAAGAGCTTGTCAGCTTTACGGAAGGTGGTGCCATGCGTTTGAAATTGTGTTCGCCATGCCTGGCTGTCTGGAGTGAGTATGGGGTAATCTGTTGATATCATCAAATATGCCGGTTAAATTAACGCATCTTTAACCATGCTCTGGCTAAGCCGTATATGATAAATTGTGCTTTGTATTTGTGTGTTGATGCCGGGAGTTGCAGTACGTGCGTTGTAGACATTATCGTTGCTTTATCTGGTCGAGATTCTTGCTCTTAACTGCCTGCCTGGTTGTTTCTGCAGGGAATGCGATGAGCCAGACTTCGCAATTGCCGGCTCCGCAATTGCATGAATTGCAGATGCTTGCCGCGAGAGCTGCAAATGCCTACCGCTCCGGTCGGCTTCAGACCGCAATTTCATTGTCAACGGTGGTGGTCGAAGGCGCAAGATTGCGGTTTGGAGATGGCCATCTCAGATATGCTCAAGCTCTTAGTAACCTCGCTCTTTTCCAAGATTTATCTGGTGCTCTCCCACAGGCTGAGCAGAATTACCGGCATGCCATACGTATCGTAGAGGCGCTTGATGGCAAGCATCCGGAACAGCTTGCAGAGTTTAAGAACAATCTCGCCGCAGTCGTTCTTCAGAACTGCCATATTGAAGAAGCGCGGCGTCTTTATGCCGAAAGCCTGAAGTTGACAATAGCAGTTTACGGCGGTGATCACCGCGAAGCGCATATGGTGCGGGCTAATATCAGAAAGCTTGACGCCTATATAGACTTCCCATCTGCCAAAACTTTTTCAGTCAAGTCAGCACGTCAGACCTCTCATGCGTCTGGCATTAAAGGACTGCTCAGTTCCTGCGCAAGCTAGGGTATTTTTGTTTCAGCTCAGGCCGCAAACATAAATTCTGTCATGCCGGTGCTTGTCACCGTCAACCATTCATCGAAACGGGAAAATGCTTTTCTGGCGGTACCGGCTTAAGTCTCGCTACTTGTACTATTTTTGGACACCATGGTTCTTGAGCAATGGATTGCGGCAATAAATGCCGGAATGACCAAGATTTTGGCAAGAGCCAAGAAAAACTTGAATTCCAGTGGATGTATCCGGGTGAGCAGGTGATCTCATGGGCTGTCGGGAGAGTTGGCAGGTGATGCATGCAACTTGGTGCAGAAAGACTCTAGAGCTTCGCGCTGCACCTCGCTCAGAACATTCAGCTGAGAAAAAGTGGAACTATTAAGGCAGAGCACAGTCATCTTCATCATCCTGGTCTGTTTCATCATTGATGTTGCCAGGACTTTCTGTGTCCGCATCGTCTTCAGTGGCGAGGGGAAGTTCATCCGGCAGCAAGCTTGCGAGTTCCCTGGGTTCAGGCATGCGGAAATCTGGCGGCAGAGTCGTATCGAGGAGGCCGGCGCCTTTGAGTTCAGCAAGGCCGGGTAAGTCGCGCAGCCCATCAAGGCCGAAGTGCTGTAAAAAATCTTCCGTTGTACCGTATGTAACTGGCCGGCCCGGAGCGCGCCTGCGGCCCCGGGGCCGGACCCATCCGGTTTCCATAAGCACATCGAGCGTGCCCTTTGACGTCGATACCCCGCGTACATCCTCGATTTCGGCGCGGGTCACAGGCTGGTGGTAAGCAATAATGGCGAGCGTCTCCAGCGCTGCACGGGATAGCCGGCGTTCCTCTATGGCATGTTTGTGCAGGACATGTGCCAGATCTGGCGCGGTGCGGAACATCCATTTGCCATCAAGCTGGATAATATTGACGCCACGGTTGGCATATTCGGCTGAAAGCATCTTCAATACGGCCTTAATATCCACGCCATCGGCGAGGCACTCCGCCATCTGCGATATGCTAAGTGCTTTGTCGGAAGCAAAGAGCGTTGCTTCTAAAATACGCATCTCGTTGTGATAATTCGGTGGCTCAGGAGACTCAGCAGCCCTGCTTAGGCAAGTCTTATCGGGTGAGATTGGGGGGGCAGTTGTGTGCTGATTGGCATTTGAAGGTGTGGCCTCAGCGTGTTGTTTGCGGTCGAGTGGTGAAGAGCTGTGTGTCTTAATTAATTTTCTGCTCATCGGTTTGTCTTTGCCCCGGACCCGGTTCCATCGTATTGCCCGCCTTGTTGTTCTTTAAGCCTGTGCTCCTCTCCACTTTGCCTTGGGGCACTGGTTTCGCGGCAGCGCACAAAAACCGGCCCGAATGCCCGCTCCTGGCGGATCTCTATGACGCCCTCACGTGCCATTTCCAGCGCTGCTCCAAGACAGCTTGCCGCAACCGTCCGGTGGTCCTCTTGGGGGGGGGGCGGATTGTTCTGCAGGCACTGGTCCAGCCGCAGCCACGTTCCGGAGATCTGCTCGATCAGCCGTTCAAGCCGAACGCGGGCATCCTTGATCGACCAGACGGTCCTTTTTCTGACGACATGCACACGGGGGAGCGTACGTTTGCGTTGTGTGGCATAGGCTTTGAGTAAATCGAACAAATCTGCCGTGTAATAGGTTGTGCATGATGGCCCATTCTGCTCGGGCCGGCCGCGGGCGAAGACATCGCGTCCGAGGCGATCGCGGGACATGAACTGGTCCGCGGCGTCGCGCATGGCATTCAGCCGCATGAGCCGGAAGGCGAGGCGCTGCGCCAATTCTTCGCCGCTGGGGGCGTCATCATGGACTTCGTCTTCAGGCAATAGCAGGCGCGATTTGAGATATGTCAGCCATGCTGCCATGGTAAGATAGTCTGCTGCCAGTTCCAGGCGAAGCTCATGCGCAGTGCCGACAAATGCAAGGTATTGCTCGGCAAGGGCGAGTACAGAAATGCCCGTAAGATCAACTTTCTGTGTCCGTGCCATAGCAAGCAGGAGATCTAGTGACCCTTCAAATCCGTCGATATCGACGACAAACGCCTCTGCTAGCTGTTCTTCAGCTGCGTTTGTGGCTGTGTAATAATCTGCCTGTATTTGGACTTGTTCCGGCGTGGCGGAAGGCGATTGCAGTAATGATGGGGTTGTATCCATAGGGCATAAGCCAGTGGTTAGCGTATGGCGTTTCAACTTTATAGATTCGCCGTATCATAGCTTATTATGCCGCCGCTGACTGCATATGCTCTGCGAGAAGCTGCTCCGCAGCTGATATATCAAGTGGAAAAGGCTTGCGTGCAGTAATAGCAGCGCATTTCATGAAGCGCTCGTGAGTTTGCCCGTTCATGATGGGAACAGCATTTGCAACCTCTGTCATTTCAGTAAAGTCGCCGTTGCAATGCAATGCGATATCGCAGCCGGCAGCTATGGCCGCGGCTGACCTGTCGCCGAGTGAGCCCTGCAGGGCTTTCATTGAGAGATCATCGGACATGAGAAGACCATCAAAGCCGATGTCGCCGCGAATAACCTCAGCAATGACATTGTTCGATGTTGTGGCCGGCTGAGCTGAATCAATCGCAGTGTAGACGACATGGGCGGTCATGGCAGCAGGTAAATCGCGTAATTCGTAAAATGCTGCAAAGTCCGTTGCGGTAAGCTCGGCTCGCCTGGTGTCAACCATGGGCAGTGATAGATGGCTGTCTACTGTTGCCCGGCCATGGCCTGGAATGTGCTTGATAACAGGCAGGACTCCCATATCCATATGCGCTTCTGCAACTGCTTTTGCCAGTGGCACGATTGTCTTAAGTGTGGTGCCATAAGCGCGTGCGCCGATGATGTCATGGGCGTCTGCCACAGGCATATCGGCGCAGGGAACGCAGTTGACGTTGATGCCAACTGTGCGCAGGTCATGGGCGGTAAGTTGGGCAATGGTATGCGCCGCCTCAACAGCTGTTGTTATTTCCCAGGATACTGCGATGCGGCTGGCAAAGCTGCTGGCGGCCGGTAGTGTCCGCCAATGCGGTTTTGCCAGACGCTGCACCCGGCCTCCTTCCTGGTCAACGAGTATCAGGATATCGTCGGCTCCAATGGCGCTACGTGCATCGGTGATCAGGCGAGAGAGTTGTTCCGGTGTTTCCACGTTGCGGGAGAATAAGATCACACCTGCCGGGCGCTCACGTGTCAGGAATGAGGCCTCTTTATTCGTCAGTACTGTGCCTGACATGCCGCATATGAAAGCCTTACGCATAGCTTCTCTCGAACCTGATCGAATATGAGTATTCCAACTCCCGCACGTCGTACCCGAAGTGTTTTCACTGGAAAACGCAATTTATTGTTAATTGTACTCTGGCTGCAAAACGCTTGATGGCTTTCGGCCGACAACCAAGCGTTTGCTGCAAAGCACTTTGTTCTCTTTTTATTTTACAGTTTTGACAACGCTGAAGGTTGAACGAACTGCACCGACCTGGATGCCACGGGCTTTTTTCTCAACCATTTTATCGTATTCGGGTAGAGAAGTAGCCGCAAACGCTGGTATCATATGTACGATTTTAAAACCGCCTGCTTTTAAGTTATCCAGGAGGCTGGGCATCGCTTTCGCGGCTGCAGGCTGGATGTCATGCATTAACAGAATGCCCTTACCTTTCTGGCGCAGTTTCTTCATAATGGCTTTGACAAGTCTGCCCGGGGACTTGCGATACTTTTTTCTAAAGTCAAAGGAATCCACATCCATGGCGAATATTCCCATATTCCGTTTCGCCAAGTGATTGAGGGTTGGTTGCGAGTCGTTGAGAAACGGGTAGCGGAAGAATGGTGCAACCGGCTTGTCTTTGCCTAACGCGATTTTGATTGCACTGACACCCTTTTCAATTTCTTCAATGCCCTTAACTGCGTCGTTGGCATTGAATTTCTTTTTACGCAAATTCGGGTGGGACCACGTATGGGTCCCAACCGTGTGACCTTCTGCATGCACACGGCGGATGATTTCCGGCATTCCAATTGCCATTTTTCCAACAGAGAAAAATGTTGCCTTGGTGCAATGACGCTTTAAAGCTTCCAGGATCATATCCGTCCACTTGACTTGCGGTCCATCGTCAAATGTCAGGATAACTTCTTTATCCTGCAAAAAATCATGAATTTTATAATGTGAAAAACCAAAGGCCTGCCCACCGGTGGTATCGATTTGAACGGTACGCGCAACCCCCAGTGCGTTTGGGTTTCCCGGGCAGCCCTGCGCATGTGCGCTTGTTGCTGCCGCAATAGCCATCAGGCTGGCTAAGACCATCTTACTTCTATGCATTTCAACGCCCCTCAGTGTTTTAACTATTTTTGTATAACTGCTTTCATTTGGCTACCTCGTTAAGGCTATCGAGTTCAAGGCATTGGCCGTTCATGAAGCGAATTTGCAGGCGCGTTGCGTTTGCGTTACAACTATTCTAGAGCCATGTCTGAACATCCTAATTAAAACCAATTAAAACGGTAAGACGTTACGCGGGGCTGGCTTGTCCAGAACGCCCTGTTGTCCTTGAGACGTTTAAACAGCTTTTCCATTACAAATCGGCTTGTCCATGATGTTTTCAGATTACAACACCGGAGAAATTTATGTTTTCACGGAATAACGACAAAAGTGCGCCACAGCCCGAACGAAATTCTGTGTCACCAGCATCTGCTGCTTCATCAAATAGGGGCGGCTCCTTTATTGCGCGCGACCTCATAATTACCGGCGATGGAATGCAAATGGTGGCCGAGCAGCCGTTGCTTATTGAGGGTGAAATTCACGGTAGCGTGACAGGCATGGAGGTTACGGTTGGGCAGACCGGTCAGATAACCGGTCTTGTTCATGCAAAAGTTGTGCGCGTCGATGGCAGAGTAGACGGTGTTGTGCGTGGTGCCGATGTCATACTTACATCAACGGCTCAAGTGTCCGGCGATATTCATCATCAAAGATTGACCCTGGATATGGGAGCCAATTTTGAAGGCAATTCACGGCAGGCAAAAAACGAGAGCGAAGTGATCCCGAATTTGGCAGGCGCGTCAAGTAATACCAGATGAATTAAAGCTCGACTCATTTGGTTTTCGGGATTCCCAAAGCG
>CAYUYL010000040.1:0-13884 GCA_964449195.1 uncultured Filomicrobium sp.
TCCTGTCGCCTAAAGGCGAGGGGTTTACTGATCCCCTATTAAAGACTCTAAAAACTGATGCGGTCCGCACATATCATACGCAGTATCATTTATCACATAGCACCACGCATACATCCAGGCGAGCCCTGAATTACTTTCCATCAAATAAATTGCGCTCGATTATGCCTTGGATAGAAAAACGGCGTTTCGGTTTGGCTACAGTTACAGAGTTCTGAAGCGATGCATGAGATACTGGCCGCACAGGGGGATTGCGGCGTGCATGATCTTCGAGATCTTCAAGGAGGATGCGTAAAAGAGGCTGTACAAGCTGACTCGAATGAAGATTGCGTGCAAACGGCTGCGTCGCGGAACCACTACCAACAACCACAACATAGCTATAACGCGCACCGTTGGTAAATTGCATGCCCCCTGTCACCCAGGTGTCGGTCGTCGCATCGGGGTCTGCCGTCACAGCTGTTCCCGTTTTAGCAAAATGCAACTTCAGACCGGCGCGGCGTGCAGCGCACCAATCTTTCAATCGGTTCAAAGTGCCATACTGCCGCCCCTTGTTCTGATAGCACAACGGAGCACGCAAAAATGAACGGATCGCTGCCAGGCTGCCCGGCCGGATGATATCTGCAGGTTTGATCTCATACTCAGGCCGTTCGGCGAACTGCTCGCGCACGTCCTCAGTTGTGAACTCGTACTGCTGCACCAGCGTTGGGGCGCGCACGGGCCTATCTCCATCTTTCGTCAAAGCTGCAAGAATAACGCCGGCCATGTGGTGGACACGCTGTGGTGAACCGGCAATAAGGCCGCGCACAACGGCGGTTGACGGCGGCGTTTTCAAAGACGGATCCGGCGTTGGCGGCATATTAAAACCAAAACGATCAATGATGCGCGTGAGATCCGCATCCGGAATTTTTGCCGTCCGCCATTCTAGCGGGCGGTTCAAAGAACAGGCAAACGCAACTAGAGCCCGGCGGCCACGCCGAAGTTTGCCATTACGCCGGCATGTTTCGAGACCACGGCTTGGTGCGGCGCTGTCTGTGTAGAGCGTATTGATTGTATCCCTGCGCTGATTGGCAATCGCAACAGCGCTGATCATCTTGCCAACGGAGGCAATTTGCCGGTTTTCACGGCGGCTTTTGTAGTGCCCCGTCTGCGGATCGCGCGCACTGAGCGAACCAAAATACGGTGCCAATTGTGAACTTTCGAAATAACGGACAATACGGCCTTCACCGTCTGCGGCGACAACGATAACGTCTGGTATCGTTGCATTGCCATCTGCCACCAGCTTTGGATCAAGCACATAACCAGGCAGAAGCCGCCCCTTCCACTTATTATGAAGCCGGCCCAGTTCTTTGTTGAGGCGGGTACGCAATGCGAGGTTTTCGCTTGGCGTAATCGTCGTCGTAATACCACGTACGGCGCTGCGCCAGTTGAAGCCGAAGACCTGCTTCATCTCCTCACGTACGCCAAGGCGGGCTGACGGCATGAGAACATTCGCACGAATACGCGGGTTGGCCCGTGCTCGTGCCAGATACTTCGGCGCATGCTTCTCAATGGCTGCCTGAAGCGCCGGTTTCACCACAGGATCAGGCGGCCCCCCAGCCAGGTTAACCAGCTCAAACAAGACCTTTTTTTGCTCTTCCGGGTCAGACAGAAGAGCGCTTGCACAATGGTTGGCGCGTACTTCAAGAATATAGCGCCAGCCCGATAATCGCACGGCGTTCAACCTTTCGCTTCCCTCCAGCAGAATAATCGGCTTATTCACAGCAGATGCGAGAACAAACTGTTCTGCGGTTGTAAGATCTTTAGCCTCCTTGCCGAAAACAATGCGGCTGGTCACTTCAATGCCATGGAGCGGTGCCCCTCCCGTGCGTTGTGCTAACCAAAGGTGATTAGCTGCCCATTGTTTGAGAGGCGTATCATCACCGCCTCTGGTCAACTCAAAGTAGATCACAGGCGCCGTCCACCACTCCGACAGCTTACGGCCGATTTTTTCCCACGCACTCTCACGGGCCAGCGGCGGCGTCTTATAAATCACGCGAGCCAACTGCATCGGCAATGTCGAACCGCCAACACCAAAAACAATACGACGTTGGCGAATGCTCCGCACAATGCTGCTGTAGGGAATTTTCAGCACCCCCATAAAGTCGATGCCGAAGGGATTAAGTATGCCGCCCAGATGACGATCTTCAAGATAGTGCAGGCACTGCCAATAAAATTCCGGAACATTCTGAACCGGAATTGATTTGTGATCCGGATTGGCTGTATAGCCACCGAGTTCAATTGCACTGCCCGTATAGTTAACGTCGCGCTGACTATCGAGACGCGGATCAAACGTTCCTACAAAGTTGCGATCTTTATCGTAAACGGCTGTCGCGATCCAGCGCTCAGCGTCGTATCTTAGTTTTGTCGATTGATATTGAGCACCTATAAAACCACGGACGGGAGCTACAATATAAACGAGCACCGCTGCAGCAAAAATATAGAGTACAATGGCTGAGGCCACGTAACGAATGGGCCCGAGCCTCGGATTAAAGGCTATGCCAATTGTGAACGTACGAACAAGCCAGACCGGCATCGTGATTAGGAGTTCAATCGCCCGTGTCAACGATCGCAATAAAAACAGCATTTGCCTTCTGAGGTTACAGGACCGCGTTCAGTCTTGGTTTTTGATCTCAAATGATACTCAGGCCTTGAATCGCACGCCTTAGGATTAGCATAACAGCCTTAACACTGTCTGTAATCCCGATTTATGGCGCTGTTACGTCTATAAAATGCCGATACCAAACTCAGAAAACGGAATAAAGTTCACGATATCGCCCGGCTGGACAGACGTAACATATTCGGCAATATCAATGAGGCCATCTGCAGCACGTAAACCGGAAATAAGCCCGGAACCATCGCGAGCGAATTTTTCCACCATAAGCTTCCCATCCTGCAGCCGGGTGGAACCGCGCCAGAATTCGCGGCGGCCGGTCTTACGCGTTTTCACAGCAAAGCTGGCAGGAAGTGGAAAGCGGCGCGGCTCCGGCCATCGCGCGCCGCCAAGACGCCGGATCACTGGGTAAACATAAATCAGAAAGCAGACAAAAGCCGCAACAGGATTGCCTGGCAAACCCGCAACGACCGTGCTGCCGATCTGGCCAAACATTAAAGGCTTTCCTGGCTTGACCGAGATATTCCAGAAATAGCAGGTCCCAAGTTCCCGGATAGCGCTTGCCATGTGGTCCTCATCCCCCCGGCCGGCACCACCGGACGTCAGGATGAGATCAAAATGATAGGCTGCATCCCGCAATGCCGCCATAGCGTCTTCCGGACGATCCGGCAAAACACCCAAATCAGTGACATGAGCTCCTGTGGCCGCTGCAAGTGAAAGCAGCATGGGACCGTTGGCATCGTAGATCTGGCCGGGAGACAGAGCAGCTTCACCCGCACGAACAACCTCATCGCCGCTTGAAAGAACAGCAATCCGCGGCGGCGCATAACAGGTTATCTGGGTACAACCAACAGATGCCAATGCTGCGACATCCTGAGGCCGTATGACATGACCAGCTTCAATAATCACATCACCATTACCAACATCCTCACCAGCGCTCCGCACATTTGCGCCATGTGAGACTCCCGCTGGAATACGCACAACTGCATCTGGCAGACTGCTTGTGGCGGGCTCCATCTCGCAATCTTCCTGCATGGCTACGGTATCGCAGCCTGCCGGCAAAACCGCGCCGGTAAAAATACGGGCTGCCTCCCCTACTTTGATCACATGTCCGCTGGGATGGCCTGCGGCCTCATACGTTACAATGCGGAGCTTATTGGCGCCCTCAAGCGTCAAGCTTTCATGTGCGAATGCATAGCCATCCACAGCCGCATTGCTGTGGCCAGGCACAGAGCGCGGCGCAGTAACAGATGCTGCACAAATCCGGCCGTTCGTCTGGTCCAGATTTAAAGCGATCTTATCGGTAACGGGACTTATACTGGTGCGAAGCTGCGCAACCGCATCATTATGTGACAGGCGTGCCTGATTCTCAGGGTTCCGGCGAAAGCAATCCTTTACAAGTCTGTCTGCCATGCGCCACTCAATCTCCGAAGTTCAATTCAAACACGACGATGTCAACTCGCTATGCAGTTCATGACTTACATAAACACACCGCTCAAAGGGATTTGTTCGTCAACCCGATACACAATACTGGCTGTCATCACATGAGAAGCACCACCATTGTCAAGCCAGCTTGAAGCTTCAATTTCCCTCATATCATCAGTAGATGGAAGCGCATACGCTTAATCAGTTGCCCCCGGCTCCGAATTCATGGAGCTTGCGGTTCCAAGTACTAAATCTAAATCATCAGCCAATATCCTGATCTTGTCTGATTTGACAGAGCCTTGCTCTGATAACACCGGCAGATGTCAGACAAAATCGACATGCTGGTTGAGAGGCAATGAACGGATACGCTGGCCCGTGAGAGCAAAAACGGCATTGGCGAGTGCGGGCATGGAAGGTGGCGTTCCGGGTTCGCCGACGCCGCCCATCTCCGCCTTGTTTTCCAGAACCCGTGTTTCGATGGCTGGCGCCTGGTAGAGACGCATGGTTTCATAATCATGGAAATTGGTTTGCTGCACCCTGCCATCGTCAAACGTAATTTCGTTATAAATCGCAGCGCTCAGGCCAAAGATAATGCCAGACATCATCTGCGCCTCGATGTTACGGCGGTCCAGGGCGATGCCAACATCAATGGCACACCAGACCTTCTCAATCTTGATTACGCCTTCACTTTGGCTCAACTCCACGATTTGCGCGGTTGGTGAACCGAACGAATAGGTAAACGCAACACCGCGTGCCTTCTCGCCATTTCTACGGCCTGACCAATTCGCCATTTCTGCGACCGTTTCAATAACACGCCGCGATGGTTCATCGACATCTGTCATGAGTTCGAGACGCATCTGGATGGGATCAAGATTGCCACTATGCGCCAGTTCATCGATAAAACACTCGTGAAAAAAAGCATTGTAGGAGTTACCTACGGATCGCCACGGCCCTACAGGAACAGGCAAATCGGAGATATAGCCGTTCACCTGATAATCCGTAATACCGTATGGCTGATCGAATGCACCTTCGACCAAAAGCTTGTCGGGCCCCGGCATTGCTGCTCCAATGGCACGCTGACTTTGCTGGCGCAAAACTGAGGGAGTAGCGATATCAGCCTGCAATACAGACGGGCGACCGCCACCAATTGCACCTTTGAGGCGGGCAACTGCTGCCGGCCGGTAGTAATCGTGGGTTGTGTCTTCTTCACGCGTCCATGTTAGCTTGACCGGCCGCCCCGGCATCGCCATGGCCAACCGCACGGCTTGATTGGCAAAATCAGTTTCACTCCGGCGGCCGAATCCGCCCCCCATATAAAGGGTGTGTACGTGGACGCTAGCGCTCTCGAGACCGGCTATGGCTGCAGCGTGATCGCGGATCAAGGTTGGTGCCTGATTTCCACACCATATATCCAAGCGCCCGTCGCCCAGTAATGCGGTTGCGTTCAAAGGCTCCATACAGAGGTGAGCAAGAAAGGGAACCCTGTATTCGGCTTCAACAGCTTGCTGTGCTGTATTGAGTGTCGTTTGCGCGTTGCCATCCGCACGCAGTGATGCGTTCACCTCACCGTCAAAAGCTTTAGTAATCGTTTCAAAAAGTGCCTCTGAGGTTGGTGGATAAGGCGCATCGTCCCATTCAATTTCAAGTGCTTCAGCGGCCTTGAATGCGCGCCATGTGCTGGTGGCAATCAAACCGACGCCATCGCCCAGATCAACCACTTTTTCAACGCCCGTTTTTTGCAGCGCTTTGATGGCATCAAACGACTTCATTTTTCCACCAAGGCGCGGGTTCATACGCACCGTTGCGTAGAGCATATCCGGCATTTTGATATCAATACCAAATTCAGCGGTACCATCAACCTTGGCACGCATATCAACCCTGGGAAGTGATTTGCCGAGGTGCCGCCACTCAGATCTGGGCTTCAAATCAGGCCTGGAAGGCACGTGGGTTTTCGCTGCATCAGCTGCCAATTCATAATAGCTTAAGCGTTGCCCATCAGGGGCTACGACATACCCACCCTGAGTTTCCAAGTTTTCTATACTGACGCCGAGTCGAAAAGATGCTGACTTGACAAGCGCGACACGCGCTGCAGCTCCGGCAGACCGCATACGCTCGAATGCATCCCTGGTGGACGTTGATCCGCCAGTTATCTGCATGCCGATGAATTTCGCAGGCACCGCAACGGCGCTTTCAGCAATATCCCGAAGTGTTGATGAGCTGTAATCTGCGAATGGAAGCCCTAAGGACAAGGCAGTTGCATTATAATAGGTTTCGCTGGCTGGTCCGTGCTCTGCGGTAATCATCTCCATGGGCACATCAAGCTCTTCGGCAACCAACGCAGCCAGTGTTGTATGGATACCCTGGCCCATCTCGGCGCGAGGAGTAATGATTATTATTTTATCTTTTGTAATCAGAAGATAAGGGTTGAGTGTCACTTCATCCGGTCCGGGAGACAGCGGATTTACAGGTGCTTTCAGATAGCTATATGTTCCAAAGGCAACGCCGCCTGCTATGGCCGCAGACCCAATCAGAAATGTCCGGCGCGTGATTTTTCCAAGTTTACTCATTATTCCTGCCTTTAGGACATGACAGTGTATCCGACATAGGCACTTCGCACCCGAAGGGTTTTCGCCGGCAGCACACCCTATTTTCGCATCATCACAGCTATATGCTCTTTTAATTTCAGCCCATTTTTTTCTGGGCCATCCGAATCGCCTGGCGAATGCGTTGATATGTGCCGCAGCGGCAAATATTCGTCATCGCTTCATCGATATCAGCATCCGTTGGTTTTGGATTATTTTTCAGTAATGATGTCGCAGCAATAATTTGACCAGACTGGCAATAACCACATTGTGCAACCTGATGTTCCAGCCACGCTTCCTGCACCGCCGAGAGTTTTCCATCCTTGGCGAGGCCTTCAATGGTTGTTACCTCGCCATCAACATCCTCTATGGGAATTGAACACGAACGAAACGGTTCACCGTTAATCAGCACCGTACACGCACCACATGCCGATATTCCGCAGCCGTATTTTGTGCCTGTTAAGTCCAATTCATCTCTTAGCACCCAAAGCAACGGTGTATCCGGCTCAACCGAAACACTGTGTATCCGGCCATTAATCGAGATATTCATGCTCCATACCTTACTTCCATAACTGCCAGTGAGTTGTATATCCGCTTAAAGATAATGAGGAAGATCACATAACAATACATCCAAAGCACACCCTAGAGACGTAAGGCTTCAGAGTATTCTAGTTTTTGATTGTGTTCTGGATTCGCAAACGCCTGACGACATCCGCCCGGAAAACAAGCATTTGATCCTGAACACTAGAATTCATACTCTGTTCAAAGTGTAAATAACATGTATTGAGTTCTGTCACTGTAAATAACGTTAATGATGTTCGAACAGTCAACGCCGAGAAAGATCACAGTCAGATATATACCTTGATGATAAAAGCAATCAGATTTTTGGCACAAATTTTGTTGCCCATTGCCGTTCTGGCCATAGCAATCGGTATTTACCAGTATATGAAATCGACAAAGCCACCGGCACGGGTGCGTGCGCCGGAGGAAATTGTTTTTCCAGTCCGCTCCATCCTGGTTATGTATGCAAACGATCAGCCAACTTTAACGCTGTATGGAACGACCGTAGCAGGCCGCCAGGTTGAATTGCGTGCTCTTGTTGCAGGTCAAGTGCGTAAAACCGGCGCGCAATTGCTATCCGGCGGCGAGGTTAAGGCAGGCGATATGCTGCTGGAGATTGATGCGTTCGATTATGAAGTCGGCGTATCGGAAGCGCAAGCTCAACTTGCAGAGGCCAAGGCAAAACTGATCGAAACAGAAGCATCACTTGAAGTCGAGAAAGGCAATCTCACATCAGCGCGCGAGCAGTTGCGGCTTGCCCAAACCGATCTCAATCGAGCCAAAAAACTTGGAACACGAGGAACTGTTTCAGCACGCACCATTGACGATCGCCGGCTTATTTTATCGCAACGCCAACAAACCGTTACGCAACTGGAAAATAATCTTAAGGTCTGGTCAGCTAGGAAGACGCAGCAAGAGGCAACCGTTTCACGCCTTAAAACTGTAATGGAACGTGCCCGAAAGCGGCTTACAGAAACGCTCCTTAAGGCGCCATTCAATGCCTATGTCAGTGATGTCGGGGCTCAGGTCGGGCGCATGTTAAGTGTTAATGACCGTGTTGCAACGTTGATCGACCGCGATTGGATTGACGTGCGCTTTGCGATTACAGACCGGCAGTTCGGCCGCCTTGCCGCAGTTGAAACCGATCTGGTTGGCCGGCCTCTCAAAGTAGTTTGGGACGTGGGCAGCCGAAAACTGAATTACAACGCAACGATTGAACGCATTGACGCCCGTGTTTCATCACAGGACGGCGGAATACAGATTTACGGCCGGATTGAAACAGAAAATCTCCCTGCTCCGATACGCCCCGGTGTTTTCGTCGAAGTGAGACTCCAGGACATTATGTATCAAAATGTTGTCAAGGTGCCGAGTGAGGCTCTGTATGATAGCCCAAACAGTAACCTCGGTAAAACTGAGAGCGCTGACCCGAAAGAAGAAAACGTTAAAGAGCGCAAGAAGGTTTATGTCATTATCGATGGCAAACTGGAAGAACGAAGCGTCCGTGTGGTCGGTGCAAGCGGCAAGGATTTTCTTATCCAGGGCGATGTTCGGAGCGGAGAACGCCTTATGGTGACACGTCTCTCGAGGCCCGGCAAAGGCATACGCGTGAAGGACATTCCATCGAATGATGTTTAAAGTTCACAACCGTTCTCGGCGCAGCGCAGCCAAAAAAGAAGACAATACGACCAGCCCCATTGTCGCGCGCTTTGCCCGGCACGGAACCGCTGCACACCTTTTGACAATTATGCTGATTTTGATCGGGCTTTTGAGTCTGACGCAACTTAATCGGCAATTTTTTCCTGATCTGGAAGTTCCTGTTGTCAATGTTTCGGTGAACTGGCCAGGTGCCAGTGCGGAGGACGTAGCGAGCGGAATCCTTGATGTTTTAGAACCTGAACTGCGCTTCATAGATGCAGTTGATAAAGTGCGCTCATACGCCAGGGAAGGCACGGCCAGCATCGCGATTGAATTCGAACGCTCAGCTGATATGCAGAAAGCGCAAGCGGATGTCGAGCAGGCTGTTACTACCATAACAACCCTGCCGGACAGCGCGGAAACACCAAAAATCAGCCGTGCGTCCATGTTTGAGCCAATTGCCCGGATTGCCATATCCGGCCCATTCACGGAGCAGGCACTCAAGTCCTACGCTAAGACGATACGCGACGGCCTTCTTGCTGCTGGTATCGATAAAGTGGATATGCGCGGTGCGCGCGACGAAGAAATACGCATAGAAATCCGTGAAGCAGATCTGAGACGCCTCGATCTCAGCCTCGAGGGGATTTCGAAAAAAATCCAGGATAACACCCAGGATCTGCCGGCCGGAACCCTTCAAGGCGCAAGTGAACGGCAATTGCGCGCTAAATCCGATCGTGAAACGCCTGAGGAAATCGGTAACATTGAAGTTAAATCTTTGGCGACAGGCCAGAAAGTTTATCTGGGTGACATCGCCTCCATTGCCACGGCATTTGAGCGGGATGGGATGCTTGGCTGGCTCAACGAAAAACGCACCAATGGTTCACCTTGCAGGCAGACAGATACCGGAGAACTTTGCGGTGCCAGGGCGATTGAACTTCTGGTGCAACGCTCTTCCACAGCTGATACCCTGAAGACAATGGGCCTGATGCAGGCTTATATCCAGCAGACCAAACAGGAACTTCCGCAATCTCTGCGTCTCAATGTTTACGATGTGGTGGGCAAATATGTCGAGGACCGCCTGAGCATTCTGCTTTGGAACGGCCTGCAAGGCCTGGGGTTGGTTCTCATCGCATTGTTTATTTTTTTGAACGTCCGAATTGCATTTTGGACAGCGGCCGGCATACCTGTTGCTATTTTCGCAACATTTGGCGTGATGCTGGCAACCGGACAAAGCATCAATATGATTTCCATGTTCGGGCTTATCATGATGCTTGGCATCATCGTGGATGATGCCATTGTTGTTGGCGAACATACGGCTGCGCTTGAGGAAAACGGCATGCCCCGCATACAATCTGCAGAGCAGGGGGCTGTGCGGATGTTTGCGCCTGTTACAGCGGCAATCCTGACAACAGCAGCCGCATTCCTGCCAATATTTTTTATTGGTGACACCATGGGGGATATATTGCGCGCCATCCCGCTGGTTGTTCTGGCAGCCCTGTTTGCCAGCATGCTCGAATGTTTTCTGATTTTACCGGGGCATCTGCGCCATGGCCGCTCACAGCGGCGCGCCCCTAGTTTGTTCAGACGTGGAATTGACAATGGATTTGCGTGGTTCAGGGATGTGATTTTCCTGCCAATCGTGCGCGTCTCATTTCGCTGGAGAGCCACCACCATTGCGCTTATGGTGGGCAGCCTTATTATTGCTTTTGGTGCTTTAGCTGGTGAGCGCGTGCGTTTTATTTTCTTCCCTCAAATCGAATCGGAAAACGCCCTGGCGTCGATCTATTTTGCACCAGGCGTCCCACGCAACAAACAGATTAAGGCAATAGACGTGGTGCAGCAGGCGCTTTACCAAGCAGAGACTAGGCTTTTATCTGAGACGGCGATCAGTGCACAACCTGGACAAGTCTCAGAGCCGCAAGATAACCTTATTGTAACATCGTTTGCCCTGCTTGGGCAGATCGGCCGCCAGACCGGCAATAATCTCGCTGAAGTTAACGCACAACTGACATCAAGCGAGGTGCGGACCATCCGCACCCAGCGCATCCTTGAAGCATGGCGCGCCGCCCTGCCAGAAATTCCAGGTGTCGAGCGGATTACTGTTTACGGGCGCCGCTCCGGGCCTCCCGGCCGTGATGTGGACGTGCAGTTGTACGGCGCCCCTATCAATGTCCTGAAACAAGCCGCAGAGGATCTCAAAACCAGGCTGACGGGGTTTGATGGCATCAGCGCCATCGAGGATGATCTGCCCTATGGCAAGCAAGAGCTTGTCTTCGCGCTCACGCCGCGTGGAACAGCACTTGGCTTTACTGCCGCAACCGTCGGGCAACAAGTACGCAATGCCTTTGAAGGTGCAATTGCGACACGGTTTGCGCGTGGTGATGAAGAAATCACGGTTCGCGTGCTGAGAAAGCAGGACATTCCGGGGCCTTTGGCGCTCTATAATATGTATCTGCGCGCACCCAACGGTGCACGCGTTGCATTGACGGACGTGGTGAGCATCGGCGAACGCCAAACATTTTCGACGATTCAACGCAGGGATGGTGTCACAACTGTAGCTGTGACCGCTGATCTGAATAACAAAATCGCAACGCCCAGCCAACTTTCCGATCAGCTTGACCGGGACATCATGCCATCGTTAGCCGAGGTCCATAACATTAAATATAAATATGGCGGGCGGACAGAAGAACGTAGCAACGCTTTTAAGGATCTTGCGCTCGGCGCGCTTCTTGCCGTATCCCTCATCTATATCATTCTGGGCTGGGTTTTTGAAAGTTTCTTCAAACCTTTCGCAGTTATGGCTATCATCCCGTTCGGCTTTGTCGGAGCCGTATATGGTCATTATGTCATGGGATACGACCTGACAATGCCTTCTTTTATAGGTTTGCTCGGCCTTGGTGGCATGCTGGTAAACGACTCTATTGTGTTGGTGAGCCGGCTTATTGAGCGCCAGAAAAAGCTTGGCGAAAGTGTGGAAGACGCTGCCATAGGCGCTGCAGGTGACCGGTTGCGGGCAGTTCTCCTTACGTCTTTGACAACCATTGGCGGCCTTACACCATTAATGTTCGAGACAAGTTTGCAGGCACAATTCCTGATCCCTCTAGCCATCACAATCGTGTTCGGGCTGACAACAGCAACCGTTATTGTGCTCATCCTTGTGCCCTGCCTGATCGGCATTATTTCCGATTTAGGCCGCATTGCATGTGGCATCCGCGATATTTATGTCTCTGATCATGCAGACAGGACAGTTCATCCATTGTCACATGATAGGCCGTTATCACCATGACCACCACGATCGGTTTTTGCCGTATTCAGCGTAATTGCCGAAATCTAGATAACGTGACCAGCTCTTACTGTAGGGATGAACGAGATCGGTTTCAGCATTACCTTTCATGACGGCGCGCCCGGTATTATGCCAGGCGAAGATCCCGCCCCTGAGGTTGTGCACCTCCTTTACGCCCAGTTTGGATAATTGCTGCTGGACACGGGACGCAAGTTTGGAGCTGCGATAGCCAACCGAACAATAAAGGACAACTATTTTGCCCTTCAGCTTTGGAGCGAACTTCGCCATAAAATCGGGTTTGCTGATACCGGGGGCAACTTGCTCGGCGCCTGGCAAGTGACTGACTGTAAACTCGTTGAGCTCGCGCACATCAAGCAGAACAATATCACCCGGATGTTCTGAGCGCAGCGCTTCCAATTGCTCTGGAAACATGTGTGAGACATCGAAAAATTGCCGCTGCAGCTTACGCTCTAGAGGTAACATGGAAAGCTGAGCATCAGCCAAAGCATTTGTTGCAACGCCGCCGACCAGAAACACACTTAGTAAAACGCCACATGCTGTTTGGAGAAGTTTATAGCTGTAAAATAACATGTTCTGCTTAATTACCCATCGTTCATCATGTACCGTCTCCACAATGAGCCATATTGTATAAGGGGCAGGCAATTCAAAGTGCATCACGTTTAATTCAGCATCTTTCCAATTCAACTTGGCTATCTATCATCCAGGTGTCCCAACATTAAGATCCCATGGCCCGCAGACAAATAGGAGCAGATGACGTGTACCGAGGTGAGAAGTAACAGACGGCAGTATCAATTATTAGCAGTGCCAAAACGCATGAGGACTATCGGCTGAAGTCGCGCCCCTTATTATTCGCCATTACTCCTCATCTGCCTCGTTATCCGATCGGAGACGGTTGAAATGCCCAGTGGCAGGATCCATAATCCATAATTCACCAGCTGCTATATCGAACCATGCCCCATGCAGGATCAAACACTCTTTCGCTTCCGCCGCGGCGATATGAGGAAATGTACGCAAATTCTCAATTGAGTTGCGAATAGAGATGCGCTCCAGGGCAATCTGACGCTCTGCATCGGTCATCAAATCATTGGCATTCAAGGTCCGTGCAGCAGATGTTAATGGATCCATCCATTTGCCAATAAAATCATCTGGCGATAACGGCTCACCAGCGGGAGCCAGTGCGGCCTGAATGCCACCGCAGCGGCTGTGCCCCATAATCACGATATGCTTGACCTTAAGGCTTTGAACAGCGAACTCCAGAGCAGCCGACGTTGCGTCGTATTCGCCGTCGGGACAGTAAGGTTGAACCAAATTGGCCACATTGCGGAGCATGAACAGCTCACCCGGCGGTGTGTTAAATATTATTTCCGGTGCCGCACGCGAATCACAGCAGGCGATGACCATTGTCTGTGGCTTCTGGCCTTTTTCAATCAGTGCGCGATAACGCTTACGCTCTTTGGCAAACTGTCCACTCCTGAATTGATGGAAACCGGTAATAAGCTTGTCGGGGAATCCAGTCATGGGGCGTCAACGAATCTTTTGCGGCTGATTTAAAGAATGATCTTCAGTTATGGTTGTCTGAGGACCTTCCGTCCGTTATCGCTCAAAGCAGATGTGTTTTGATTGCGGCTATCTAACACACGTATCGTATATCTTGTTGGCTACCAAACTGCCGCTTGTCGTATTTAAGCATATGGGCTAGTTCCATGCTTCACATTTGATTTCTATTATAT